>DASXDP010000087.1:0-17639 GCA_036490575.1 Xanthobacteraceae bacterium
AACACCGTTCGCGGCCTTCACTTTTTTCAGCACCAAGATTACCGCGCGCAAGCCCGCGCTGGTGACGAAATTGATTCCGGAAAAATCGACCAGCAGCTTTGAGCGGTCGGGGGCGATCAACGCTTGAAGCCGCCCCCCAAATTGTTCGCTCGAATTTCCGTCGAGTCGGCCACGCGCGCTAACGACGCATATGTCACCCGTAAACTCGTCGCTAATTTCCATCACGTCCCCCGACCTCCGATGATCATATTGTACTGCGAGCAAGCGCGAAAGTCGTAACATTTCTTCCGTCGCGTCGGGCGTAGGCGATATCAACGGCGATTTTCCGGACGAGATAAAGTCCAAGTCCCCCGACCTCGCGATCCGCGACATCTTTCGCGATGTCGGGATCCGGCGTTTCACGCGGGTCGAAATATTCGCCGCAATCGATAATTTCGACGTTCACCTTGTGGGGATCAATCGCGAGACGGATCGTTGCCGGCGAATCGGCAGCATTTCCGTGGGTTGCCAAATTCGTCAGCATTTCCTCCAGCGCAAGCGCGACGTGATGGGTCGTCAGGCTATCGACTCCCCCGCCCTGCAAAAACGCCATGGCCGTTTCCGTCAAGTTGGAAATCTCGGCCGAGCCCGGCTTTATACTGACTTCAAATGCGGCGGTCATGGTTCAGCCGCGTTGCCGAGAGAGAGCAAAATGGCCGCCATATCGTCGGACGCCGGGCGTCCAGCCTCGAAGCTGCGCACATCCTTGACCAGCCGCTGCAACGGCTGCATGGCATGATTTTCCAGAGTTGCCATGAACGCATCGATGCGTTCCTCACCATACATGGCGCCGCTCGGTGCGTTTGCCTCGGTGAACCCATCGGTGACAATCAGCACGCGATCGTTTTCCGTAAGCACAACCGAATCCTGCTGATAGTCGAAATCTTCCACCAATCCTAGCGGCGGCCCGCCCGAACCGGAAAGCCGAGCCCCCGCACTCGCGCCATTGCGGTGAAACGGCGGGATATGCCCGGCACGAACGAAGGTCAGCCGGCGCGTGGCAATGTCGAAGCTCGCCAGCAAGAGCGTTACGAACATGCAGGTCGAATTGGCAACGCTGAGCGTCGCATTGACGAGATTCATCGCCTTGGCCGGGTCCGCGAACAGCGCTGCGGCATCGGGCCGGCCAGCGAGGGCGCGAAACACGGAATGGGTGCGCGCCATCATCAAGGCGGCGCCGGCGCCCTTATCGGAGACGTCGCCGAGCAGCAGCACCAGTAAATCGTCGCCAACCTGAAAGTAATCGACCAGGTCGCCGCCGACCTCCTTGGCCGGTTCCATCACAACGTCGATGGAGACCGGATGACTGCGCAGCAATGCCCTGAACGGCTGCGGGGTCAGCGCGAGCTGGAGCGTGCGCGCCTCATTCAGTTCCGCCTGCTTGCGCTTGAGCTCCTCGCGAGTGCGGTCGCGCAGCGCCTTTTTCTCAAGCGAGGAAAGCACCCGCGCGCGGAGCAGCGTGGGGTTGAAGGGCTTAAACAGAAAATCCTCGGCACCAAGCTCGACACAACGGACAACGGCCTCGATTTCGTTCATCGCCGAGATCACGATGATCGGCAGGTCGTTGGTGCGGCCCTGCTCCTTGAGCGCGGCGAGCACGCCAAACCCGTCGAGCTCAGGCATCATAATGTCGAGCAACATCAAATCGTAGGTTTTGGCGTCAAGGGCCGCGAGCGCTTCCAAGCCGTTCGCCGCCTCATCGACCTGATCGATGCCAAGCCGATTGAGCCGCCGGATCAGCAGGTCGCGATTTTCCGCGACGTCATCTACGACCAGCAGCCTGACCTTCACGTCACTCATGCTGCCACTTCAACCTGGGTTGCAGCCGGGGCGGCCGCCTGCTCCGCGGCAAGCAGAACCGCGCTGCGACGGGCGAGCCATACGATGCGCTCGAACATCATCGTAGTCGAGAACAGGGCTTCCTGGGCCTTTGCCGGCAGGCGGCTCACGCCCCGCCCACGAGCGCACGCGCTTCGCTTTCGCTGCCGACCGTCGGAATTATCGAGTTGATGCCGGCGGTCGTGAGAATGCCGGCGACAATGTCGGTCGGGCTGATCAGGATCAGGGTGCCACCCCGGCGCGCAAGCGCCTTGGCGGCGGAGACCAGATGGCGGATACCGATAGAGGCGATGAAACTCACGCCCGACATGTCGATGATAATATTTTTCTTGCCGCCCGACAGGGTTGCGAGAGGCAGCGCGATGACCTCCGCGCCCTGGATGTCGAGCTTTCCCATCAGCGCCACCCGCGCCGTGGCGCCCGCCGCGTCGTCGATTACGATCTGCATGGCATTCCTCGTGCGGACAAACGAACAGCTTTATATGACAGTCCGATGACCACAGGCTATAGGGTCATCGTGAGTGCCAACCCACTGAAATCGCTTGCCGACAACCCCGCTCCGGCCGCGCGGCGCCTCCGGCAGCTTCCAAACCGCATTCCAACATTTACGCCAGTGAGACTGTTGCCCCGCTACGCGCCGCCTGGGTCAGTGCTTCGATGACGCGCAAGTTTTGCAAGCCGTCGCGCCCCGTGACCACCGGCTTGGCGTCGCCGCGGATGGCAGCACAGAAATTCTCCAACTGGCGTTGCAGCGGGTCGGCGCGCTCGATCGCGATCGTTTCGGTGCGGAGCGGCACCCACCATGAGCGCTCATCGGAACCGGCAAATCGCTTCAGCCGCATCGTCGGAATCGCCAGCGAGGCGTCAGTGCCCGCGATGACGTAGCAGTCTTCGTCGGGATAGGTGGGAAAGTTTTTATCCTCGCGCGAGGTCTGCTCCCAGCTCCGTCCTGACGCGGCTGTATCGGACAGCATGAAAGTTCCCAATACGCCGGTCGCGAAGTGCAGGTTGATGGCGGCGCTGTCTTCGACCGCAAATCCGCGCACGGCATTCGACGTGATCGCCTGGACGGCGGCGATTTCGCCGCACAGCGCGCGTAAATTGCCGATCTCGTGAATAAGATTGACGAGGATAGGCCCGGCACCCAATTGCCGGCGCCAGGGCGCTTCAGCGAAATAGCCGTCGGGCTTGCAGTAAAGCGCGGTGCCGATCACGGCAACGAGGCGCCCGAGCCGTCCACTGCGCACGATCTCAACGGCCTTTTCCATGATCGGACTGTGCTGGCGGTGATGGCCCACGAGCAGTGTCACTTTGGCATCTTCAGCGGCTGTACAGAGCCGCTCGCCCGCCGCAACCGATTCGGCGATCGGCTTTTCGATCAGCGCGGGGACCCCGGCGGCAACGCAGGCGAGGCCGTGCTCCACGTGCATGCCGTTGGGCGTGGCAATGATGACGCCATCGGGTGTTTCGCGCGCAAACAATTCGGACAGCGACGCAAACAGCGGCACGCCCAGCCCGTCGGCAATCACGCGGGCGGACGGCGCCGGATCGACAATCGCCAACAATTCACAGCCGCCGCCCTGCGATACGAGTTGGATGTGACGCTGCCCGATCATGCCGGCACCGGCAACCGCGATGCGCAGGCGCTTCGTCGCCATCAGATACCAGTCGCCGATTTCGCCGATAGTCGCGACTGTGCGTTCAGCCGGATTGGCGCGTTGATGGCGCCAAAACCTTTGTAGCCGCGCCGCTCGACGATCTCCAGAAAGAACAGGTCCTTGAAGCTCCGGGTATAGATCTGGAGATATTCGCCGCCGGCGTCCTTGTCGTAGAGAATGTTATTGTCCTTGAAAACCTTCAGCCGGGCGGCGGGCAGATCGACCCGCGCCTCAAGGTCGTCATAGTAATTTTCCGGAATGGCGAGGATCTCAACACCGCTTGCCTTCAGCTTCATTGCCGTGGCCACGATGTCGTCGGTGTCGAATGCGATGTGCTGAACGCCGGAGCCGAAATATTCGTTCAGAAAGAGCGACGACTGCGTGCGTTGGCTTTGCGACGCGTTCAGCGCAATCCGCAAAGCGCCATCCGCCGTTTCGATGACCTGGCTGCGCACAATGCCGCCGGGGTCGTTAATGTCGACCTGCGGCGTCTTAACGACATCGAGCAGCGACGTGTAGAATAACAGCCACGACAGCATGTCTTCGTAATGCGTCGATTGCGAAATATGATCGACAGTCGTGAGGCCGATTCCGGCCGGCGCGCCCGCGCCTTTGACTGGTTCAAACTCAATGTCCCAGACTTTTGCCAGTTTGCTGGTCGAGTCGAGAAAATACAGAAGGCTGCCACCCATACCGCGCACCGCCGGAATTTCCAGTTCGCCGGGACCGACTTTTTGCCGAAACGGCGTGTCGCAAAGCTTCTCCGCGCGATCGAGCGCCGCTGAAGCGTCCTGCACTTTGAGCCCGATCGCGCATACGGAGGGCCCGTGCGTAATATAGTGCGAATGGGCGAAGCCTTCCTTTTCCCTGTTGATGACCAGATTGATCGCGTCTTGAGTCCAGCGCGTCACGGCCTTCGATTTGTGTCGCGCGGTCTCGTGAAATCCGAGCGCAGCGATGAATTTACCCAGCTCATCGGCCGTGCGGTCGTCGACGGCGAATTCGATGAACTCCACACCCAAGCATTTGGAACGTGGCGGCATAGCGGGAATACCGAGCGAAGCCGCGCCGCTGACGTCGCGCAATTGATCCATAAGGGAAATCAGCGAGCGTTGACCGTCGACCGCGACCGAACGCGGCGATCCGGCGCGGAACTGATCGTTGAAAATCTCCAGTGAAAACTCGCCATCGTAGCCGGTCACCAGCAAGGCCTTCATGAAGTCGACAATCGGCATGTCGCCCTGGCCGGGGAAGCAGCGGAAATGCCGGCTCCAGGACAGCACATCCATGTCGAGCCAGGGCGCGTCGGCAAGCTGCACCAGGAAAATCCGGTCGCTCGGGATCGCATGCATCGGTTTAAGATCGGTCTTGCGGGCGCAGGTATGGAAGGTATCGAGCACAAGGCCGATGGCCGGGTGGTCGGCGCGGCGCACCACCTCCCAGGCGTCGCGATAGTCATTGATATGGCGGCCCCAGGCCAGCGCCTCGAACCCGACGCGCAGGCCGCGTTTGGCTGCCCGCTCGCCGAGAGCCCTGAAGTCGGCGGCGGCGCGGTCGATGCCGCCGAGCGATTCCGGCGACACATTGCTGCATACCATCAACAGATCGCAGCCGAGTTCCTGCATCACGTCGAATTTGCGTTCGGCACGGTCGAAGGTGCGCGTGCGCTGCGGCTCCGGCATCCCCTCGAAATCTCGAAACGGCTGGAACGTGATGGCCTTGAGGCCGAGATCGGCCATTTCCCTGGCGATGTCAGGCGGCGTTCCGTGATACGACAGGAGATCACTTTCGAAGATTTCCACGCCACGGAATCCAGCCGCCGCGATGGCCTCCAGCTTCTCGCTCAAGCCGCCGCTGAGGCAAACCGTGGCGATCGAGGTCTTCATGGCTCCTATCCTCCGGTTTGCGATCGCGAACGTCAGATTGCCGGGGTCAGCGCCGCATCGCGCTCCGCAAGCGCCGCAGCGAAAGTACGATGCAGGCGCGCAATGCCGACCTCAACGCCTGTAAACAGGCGGAACGCCTCGGCGGCTTGATGCACGCACATGCCCCCACCGTTCAACACGCGGCAGCCCTTGGCGGCGGCGGCCTGCAGGAATGCCGTCTCGATCGGCGTATAGATCACGTCGGCGGCCCAATGTGTGCTCTTGAGCGCCGCCACCGGCACAGGATTACCAGGGAAGCCGCGCATGCCGAGTTGCGTCGCGTTGACGACGCCCGCGGACGCGTCGATTTCGCGCTCAACGTCGCCGGCAATACGACAGCGCGACGGATCGAAATGTTTGGCTAGATCGCTCTTGAGCGCATTCGCACGCGCGGCATCAAGGTCGTGCAGAACGAGGACTCGAATGCCCAGATCCATCAAGGCAAAGGCGACGGCGCGCCCCGCCCCGCCGGCGCCAATCTGCACCACCGTCGCGTTACGGGCGCTGTCGCGGCCGAAGCTTTCCTCGAAGCTACGGCGCCAGCCTCGCCGGTCGAAATTGTAGCCGGTGGCACGGCCGTCCGCCGCGATCGCAACCGTATTGACCGCGCCAACCTGGGCGGCTTCCGGATCGATCGCATCGAGCAGCGGGATGATGTCCTGTTTGAACGGATAGGTGATGTTTGTGCCGGCAAAGCCCGCGGCTTTGATCGAATCGAGCAGATACGGCAGGCGCCGCTCCCGCATGCGGTCGACATCGATCAGATGATAAAAGCCATCGATGCCGGCGGCCGCGAAGGCGTCGGCGAACAGCGGCGGCGACAGCGATCCCATGATGTTCGCGCCGATCAATCCAAGCAGCATCCTGCGCTTGCTCATGACACGGGCTCCGCCGGCGCTAGGCCGCCGCCGAGAAACAATTGCGCGATTCGGGTATCGGCAAGAATTCGCGGCGCGGTATCCTCGATTCGAGTTTGGCCCTGTTCCAGAACGAGGCCGTAATCGGAAATCTGCAATGCCTGCTTGGCGTTCTGCTCGATCAAGAGCACGGTGACGCCGGAATCTCGCAGGCCTTTGAGGATCGCAAAAACCTCCTGCACGAGCAGCGGGGAAAGTCCAATGGACGGCTCATCGATGCGCACCAATTTGGGATCGAGCAGCATGCCGCGCGCGACTTCGAGCAACTTTTGCTGACCGCCCGAAAGAGTTGAGGCTTGCGCGGTGACCTTTTCCCGCAGCATGGGGAAACGGTGCATGACTTTATCGATACGCCCCGGCAGGCTCGATTGGTCGGCCAAGGCGACGCCACCAAGCTCAAGGTTGTGCAGCACACTCAATTCCGGAAATATGTTGCGTCCCTGCGGGATATAGACGGCACCGGCATCGAGCATATCGCGCGGCGAAAAATTAGTGATGTTTTTCCCGCCGAGCGTAATGCTACCGCTGCGCACCGGCAGCAGACCGAAAATCGTCTTGAACAACGTCGATTTGCCGGCGCCGTTTGGGCCGATCACGGTGGTGATCGTGCCGCGGCGAATTCTCGCCGTGATACCGTTGAGAATGGTCATCTTGCCGTAGCCGGCGAAAACGCCGTCCACGATCAAAGCTGGTTCGGCCGCGTTCATTCGCTCAATGCCCGAGATATGCTTCGATAACGACGGGGTTATTGCGGATGTCGCGAGGTGTGCCCTCGGCGATCAGCTTGCCTTCGGCGAGCACCAGCACGCGCGTGCATAGCGCCATGACGAATTCCATCTGATGTTCGATCACCACAAACGTGGCCTTGCGCTCCGCATGATAAGTTTGCAACCGCTCACGCAATTGTCCGAGCATGGTCAGGTTCACGCCGCCGGCGGGTTCATCGAGCAGCACAAGCCGCGGGCCGGCCATGAAGGCCATGGCAGCATCGAGTAGTTTCTGCTGCCCGTAACTCAGCGAGCCGGCCATTTCATCCGCCAGATGCGACAGGCGAAAAAAGTCGATCATTTGGGCGGCCGCATCGGTCAGCCCGGCATCGGAGCGGCCGAACAGGCGCGAATACATCGTGCCCTGATGCTCCTGCCCCGCCAGAATGAGGTTATCGCGCACCGAAAGTTGCGGGAAAACCTGCAGCAACTGGAACGTCCGGCTCACGCCCAGGCGGTTGAGATCGCAAGGTCGAAATCCGGTGGTTTGCCGGCCGTCGATCCTTACTTCTCCTTCGCTCGGCCGCAATTGGCCGAGCACGCAATTGAATAAGGTGGATTTTCCCGAGCCGTTCGGCCCGATGATGCCGAGGATTTCACCATCGCGCACATCGAAAGAGACGCCATCGACCGCAATGATGCCGCCGAACTGCTTGCGCAGATTGGTTACCTCGAGCACGGAGCTCATGGGTTCGCGCTCTCGGATTGCAGCTTCGACTGTGGCGGGTTGCGCTTGAAGATCACCAGTTTGATACCGCGCTCAAGCAGGCCAACGATGCCGAAGGGGCAAAACGCCATCATCAGCATGACCAATATGGCGTAGCAGACGAGGTAATATCCCTGAATGAAGCGCAGCCACTCGGGCAGCAGTACGGCAATCAGCGCGCCGACAAACGGTCCGAAGAAATAACCGCTGCCGCCGACGATGACCATGAGCAACAGATTGAGCGACAGATCGAGCGCGAAGGACAGCGGTTCGATATATTGGACCAGCGGCGCAAAGACCGCGCCGGCCAGCCCGCCGAGGCTCGACCCGATGGCGAAGGCCATCAGCGTGTAGCGGCGCGTGTCGAGACCGAGCGATAACGCGCGGATCGGATTTTCACGCAGCGCGACAAAGGCGCGTCCCCAAGGCGAATGCAGCATCCACCACGTCGCCG
This sequence comes from Xanthobacteraceae bacterium, assembly GCA_036490575.1. Taxonomy (GTDB): domain Bacteria; phylum Pseudomonadota; class Alphaproteobacteria; order Rhizobiales; family Xanthobacteraceae; genus BOG-931. The sequence continues at coordinate 8,306 of DASXDP010000087.1, forward strand.
CCGTCAACACCACCATGATGCCGAAGCTGAAATAGTAGAAGCTCAGCGCGCCCTTGGTCGACCAGCCGAAAAACGACGGACGCGCAATGCCACTCAAACCATAGGTGCCGCCCGTCAGCCATTCTTCGTTGCGAAAAACCAGGAATACCAACGCTGTGAAAGCAAGTGTGACGAAGGCAAGATAATGATGCTGCACGCGTAGCGCCGGGTAGCCGAGCACCCAACCGATGGCGAAACAGATCAATCCGGCGCTCACGAAGCAGATCGGATAAGGAACCCCGGCGTGCATCATCAGCGCCGCCGTATAGGCGCCGATGCCGACAAAGGCACCCTGCGCCAACGACACCTGCCCGGCATAACCGAGCGTCAGGTTGAGGCCCATTGCCGCGATCGACAGTACGACCCAGGTCGAGCTCAGATAAATGCCGTAGGGCTTGAGAAACAGCGGGACAATCGCGAAGAATGCCGTGGCGGCCACAACAGCGATGACGCCAAGACGGCTCATACCGTGCGCTCCTCGACGCGGCCAAGCAAACCTTGCGGGCGCCACATGATGATCACGATCAGGATCAGGAGCGGAGGCGCGCTACGATAGGTGGACGAGATGTACGCTGCAGACAGATTATCGAGAATGCCGATCAGGAAGCCCCCAAGGATCGCACCGCGCACTTGGTTGAAACCGCCGATGATGGCGGCAAGAAATGCCGCTATCCCCAGCGTCTCGCCGTTGATGAATTTGGCGAGATAGATTGGGCTGATCAGGATCGAGGCAATCGCGCAGAGCACCGCATTGATGAGAAAGGTGTATAGCACCATGCGCCGCACCGGGATGCCGAGGATGCCGGCGAGCGTCGGGTTCTGTGCGGTCGCTTGCATGGCGCGGCCGAGCCGCGTCTTGTGCAGCAGAAAGTGCAGCGCCATGACGGCCGAAATGGCGACGGCGAGAACGGCAAGACTCTGCGACGAGATCACCGCGCCGAAGAAGTGAAAGTCATAAGACGCCACCAGCGACGGAAACGGCTGCGCGTTCGCGCTATAGAGATTCTTGACCATCTCCTTCATGAACAGCGACAGCGCGATGGTCGAAATCACCAGCGGCAAAACACCGTGCTTGATCATCGGATCGACGATGATGAACTTGAAGGTCAAGCCGAGAAGCAGAAGCGAGAGCGCAATCCCGATCAGGATGGCGAGCCAGAACGGGGCGCCGAGGTACATCGCTTCGAGAATGAAGAAGGCAGGCACCATGACGAATTCGCCTTGAGCGAAATTGATCGTCTGCGACGTCTGCCACAAAAGCGTGAATCCGACCGCGGCCAAGGCGTAGATCGCCCCGGTCGCGAGGCCGGAGACCAAAAGCTGGATGAAAGTAGCCATTGGCGCCCGCGTATGACTCCCGCCCGGCACAACGCCGGGCGGAAGATTTTCAAGGATGATGCTCTAATTGTGGAGTTTCGGCAAAATCTTCACGATCTTCTGCTTGCCGTCGACGACTTTGCCGAGGAAGCTTTCACGGTCAATGTCGCCGTTCTTGTCCCAGGTTGCTTCCATCAGAATGTTGGGCTCTTGCTTCGGCGTGATGGTCAAGCCGTGGGCTACATTGATGAAGCCCTTGCTGTCGAACTTGCCCATCTTCTCGGTCACATATTTCACGAAATAGACCGCGGTGTAGCCTTTGATGCCGTTGTGGTCGCAGATGTAGTTGAAGCGCTTCTTGAACCTTTCTGCGAATGCCTTCACGGCCGGAACCGGCGCATCGACCGTCAGGGCAACATGGCCCATCGTGCCTTCTGAAGCGCCGCCCGCAAGCTCGATCACCTTCTGGCTGAGCAGCGTGGTCTCACCGACAATCGGCGTTTTGGTGATGCCTTGCTTTCTGGCTTCCTTGAGGAAGCGCGCAGCCTCTTCTTCGTTGATGTAGGGGAAAATCACGTCCGCCTTTGCCGCCTTGACCTTGATGACATCCGCGGAGAAGTCGGTCTGGCCCGACTCGGTAGAAATATCGGCAACCACCTTGATGTTATACTTGGCCATTTCCTTCAGGAAGTTGTCACGTCCGGGTTTACCGAAGTCGCTGTTGACCCAGACCAGCGCGACGGTCTTGGCATTGAGGCCTTCAGCGATGTATTTGGCGATCTTCGGCATGCTGAACTGCTGGCCGAACGAGGTACGAAACACGTAGGGGTCGCCCTTCATCGTGATCGTCGCCGCTTCGCCGCCGACGATCTCCGGAATTTCCGCGGCTTGCGTGAGCTGCATGTCGACCAGCACCGAGCCGGAATAGACCGGACCGAAAACGACGTAAGGCTTATTATCGAGCACTTTCTGGATAAGACCGCGCGACACGCCGGCCTGGCTCTGGGAGTCGAACACCGGCATGTCGATCTTCTTGCCGAGAATTCCGCCCTTGGCGTTGATCTCTTCGACGGCAAGCTTGAGGCCGTCACGGAAATTGGTCCCCGACACGGCGCCGGGACCGGACTCTTCGAGCACGGCCGGCATGTACACGGTCGATTGCGCATGGCTGGGGCTGGACAGCCCAAGGCTTGCGGCAAACACCGACAGAAATAGTCCTGAACGAAGCATTTGAGCCTACCTCCCTGTTTGTTCTGATTTTGGCCCGCTAGACGGCGGGCTCTTTTTTGCAAAGGTCAGCCTGTTTCCAGCGCCCCGCCGGTCAACCATGCAAGCGGCTTGTCTCGCCGTCAATAACCAAGACGTTCCGATAACTTAACCTTATGTTATTTTTTTCGCGCGCCGCGCGGCTTAGCCATTCCCACCCGGCGCGATGGGCACGCGGACGCGGCAACCGCTTCCATATGGCCGCGCAGCGCCGCAATAAAGATCGTGCCGTAACGCGACGGCGTGGCGTCCTTCCGGTGCACGACGAACGTTTCGAAATTGGTAGGCTCGACAATGTCGAGTGCGCGGATTTTAGGCCAGGAGCCGGCGGCCAATGTGAATTCGTCGATGACCGCAATGCCGAGACCGTGCGTAACGAGTTCGCAGACGGTGTTGCCAAAGCGAGCTCTGATCGTCACTTCATATCCGAGCGCGTGGCTTGCAAAGACACCGGCCATAATGTGTCCATAAGGATCGTTCGGGTCGACACCGATCAACGGATATTTGGCGATTTCGCTCGCGTTCACGCTCGATCGCCGCGCCAACACGTGCGCTTCCGGCACGATGCATTTGAGCCGCCCGCGCGCGAGCGGCGTATACGTCAACATCGGATGATCGATCTTCGAACTTGACACGACGATCTCACCCTTCCCGAGCATGAGAAAGTCGACGGCGTCCTCAATCTTCAGGATATCGATCTCGATGAGAAGATTGGGAAATGCCTTACGGACATCGGCAATGGCGCGCGGCACCATGGCGTTGGCGATGCTCGGCACGGATCCAATCCGCAGTTCGATGTCGGCTCCACGCTTGATGCGCGAGATGATGAATTGCAGGTCTTCGACTTTGTCGTAAACGCCATTGATCTGATTGAAGATGGCGTCGGCTTCGCGGGTGGGGCTGTAACGGCCACCTCGGCGGTTGAACAACTTGACGCCGACCGACATCTCAGCGTGTTTCATCACGCGGCTGATGCCGGGAGATGACACATTGAGCAACCGCGCTGCGCCACCGACGGTGCCGGTGACCATGATGGCGCGGATCACTTCGATTTGTCGCAAGGTGAGCATCGGCGATGACCAGCGCCGATAGTATCCGCGCGGTTTCGGCACATCTACCGGAAGCGGACGCCGCGGGAATATTATTTCATCCGTATAAATCGTAGAAAAGCCCGAGCGAACAGCCAAATGCAGCCGCTAACCCTTTGATCCTGCAAGACGGGGTGTTCCGTCAGACGAGAAAGCCGCTCAAGACCCGCCGGCGGCGCGCTCCTTACGCAGGGATTTGCGCAACGCGGTCACCTCACTGGCGGTGACTGCCGGCGCCGAATTACCCCATGCGTTACGCACATAAGTGGCGACCGCGGCGATCTGATCGTCCTTGAGCTTCCAGCCATAGGCCGGCATCGCGAAAGGCGTCGGCCGCTTGTCGGTCGGCACTGTGCGGGCACCTTCGAGAATAACGCGGATCACGGTTGTCGGATCGGACTGCTGGACATTCACATCATGCTTGAGCGGCGGGAACATGTGCGGCACGCCGGAGCCATCGCTCTGATGGCAGGCGCCGCAACTGTCGTTGAAGATCGCGCCGCCGGCCGTCATGATCTTTTCGTCCGGCTTTGATGCGGTTGCCGGCGCGCCGCCATCGACATCCTTGATATAGGCCGCCATGGCGCGCAGATCCACGTCCGGCAGTTTCGATGTCGAGTCGGCTACCACTTCGGCCATCAGACCGGTGGCGCCACTGTGCTTGTTGCGGCCGGTCTTGAGATATTCGACAATGTCGTCGGTGCTCCACGAGCCGGTACCGTCCTGCATGGAATTCGCGATCTTGGGCGCGAACCAGTTCTGCACGGAACCACCCCGCAACGCGTCGCGCGTTTTATCGGCGCCGAGCGCATTCTTCGGCGTGTGGCAGGCGCCGCAATGCCCGAGGCCTTCCACCAGATAGGCGCCGCGATTCCATTCCGCGCTCTTGTGAGGATCGGGCTTGAACGTTCCGGGCGTGAAGAACATGAAATCCCAACCGCGCATGACGACATGGTGATTGAGCGGCCAGTTAAATCCTGGCGGACGAGACGGATTTTTCACCGGCGGCAGCGTGTTGAGATAGGCGCGGATCGCCATCACGTCGTCGTGGGTGACCTTGGTGAAATAGGGATAGGGAAACGCCGGATAGAGTCGTTTGCCGTCGGGGCGCACACCATTGTGCATGGCTCGGTAGAAATCTTCGTCCGACCAGGCTCCGATGCCGGTTTCCCGATCGGGCGTGAGATTCGGCGAATAGATCGTGCCAAATGGCGTCTCGATCGGCCGCCCGCCGGCGAACGGCTTGCCATTTGGATCGGTGTGGCAGGCAACGCAATCGCCGACATTGACCAGATGCCGCCCGCGTTCGATTTTAGCAAAGGACGTGTCTGCCGCATGCGCAGGCGCGCTTGTGAACGTCAATGCGAGCAGCGGTGCAAGCAGCGCGCATCGATATGAGCGCATGATCCTGTTCCTCACGCCTGCACCAGTGGTCCGGGGTTTTTCAGATACTGCGTCCTGATTGCCTCGGCTGCATGATAGGTCAGCGCGCCGATGGTGCCGGTTGGGTTGTAACCGGCGTTCTGCGGGAACGCGCCGGCGCCCATTACGAACAGGTTGTGCAAATCCCAGCTTTGCAGATATTTGTTGACGACGCTGGTTTTCGGATCGGCGCCCATAATCGCGCCACCGGTATTATGCGTCGTTTGATACGGCACGATGTCATAGTGCCCCGTGCGCTTCTTGGCATGGATTTCACGCGCATTCATGGCCTTGGCGATATCGGTCGCGCGATCGGTCAAATAGTCCGACATCTTGTGCTCGTTGTCGGTGTAGTCGAATGTCATACGCAACATCGGCTGGCCATAAATGTTGCGATAGGTCGGATCGAGATCGAGGTAATTGTTGCGGTGGCTCATGACGGCGCCATGCGTCGAGATGCTGGTTGTGGTCAGATAATTCTTGGCCATCGCCGCCTTCCACTTGGCGCCCCATTTCGGCGTGCCCTCCGGCGTCGGATGAGTTTCGATCGGCCGGCCGTTGGTTTGCCAGCAAGCGAGGTAGCCGCCACCAATAAAGCCAAGCCCTGTGTGGTCGAAATTATCGCCATTGTACTCGTCAATGCCGACGCCAAGCGCGCCGGCGCCGACAAACGGATTGAATATCTTGTCGTCGAAGAACACATCGACGCCACTGACGATCTGATAGGCATAATTCTTGCCCACGACGCCCTGCCCGGTCTTGGGATCATAGGGAGTGCCGATACCAGACAGCAGCATGAGATGCGGATTGTGATGCGCGAAAGCGCACAAGAACACCATCTCGGCCGGCTGTTCCCATTCCTCGCCCTGCGCGTCGATATAGACGACGCCAGTCGCGCGTTTGCCGGCGCTGTCCTTGAGCACCTTGAGCACATTACATTCGGTGCGCAGTTCGAAGTTTTTCTTGCGCATCAGCACAGGCAGGATGGTGGTCTGCGGGCTCGCCTTTGAATAATTGCCGCAGCCGAATTTTTCGCAGAAGCCGCAATAGGTGCACGGCCCAAGCTGCACCCCGAGCGGATTGGTATAGGGCCGCGACATGTTGGCGGCGGGGCACGGAAACGGTTTGTGGCCGGTTTTGGCTGCGGCCTCGCCGAACAGCGTCGACGCGTAGACCATATCGAGCGGCGGATTGGGATAGTCGCGCGATCGCGCCCCCTCGAACGGATTACCGCCCGGCTGGATCTGCCCTTTCAGGTTTCCGGCCTTGCCGCTGATGCCACAGAGATATTCGAACTTGTCGTAATGGGGTTCGAGCTCGTCATAGGTGACGCCCCAATCCTGCACGGTCATGTCATCGGGGAGCTTGCCGTAGCGCTGTTCGTTGTGGCTGCGGGCAACGAAATCGCTCGGCAGAAAACGCCAGGTCTGCCCGTTCCAGTGGATCCCGGCGCCGCCGACGCCGGTGGCCGGCAGAAACGAACCGAGATGTCGCATCGGAAGCGCGGTCTGGGTCGGATCGTTGCGGAAGGTAAGGGTTTCGCGCGCCGGCTCCTCGAACAGCGCGCGCCGCCACATGTAGCGCAATTCGTCCTGCGCAAACGTCACCGCGAAATCGGTCGAGGTGTCGCGCCAGCCGCCACGTTCGATTGCCAGGCAATTAAGCCCCGCGTCGGTCAATTCCTGGCCGAGAATAGCGGCGGTCCAGCCAAAACCGACAAATACGACGTCAACCGGCGGCAATTTTTTCGCCATGCTCGTTGCTCCTCAACCCGCATTCCAGCCAGGCCGGCCTTTGATGCCGACGGGGGCAAGACCAAGCTTCTGATTGTGTTTCTTGACGTATGGTCGATAGTCGTAGTGCGCGCCCGGAAATCCGAGCAATTTCCAGCCGGCCATGTCCTTGTTGCCACCGTAGAGCGGGTCCGAAAAAAAGCCTTCGGTCGTGTTCTGCAAAAGCATGGTGAAGAAGGATTTCGCGTCGGCGCCGTCGAGCTTGATGTCACCTTTTTCGAGACCGGTAAGGACCTGATCCTGTTGCTCCGTCGTCAGCGCAGCAAACTTCTTGCCGGAAAACTTTCCATTACAGTAGGCATCGATCGCCTTGATGGCGGCGCGATACACCTCGGCCGGCGACATCTTGCTCTGGTAACCTTGCGTTTTCTCGCCCTTGGCCCAAGGGCCCTGCATGTACCATTGCGCCGCCTGGCCGTAGGGCCCGGCCAACTGCCGGTCGAGAAAGACGGTTACGCCAGCTTCCTTGGCGCCGGGTCCCAGCGCGTCGGCCGGAATGATGCGTGAAACCGCAGCGTCGATGAACTGGGCCTCTTCCGGCGAGAAGAATTCGCTGGGGCCGGGTTTTGCGGTGTCCGGTTTATTTGCCTGGCCCGGCTCCCACGGCACATCGCCCGAGATCGAACGCGCCTGAGCCTGATCGATAACTGCAACGGACCCTGCGGCAACGCCAACGGAGAGGATTTGCCTGCGATCGAATTTCGGCGAGGTCACAATATACATTCCCGGAAAATCGGACGCCCCAAGGCGTAACCGCTATCCAGACTGGGAGTTCCATCGCTGCCTGAAATAAATGCGGTCGGCACTCTTCGCGACCGGCCGGTTGGTTATCTAAGGCGATAACGACTGAAGCAGGAGCGAGGCCGGCTCACAGCCGCGCCAGTTCGGCCATTCCGTCGGCAAAATCGACCTGCGGCTGCCAATCGAGTTCGGCGCGAAGCCGCGACGAGTCCGCCGTAATGTGGCGGACGTCGCCCAGCCGATATTGCCCGGTGACCACCGGATTCGATCCTTTGAGCGTTTTCGCCAGTGCCTCAGCCATATCTCCGACCGTTCGCGGCGTCCCCGAACCAACATTGAACGCCCGCACACCTTGGCGATGCCTTTCACCCGCCAGCACGGTCGCTGCGGCAACATCCCGGACGTTAACGAAGTCACGGCGCTGGCGGCCGTCCTCGAAAACCGTCGGCGCCTCGCCGCGCCGCAATGCGGACGTGAAAATGGCGGCCACGCCGGCATAGGGCGTGTTGCGCGGCATGCCCGGCCCGTAGACGTTGTGATAGCGCAGGGCCGCGACCGAGCCGCCGGTCACGCGCGCCCAATTCGCGGCGTAAAGCTCCTGCGCGACCTTGCTGGTGGCATACGCGTTGCGCGCGTCGAACGAGGCGCTCTCATCGACCAGCGCGTGGTCAAGCGGGCGACCGCAGAGCGGACATGGCGACTCGAAATTCCCCGCCTTCAGCTCGGTTTCGATCCGGGGGCCGGGTCGGACCGCGCCATGCTCGGGGCACCGGCCGACGCCCTCGCCATAGACCACCATTGAGCTCGCCAGCGTCAGGCGACCGACATTCGCGCGCGCCATGCCGGCCAGCAGTTCGGCCGTTCCAACATCGTTCGAGGACGCATAGTCGGGAAGGTCGCTGACGGCGACGCCGAGACCGACTTTGGCGGCAAGATGCAGAACGGCATCCGCCCCATGCAAAGCGCGGTCGATCGCCGCCGCATCGCGCACATCGGCGACGATCAGCTCAGCTCCGTCAAGGGGCCTGATCGTACCGTCGGCGTGCACGTCAGCCCTTAGTGAATCGAGAACCTTGACCTCGTGGCCGCGCCGAAGCAATTCGGCAAGCACATGCCGGCCGATGAAACCGGCGCCGCCGGTGAGCAAGACGCGCATGCTCAGGCCCTTTCGCGGCGCAAGTCACGCAGCGACCCGGGCGGCTCGTGGCGTAATGAAACGGCGAGCCGGATGAAAGTGGTCATGATCTTCCATGCGGCTTTGAGTCCGGCGGCAAGATTACCGGATACTTTCGACACCCCACCGCGCCGGCAGCGATGATCCACCGGAATCTCGATAACGCGCAGTCGCGCGGCCGCGGCACGCATTTGCATTTCAAGGTTCCACCCGTAGGTCTGCTCACGCATCCCCAAGGCGCGCAACCGCTCGACGCGCATTGCGCGAAACGGCGACATGTCGGTAAAGCGGACGCCGTATGCGAAGTTCAGCAAAACCCCGGCAAGCCACGCCGCGACAAGCTGTTGTGGCGCGAGGCTGCCCGGCTCTCGTTTACCGCGCACCCGCGAGCCCATGACAAAATCGGCTTCTCCGGCCGCGATCGGACCGACAAGATCGGGCATGAAAACAGGTACGTCGCTGCCGTCTCCGTCGAGAAAGCAAACGATCTCGCT
>DASXDP010000088.1:0-6797 GCA_036490575.1 Xanthobacteraceae bacterium
TCCGGCCATCTTCGATCGGGCCGCGCTTGCTTTTGCCAGCGATTGAGCCAGCAAGGATGCGAATTTGGCTGATCCGGTGCCATTTTGCCCGGCGGCAGCTCAACGCTCGCGATTTTATATGCGCCGCACCAATTATGTATATGCGATCTATATTTTCGCTCCGCTTCGGTCTATGTTGGAGCGGTTCCAACTTGCTGAAGTTGGACGGGGCGACGGAGCTAATATCGTGTCCTGGATCCATTTGGATAGGGCGCGGCAAGCGAGCGCTTCGGGGAGAGAGACCCCGGCATCGAGCGTCTCGCCAGGTCTCCGTGTGCTTGGCAACACCCTGCGAGTGGCCTTCATCCTGTGTTTGCTGGTGCTGACCGTGCGGGTCAGCATGCCGCAAAACGAAACCATATGGACGGTGTACGACACTCCCGGCGACGTCGTGCGCTTGGCGCTTGGTTTTGCCGTTTGCGTCTGGGTTGCGATACAGCTTTTCAGGCCGCCCAAGGATGCACATGGCTACCGCATGTGGACCTGGTTCGGTCTGATCGGCGTGCCTTTCGCCATCATTTGTCTTTTCGCTATCTGGTAGCTCAACCCCATTTTCACGTTTGCGACGCTTCTGCGACCATGACGCCGCTGTTCGCGGATCTCACGGCTCGATGAGGCGCCCACTGTTGGCCTTGATGACGGCCTCGGTCCGGGTTGCCGCGCCCAATTTTGTCCGTGCATTGTCCATGTGAAAATCGATCGTCCGTTTGGTGAGGCCGACAATCTGAGCGATTTCCGACGAGGTCTTGCCGCGCGCCACCCAGGTGAGCACCTCCACCTCGCGATCGTTCAGTTTGGCAAGTTTCGGCAATAATCCGGTGCGCGCGACGCCGGCCAAGCGGGCCGCGATAATGGTGTCGAGGACGTCGAAATCGATCGGCTTGGTGACGTAATCATCGGCTCCTAATCGCCGGCCCTTGAGCTCGTTTTCCCGGTCGGTGAGCGCAGTGAGGAACACGAAGGGCATTTTTTCGAACCGCGGCGCGAGCCCTATCAACCGCTCCAACACTTCGAATCCGGACATTGCCGGCATGCTGATATCGGAAAGCACGAGGTCGGGCATGGTCTTGAGGATCGCGGCGAGGCCTTCGCGGCCGTCGTGGGCCAGCGTCACGGCGTAGCCGCGATCGACCAGCTCCTCGGCGATCAAAGCCGCGGTCTCCTTATCGTCCTCTATGCAAAGTATGGTCTTTTGGGACTCGGGCATGGACGGACCAAGGATTTATACCAGCGTTAAGTTTTCCCCGGCCAGGACTGAAAGCAGGGCCGACGGCACTCGGAGGGTCGCCTTCCGTCACTGGCGGCTTGGTATATTGGTATATAAAGTCGGCGAGGACAGGGCACTGCGAAAAATCGCGGATGTCGCGTGCCGATTCCGCACCGGTGGTTTGCGCTCATGCAGCAGCCGTATTCTATTCGAGTCCATCTTACCGGCGTGTTTCTAATCTTCTTTTTGCTGGTCGTGGTTCTTGGATCGTTCAGCATTTGGCGGTTGAACAATTTCAACCACTTGTCTACTGACGTGGCAGAGCTGTGGCTGCCAGAAACCCGCGTACTCGGGGACCTTAACAATTTTACCTCGGATTTTCGCGCCTTCGAAGGCGGCAACCTGTTGTCGTCGGATACAGCCGAAAGCGCGGCGAGCGAGAGGAGAATGGCCGCGCTGGATCATTCTATCGCCGACGCTGAACACGCATTCGAGCGGATTCGACACGATGCGACGGAAGTCGAATTATACAATCAGTTCAAAGCGCACTGGCGGGAGTATCGGAAAATCGTCGATCAGATGCTCGTGCTGTCGCGCAGCGATCGCAAAGCGGAAGCGCTCTCAATGTACGGAACCGCTTCGCGCCCGCCCTATGATGCGGCAAGCGATGCGCTTGATCGGCTAACGGACCTCGCCGTCGGCAACGCCCAGAGCGCGAGCGATCGCCTCGGGGCGGCTTATCGGCAGGCCTTTTGGCTCATCCTGCTCGGCATTGTGGTCGCTGGGGTGATGGTCGTCGCAGGGCTTGTCCACGTCACGCGTTCAATCTCCTCTCCGCTTTTGAATTTGGCGGGACGCATGCGCCAGCTCGCGGCGAACGACACCGATACCGAGATTCCCGAGACCGAGCGGCGCGATGAGATCGGCGAGATGGCGCAGGCGACGGTCGTTTTTCGCAACAATGCTATCGAACTGATGCGCAGCCAGCGCATGTTGGCTCGCCAGGCCGCGATGCTGGAAGAGCAACTGGCACAGGAGCAGCGTCTTGCCCTGCTGCAGCGTAATTTCGTCTCAATGGCTTCTCACGAATTCCGTACGCCGCTGACGATTATCGACGGACATGCGGGGCGGCTGAGCAAAATGAAAGATTCGATTAGCCCCGACCAAATTGACGAACGGGCGAGCAAAATCCGCGCAGCGGTGCTGCGCGTCACCCATTTGATCGATAATCTCTTGAATTCGGCACGCTTGATTGACGGCGGCGCTGAGCTCTATTTCCAGCCCGCCGAAATGGACCTGGCGGCGCTGTTGCACGAAGTTTGTCAGCTGCATCGTGAAATGGTGCCGAGCGCGCAGATTATTGAGCGGTTCGCGGCGACCGTGCCGCTGCCAGTGACCGGCGACGTCAAGCTGTTGTTTCAGGTGTTCAGTAACTTATTGTCCAATGCGGTCAAGTATTCGCCCGCTGGTGGGGCGATTGAAATTGAGGCGCGCATCGTCGGCGATGCGGTCGTAGTGGCTGTTGTCGACCGCGGAATAGGCATACCTGCCGCGGACCTGAATCGCTTGTTCGAGCGCTACCATCGTGGCAGCAACGTCTCCGGTATAGTGGGGACGGGTGTGGGACTTTATCTTGTTAAGATCGCGATTGATCTGCATGGCGGCCGGATCGACGTGCAGAGTAAAGAGGGCGAGAGCACACGCTTCACGGTGACGCTCCCGGCCAGCACTGTGGCGGCGGGCAAGGGGCGGCGGCCAATGACGGGGCAGGAGCGGGTGGTGCTCGATGCACCGTCGATTACGGTTCCTTCGGAAGGAGTGACATGAAAACAATTGCGTTCGTCGTGGCCGCGTTCTTTGCGGTGATCTTCAGTGCTTCCGCTACTCCGATCGTGACTCCGCCGGTGTCGACATCGGCGATGCAGCGCGTGGATTGGCAAACGCCGGAACAGCTGCCGCGGCGGCTGCGTAATCACTGCGCCTACGATGTCGAGAGCGGCCGACCTTATTGCTCCGATCATTGCGGATTCAACTATCAAGTTTACTCCTGTTCGCCCGGTTCGTTCGGATGCTGCCGGCCCGGCTTTGGCTATTGCGATTGGCGCGGCCTGCTGCGCTGCCATCCTTGAGAGCGAACCGATAGCCCGTCACCACAAATTCGGAAGCGGCCCGCAGTCGGCTGGCCGATTTTAGGATTTTAAGACATAGCCGCTCTCGCTCAACGGCGACCGTCGGCAGACCCATAGGGAGAAGTGGAATGGAAGAAGAACAGCGCCATGTCGCCGGCTTGCCGGGCCGCAATGATGTGCCTCCGGTCGCCTACGATCGCCCGCCAGCTTACCGCGGCATGATCACCGAAAAGGACGTCGCCGTACCGATGCGTGATGGCGTCAACCTGTCGGTCGACGTCTATCGACCCGATGCGAAAGAAAAATTTCCGGCGCTGCTCGCGTTCGCGATTTACAACAAGGATTTTCAGGGACCCGATATCAAGGACGTTCTACCGCCTCAGCCGAGCTGGTCGTCCCTGTGGATGGGGCCGATCGAGGCCGGCGATACCAAGTTTCTCACTTCCCGCGGTTACGTGCACATCATCGGGTCGCCGCGCGGTGTCGGCAAATCCGACGGCGGCGGCAGCCGCGAATGGGACAGCTACGATCTGATCGAATGGATCGCAAAACAGCCGTGGTGCGACGGCAATGTCGGCATGGTGGGCATTTCCGGATTTGGCGCCGAGCAATTCCACGTAGCGCGGCAGAACCCGCCGCACCTCAAGGCGATATTTCCATACGATCCACGCGGGGCTTACGGCACGCTGGGCAGTTTTCGCGAAGAATATCCCGGCGCAATGTTGCATCTGTTTCGCTATCTGGTCGCGCACTTCTCCGCGATTCATCAGAACAAGGGAAAGCCCGGGCCGCTGCCGCCGGAGAAGGAGGCGCACTGGCGGGAAGCGATGAACAATCCCGACTACAAGATGTATCCGCACCTCTACAACGTGATTACCCAGCGCGGCCAGCACATGCCGCCCATTTTCGAGATGCTGATCGACCCCTACGACAAGGAAGAAGTGGTCCGCGCGGCCGAGCAATCCTTCGAGCGCATCAAAATCCCGGCGTATACCGGCGCGGGTTGGTATGGCTACACCTACAAAACCCATCTCAACGGTGCGCAGAGCTATTTCGAAAAGATCAAAGCGCCCAAGAAGCTGCTCTTTGCCGGGCCGACGCATCTGGAGCGGCCGTTCCACACCATGCATGCCGAAATTCTGCGCTGGTACGACCATTGGCTGAAGGGCATCGACACCGGCATCATGGACGAGCCGCCGGTGCGCTACTGGCTAATGGGAGCGAATGAATGGCGCAGCGGTACTGACTGGCCGCTGCCGGAGACGCAATGGACGAAATTCTACCTCAACAGCTGGGAGCGCTTGCAGGTGCATCCGTTCGTAGCCGCCAGCGCCGAGGAAGAATTGCCGCCCGACGCTTTTGTGCAAATGCCGCCGACGCAGACCAACAAAGTAGCGAAGCTGCGCTACCTGAGCGAGCCGTTGCCGTACGATGTCGTCATGGTCGGGGCTTCCGTGCTCAACCTGTTTGCCGCGATCGACCAGGAGGACACGAACTGGATCGTCACGCTGAAGGATGTGGGTCCAGACGTGTCGGTCCGGACCGTGCGCGAAGGTGAGCGCGAGATCCCCGACGATTTGCGGGAGCGGGAGCTTACGCGCGGCTGGCTCAAGGCGTCGCATCGGGCCCTCGATCCGTCGCGATCAAAGCCGTGGCGACCTTGGCATCCTTTGACCCGAAGCGCGCAGAAGAAGGTCGTTCCCGGGGAAATCACGGAATACAGCATCGAAATCATGGCCACGGCCAATCTCTTCCGCCGCGGACACCGCATTTGCCTGGAAATCGCCAGCGCCGACATGCCGACCGGCGTTGCCGGCGCCACCAATGTCGAATACATCGCTCCGCATGTTTCCAGCAGCAAAACGACATTGCACAAGATTTATCACGACGAGCGGCGGCCTTCGCACTTGTTGCTGCCGATCATCCCGCAATGACGATCAGTTAAATTGCGAATGAATTCCTTAATCCCCGACTGACCATGGCCGGGTAAAACCGGCGAGTAGCGCACGCCTGTTAGCCGGCTATTCGCCGTGGCGTGCTGAAATGCGGCCATGGACACGGGTGGATTCCGGTTGCGGACATGCGACCTTTAATCGTCTTTGCCGCTTTGGCGATGGCCGGGGGCATGGTCATTCCGCGGTATGCTTCGCAAATCGGCGCGATGACGGCGTCGCGGCCGACCCCGGCTCCGAGCCAAACTTCCGTACCGGCCGGATCCGTACCAGCAGGAAACGTGTCGAGTTACGCCCGGTCCGTCGTCGTGCCGCGCGACGCGCGCGGCCACTTTCAAGTCGATGCGCGGGTTGACGGCCGGAGTCTGAACTTCATGGTCGATACCGGCGCATCGGTAATTGCGTTGACTGCCAGCGACGCTGCACGGCTCGGCATTCGCCCATCGTCTAGTGAATTCGTCGCCGAAGTGAGAACCGCGAACGGTACCGTTCGCGCGGCGCCGACACGGCTCGATGCCATAGAAGTCGGCGATCTGGTGGTCCGCGACGTGGCGGCGCTTGTGCTTCCGGACGAAGCTTTGAGCGACAATCTGCTCGGCCTGTCGTTTTTGTCCCGATTGCGGCGCTTTGAGTATAGCGATGGCAAGTTGGTCCTTGAACAATAAGGGCCGGGGATATTTGGTTAACCATTTTGCCCAAGAGCGCAGCAGCACGCTGAGTAGTTAACTCTGCACACGCGCAGGTCTTCTTTTGGCGCAACGAAAAATCAATGCCTTTCACCTAATGGTAACAAACAGAAATCTTAGAATTCGCTGGATCGATCGGGTCGGATCGATCCGCAAGTCAGCGAAAGCGGATCGCGCAAATAGGGCGAGTAGCGTGCTGCAAAGTCTGACCAGATTCATTCAAGGCGGCGCACCGCGCGTGTTGCGGTTCGCCCGAGCGCGCGAGGCGGCGACCGCCGTCGAGTTTGCTCTCATTGCGCCAGCGTTTTTAGCCACTTTGATCGCGGTGTTTCAAACCTGCATCTTTATGTTTGCGCAGACGGTCTTACAGAATGCGGCCAATACGGCGGCCCGGTATTTTCTGACCGGACAGGCGCAGAACAACAATTGCACCGCGAGCCAGATCATCAACGGCGGCTGCGGCCTCACAGCCGTATGTCCGGCGGCGATGTTTACCTGCAGTAACATGTATTTATCGGTGCAGAACTACTCGGCATTTTCTTCCGCCAGCACATCGGCTCCGGCGATGTACAGCGGCACTACCGCGATTACCACGTACCCCTACGATCCTGGCACGTCAGGCAACATCATGGTCGTGCAGCTTCTCTACGCGTGGCCGGTGATCGGCGGACCGCTGGGGTTCACCCTCGCCAACCTGCCGAACGGCTCCGCGGAAATGGTCGGCACCAGCGCTTTCAAGGTTGAGCCTTATCAATCACAATGATGATCGAAAAAGCCATAGTCC
>DASXDP010000089.1:0-3905 GCA_036490575.1 Xanthobacteraceae bacterium
TAACAAACATGGAGCTTGCGACGGTCCCGGATCAGCGGCGCACCGTTTCACGCTGCGCCGCGTCCGGGAAACGAGGCCCAGGCCTGACCCCATGAACCCGCCGCTCGACATCACCCCCGGCGCTTGGACGGTGTTCGCGCCGTACGGCTGGCTGCACGGCGTCACGCTGCTGGTCTGCCTCGTGCTGATCGCCGCACCAAGTCTGTTGGGCCGCGCGCTGCAAAAGGATGCCGCGCGCAAAAATGCCGAGCGTAGTTTGCGCTACAGCCTCGCCGCGTTCGCGGTCGTCGTCTGGCTCGCCTATAACATCTGGTGGAACTGGCGCGGCATCGACTGGCGCGGCGGTCTGCCGCTGCAGCTGTGCGACATTAACGGGCTCATCGCGCCGCTCGCGCTCGTCACCGGCTGGCGCTTCGCCCGCGCCACGCTTTATTTCTGGACCGCGGCGCTGACCGCGCAGGCCTTCATCCAGCCGGCGCTGATCGACGGTCCGGCCTTCGTGCTGTTCTGGGCGTTCTGGCTGTCGCACACCATCATCGCCGCCTGCGCGGCCTACGATGTCGCGGTGCGCGGCTTCCGTCCCGGCTGGCGCGATCTCGGCATCGCGGTGCTCGCGAGCCTGATCTATGTGGCGCTGGTCCTGCCGATCGATCTGTGGCTCGGCGCCGATTACGGCTTCGTCGGCAATCCGCCGGCCGGCATCATCATTCCGCCATTCGTCGCCGCGCTCGGCCCCTGGCCGCAGCGGGCGATCGTGCTCGTCGCGCTGGTGCCGATCGGCTTTGTTGTCGTGCTGCTGCCGTGGGTGGTGGCGCGGGTTTATGCTCAGCGGAATCGCACTGTCGCTACGCGCTTGCCGATTGGGTGACGCAGACCGCCGGGCAGATGGGCGAATGGCTCAAACAGGGTTGAGCCAAAGCGGGCCACGCAGTCCTTTGTCGGCAGCTTGTGCAAATAGCTTTGCTATTTCCTGTTCTGAGTATCCCACCGCCTGCAGAACACGAAATGCAGACGATAAGACTTCAGTCGCAATGTCATACCGGTCGGGATTCGTGATTTGATAATCGCCCTGTTGCATGGCTCCCGCCTCCAGGTCGGATCAACACATGAATCGACTTTATCCGACTGCCCAAGGGTGGGCAACTTGCGGTAGATCTATTCACATCAATTTGCTATCGCTTCAGGGGACAAATGACAATTGCGACCAAGTAACGAGCATGGCGAGTGACCCCTCCAAAGAGTTTTCTGCGCTGGCCGCCAAAGGGTTTCAGATCGAATATCATTCGCACGCGAGTGCAATCCTTTCGGTCGACTTTCCGAGTGTGCTGGTTGAGCTGGAATCCGCGCTGACCGCCCTAACAATCCCGATTGAAGAAATTATCGCCGGCGGCGGCGGTGAGGCCAAGGGAACCCAGCGGCTTCGAAAGGCGCTGGCTGCTGCGGGGTGGGTCAAAACAAAGTTCGAAATAAAGAAAATCATCAACGGCCGGGAGCGCGAGTCAATTTCGCACGAAATTGATCACGTTAGGGAATTCCCGGCTGGAGTCGTCGCGCTTGAGATCGAGTGGAACAACAAAGACCCCTTCTTCGACAGGGACCTTGAGAATTTTAAGAGGCTACATGCCGACAGCGCAATATCGGCCGGGATCATAGTGACTCGTGGACGTTCGCTGCAGGAGAGCATGCGCGCACTTGTTCGAAGGTTTGTCGATGAGCGGCAAATCCAGTCTATCGACGCGCTGAAAGCCTGGGGTTATGAGCCGACGTCAAAACAGAGACGAGCAATTGAAACTCGAATGATTAGGAAGAAGAATCCACTCACATTTCGCGAAGCTTTTGTCGAAAAATTCGTCGCGGATAAATTCGGCGAAGCCACGACTCATTGGCGCAAGCTCGATGACCGTGTCCATCGAGGTGTCGGCAATCCGTGCCCGTTGGTATTGATCGGGTTGCCCGACGGTATTGTGACGTTTCACGAAGGAAAAACGGCACTCGACGAAGTGCTCAAGGACGACGAGGATAACGACGATAACTGACTATTCGGCGGGAACGGCAATCGCGCGCGAATGGTGTGCGTATGTCTTCCAGGTTGGTCTGTAGTTCTCGTCCGCCTGATTGCCCCACATCGCCCAATTCTTTCTGGTGCCACGGGCGAATAATTCGAGGAACGGACCGGGGCTGCAGGATTCAATGATTTCGTATTGCTCGTCCGGCTTTCGGGAATGTTCCCGCTTCCGCGTCGCCAAGAGATTGACCTGACGCCGTCCGGGCGCGAGCGTGCGCGCGTTCTTCCCGCGCACGCCGAACAGGATCAGTTCGGTTACGTTGCGAAAATAGAATCCGACGCCTCGCCCATCCGAGCCGCCGTCTTTACGCACCTTGTGCCAGACGATGTTGGATTTGTAGGTGAAGCCCCACGCTTTCATCACTTCAAAGCCGTGCGGGAGCAGCGCATTCGGGCACCACAGGTAAAGGTGCGCTCTCTGTGCAGCGACCAGCGGTACCGGCAGGGCCTTGATTTCATCGAGCGTCAGAGTGCGATAACGCGCCAAGCGTTTGTGCTCTGGCGCTATCTTCCCGGTCTTGTTCGTGAATTGCCAGGGGGGGTCTGCGAGAATGGTCGCAAACCTGCGTTCACCTGCAAATCCGAGAAGGTCTAGTCCCACACCATCAATAGAGTCAGAAAGCATCGACAAACGCTACAGTCTCCTGACGAACAAAGCAAGAACATTCACACGATAAACCAACGGACAATTGCTATCTTGCGCTCGCCGTCATGGCCGGACTTGTTCAGGCTTGTCCCGGCCATCCACGTCTTCAAAGCCGTTCCGTCTCAAAGACGTGGGTGCCCGCGACAAGCGCGGGCATGACGAACGAGTATTGCGGGCGTTTGGCATGGCTTTGCCCGCCGGCGGCGGACTTTTGCCGCCACAATCCAAAAACGCCCGCACTCTCCGCGCCTTAGCAGAAGGAACGCGAATCATGGCGGCAATGCCACAATTGCCGCTCAGCGAATCAAACAAACAGCGAAAAAAATCTCGCGTCGGATCAAGCAGATAAAGCGCGCAAACGGAATTTATTGAAATCGGCCCCGCGCCGAACTAAAAGAGTTCATCCCGCTTGCTTGAAAGGACGACGGCCAGTGACGAGGGCCGGCGGAGCGGGCTGTGGTGCTCGCGGGCAGAGGGTTCGTCCCCTCTGCACTCGGGCGGCGTCGGGCATCAACCTGCCGGCACAATGACCGGCATGTGAGGTGCTCACTGGAACGGGGACGGGTTGTTTGGTTTTCCGGCGCGGGTAACGCCCGTGGCAAGGCGCAAGGTCTCCGCCCCCCGGTTGGGGCGGCCGTACAGGACCGAACGCTCCGGACCGCCCCAGAAGCGTGGCCTGACGCTGAGCCTTGGGGACCAGCTGTCTCCCTGGCGAGAGCCGCAGTGGAACGCCGGAAGGCGAGCGCGCCCCCGCAGGGCGCGCGCCGCACCCTGCAGGTGCGGCGGTGACTACGCGCCTTTCGGCGTTCTGCTTCCTTTTTCTTTTTCCGTTCGTTCGTTCGTGCGCCGTGCCCGATCGTGATGAATTCGGCACTCCACTGCCGGGTTGATCCGACGAAGGTTGGGATGCGGCGATGTTTTTGGGAGTGGCTTGCTCATAGCTCGGGTGCGAACAAAAATCGCGCCGCGAGAACGAGAGCACTTGTGCGCGTTGCCACAGTCCCATGACCGCGCGACCCCCACCCCAACCCCTCCCCACAAGGGGGAGGGGTTAGGGAAAGAGGCGCCGCGAAAGCGATCGTCCTTTTCTATCGCGCAAAAGGAGACGGATGTGATTGCCGCCCGTGCCGCCGCAGCCGAAATCGTGCCGCCGAAACGGAAAATTCACCGCAACGATCTCGTGCACGCCGCGGC
>DASXDP010000090.1:0-32241 GCA_036490575.1 Xanthobacteraceae bacterium
TGCGCAAGTCCGAGCGCCAAGCATCCGAACTGCCGTCGGATGAGGAAGATCCTGCCGCCTAATTTGCCAGGTTGGATGCTGACTTACCCTCGGGAGGACATGACGACCCGCAAGGATACCAGGGATATCAGCGTTCGCGTATTCAGCCGTATGCTCGGTTACCGAGCATCGCCTGGGTCATTCCACCCAACCAATCGGCGCTAACAGTCTCAGATTAAAGCGACGTCGTGCCATATGGCAGGCTTCATCGCCCGGCGAACAAACTTTGCAAACGTCAGGTCTCACAGCGTAAATCGCGCACGTCGTCGAAACGCCGACCTTTCCCACAAGGGCCGCACAGCGATTGCCGGTGCACTGCATGCGTCCCTGTTCATTATCGACATAAGCGGAAGGGATTCGAGCGAGATAGGCGTCATTCTCCGTTGAAAACCGTGGCCACTCCCGAGAAAACGAGCAGCAAGCGCCACAAGTCCGACAGTCTGCGCTTGAATGCCCAGGCGGTCGCGCCGGTAAAACCGTCACTTGATTTTGAGTCTCACTGCGGATTCTTTCCCACGGTTCATTCGGTCGTTCTTGGCCACTACGGCAGGCTCACCGTATCCTTTCCACGCCGCTACGGTCACCTTGCCGCGGCTTAGATCGAGATAGAAGACACGACACGGCCGGTCTCACCTCAACAATCATCGACCACCCTTCGCGGTCTCCCTGGTTCAATAACTGAGTCACTAGCTTTCGCGCGTGGGCCAAAGCCTTATCGTCATCGGGCAGCTCACTGCAGCCATTATCCTTCAAAAGCTGAAGCCGTGTTTGAACCGCAAAAAAATAACGTGGCATCATTGGCTTGCTTCAAGTGGCGGTTCGACATGGAGCGCATATGAGACAACGTCCCATCAAAAGACAGAATGAGAGAGCCCGCCAACCGGCGCCTACCTGTCGGATGGTTTCTACTGTTGAGAAGACTTTTTGGCCTTTGGCCGCGACCCGCTCCCAACAGTCAGCCCGATCGACCATATAGGCTCACGCTTAGCATTCTACCGCACGCTTTCCGCTTTTATATGGTGCTGGGCTGCTCCATCGGTGATGCGGCTCTAGTCGTTCTCCGCGTCCTTGCGCGCCTTGTGCTCGGCTAAACGATCCCACTGAGTGGCAATTCGCAACAGGGACTCGCGTTCGAGCCGATCCTCAGTGCGTCCGGCGACATCCCGACACTGCTGAGCACTTTTGCGGTACTGTTCTGCAGTCGGCATCCCGCTGGGGGGATAGCACAGAGCGATTTGGAATAGTTGGAAAACTAAAAGGGCTCAGAAGTGAGGTTGTGGCGCGCGCTCGGGACGTGCCAACTTCGGCCGCTTAGTCACACTCTTGCTCTGTCTTGGATTCGGCAAGCCGATCCCATTGGGCCGCGATTCTGAAGAGGGTCGCCCGCTCCGGTCCCGTAGGCTGTCTTTCCGCCCGTTCTCGTGCGGCTTGGGCGCGGCCACGATACTCCTCGGCCGCAGGTAAAGGCATCTCTTGGAACGCGCGAGCCCGGCCTTTGTTGCCCGCCAACTGAGGGGCCTATCTGCGCTCGGCAGAAATTCCAAGTCCAGGGGCGATTTAGCCCCATTGTCCCACGGACAATGCTGGCAGCGGAGGTGCCCAACCGCTACATACGAATTCTCCAAAGGACATATCCAAAAAGGAGCAGCGAATGGCGACGCACCAAATGAAAATGCCCGTGAAGGACAATTCGGAACACGAACTCCAGGAAGTGTTCTCGCAAAGTAAGCGGCCGGAGCGTGGCCGATATTTGCTCCAAGTCGATCGACAAACGAAAGGCTCCTACACCACCGCCGAAACCGCTCAGGCGGCAGCTCTGATCATCAAAGAGAATTTTCCGATCGTGCAGGTGTCGGTTTATGACAGCGTCGGTAACTCGCACACAGTGGTAGAGCCGCCGGCCGCCTCAGAAACTCCGACGGTCTGGATGTGTTCTTACGGAGCGATAAACGGGCCGAGTGTTTCAGTGACCCCGATGACCCTTTGCGGAGGTCCTGTCCGCTACCGAGGAGCGATCAACAATCCTCGTATCAATCACTGATGCAGCAGGCCACCATGCTCGGTGTTATGACAATTTGGCTCGCGCTCATGGTCATAACGCGCGCGACCGTTTTATGTGATTTCGTAGCAAAAGTCTGGAGCCGCGCGCTAGGCCTCTAAGGCACTCGTCAGCTCTACCTCGATATAGGAGTCCGCTCCAATGACCCTGACAACTACTCCCTTCGTCGAGAACACTAAGTCACCGTACGCTACGCCCAAGGTCTCAGCAGCAATTTCGACTGACTGATTATTCCGGCGCGTCACTTTCCAAGTGTGCCGTACGCCGCGACTCTTTGGTTTTCTTGCTTTTGCCAACGCCTCTTCTCCTGCCGTACTATACCGAAGTACCTCATATGACGTTCCTCGCAGAACAGCAACGGCGCATCCGAGAGTCTTTCACCGACCATTGCCGTTAAAAAGCGTGGAGCGTCACCTGCCATCCTCAATTAATCGCCACAGGATCGCGCTTTTGACCGTCGTCTTAGCAGCCGCCCTGGCGTTCCAATCCTATGGCGCGCCGGCGCATGCTCAAATCCTCCAAACATGGATTTCCGCAAATGGAAGCGACAGCAACACCACTTCGGCCTGCCAAGGATCGGCGCCGTGTTTGTCGTTCCGCCCGGCCTTATCAGTAAACTCGAGCGGCGGCGAGGTCGGTTGCCTTGGTTCGGTCTCCGACAGTGAATCTGCGGCCACCAAACATCGAGCAATCATTCACTATCGATTGCCACGGCAGTCCCGCAGAATATTTGGCGGTCCAAGGACGCGATATAAACGGCTTTGTCATCAACGCGCCGGCCGCCGGTGCCGCTGTCATGTCGTAAACGGCAGAAAGCCCACGTCCTTACCGCCCCCCCGGATGCTGGATGGTTGCGCCCTTGTTGCCGCAAGCAATGCAGCGGGCTCGTTGGCGTAGCCGATCGCTTGAAATGTTCGGCCCCCACCGAATGACCGGCACAGCACAGGCCAACGGCGAATGATGCTGGCACCGCTCGCGATGCAGCTATATCCACGGCGTCGCGTGGTGCAGGTCACCTAAGGTGGTTTCTGCGGCTGGCATCGACGCTAAGATTCGGTCGCAGCGCCGACCGATCAAGCCGCTACATCTTGGGGATGAGGCGACCTCAATAGGAAATCCCGGCGCGGGCACGCCGGGGCTTCGGGCAACATGGACTTATGGACGCAAACAAGGAGCCAGTCGCCATCACGGGAGGGAGCTGGTGTTAAACAACCGACAAGAAAATGTCGCCAACTGAGGCGGTCTAGCCAATTTTTTGCTCGGGGCTCACGGCAGCAATAGCGACGCTGCATAGACGCTGCGGGTGGCGCTCGCCCCTCTTCGCGGCCTCAATGATTCGCTCGGCGATTATCTCGCGGACGGCGTCCGACAAATTACTATCCTGAAGCTCGGCGCAGGCGATGTCCATTACGCGAGTGGCCTCGTCGTCAAAGTGATCCGCATTGACCCGCAGGAACGGCAGGATCGAGGCCATGGCAAGTTCCCCTCCGAGCGACCGTAGAATACATGGCCAATGGACTCCCCAGATTCACAAGGGAGCAGAGGGAATCGGACGGGCCCAGCTAACAATCCGCCAGGGCATTCGCTTGCTCGCCAAATAGCCGCGTGAATAGCCGAGCACGGGAGCCGCAAGGACGCCGAGTTGGAGTAGAGACCTATAGAGGCGAGCCGATTTGGGCTTGCGGCCTTCGCCGGTTCGACCATATTCGGCTAATGGGAAAAGCACGCGTCGTTTTCAAAATGAAGCGGATCGCCGAAGGCGAGTGGCAAATTGAAGCCCACTATCCGAGCGCTGAAATTCGTTACATCAAAGGGCTAAAGAGCAAAGCCGAAGTTGACGAATGGCTGCAGGGCAGCCGTCGCATAGACTGGCTCCGATCCCAAGGATATGCGAAGTGACCAAAGCCGCCAAGCATCCGCGCGGCCGCATTCGCTAATCGTCAACGTCAATTGAAACGCGCCAACGTCGTCCGTCGCGTGCGGCCTCTGCCATATCTTCACGCCTGAAACCACCCCAACAAACGGCTTCAATTGCTCGCCAAGGGCGTCCACGCCGGTGAACGTATCGGAGCACTTGGTGGAGCATGATTGCCGAGCGCGTTGTGAAGAACGAAAGTCCGGTACCCAAAACATCTTTCTCATGTCGGCTCATTGGCTTCCGCCGCCGCGGTCCTCAAGTCAGTCACGCTATGATGCGATACGGCTCAGTTGACTTTCCTTGACGACACGCTCGTGCGGTTCGTTGGCATTCTTAATCCGGTACTGCCAATCATCACTTTCCGAGGGCAGGAGATGCGTGATTTTATAAATTTCGTTCGAGCCGCCGCGCCCGAAAGGGCCTGATGTAAAGCTCACCGATTGACCGACTTTGAATTTGTGGTTGCGCACAAAGCCACCTTCCGTTCATTGCGAAGCGTGCTAACGGTGAACGTCGTAACATCAATGATAGGCTTCTTATCAGACGAGCGCGACTTGAAAGAACGGTTCAATGTCCGCCGGTTGGCAAAACCCGCTTTTGACAGGTAGGCGTGCGGAAAAGCTGGGCGCCGCGCAGGTGTCTATGACGTCTCGGCTACTTCTGCGAAGATGATTCCGGGAGGCGCGAGTCGCGGCAGGAAGTCACTCCATCGAGGAGTGACCGCGCGCCGACAGCAACAGAAATGAAACGACCTGAACCCACAGACTTTGAAGTGAAGTTGTTCGATGCCGGCGCAGACGTTATTTTTAAGCCGACATCCAGCTACTACTGGTTCAGCCGTTTTGCGGACTTCGCCGATATCGTGAAATACGGCCATCTCTCGCAGAGCGCCAACGTGCGGCATACCGGTTGGACCGGCGACACGGACGGCTACGACCCTAGCGAGGTTCACGCTGAAGCCCGTCGCGTAGGGTTACGCGCCGCACAGGACGCCTACGAAAAGAGCGAGTGATATGGGCGAGCTGGATCGCCCGCAACAAGTCCGCGGCGCCCGTCGCCTCCGACTTGGTACACGTAGGGAGGGGAGTTAGAAACGGGCTAGCGGCGATCACGGCGTTGCTCTGACCCCTTGCGTACGCGCAATCGCTCGGGCGGCAAGTTTCTCGTAGTCGCTTGCCAGTTTGAGAACGGCAGTCTTCATGCCGCCCTCTTTCATGGTATCAGCGATTTCCCGAACTTCGGCGGCGCGGTCGAGCCAATGCCTCGGATTATTGATGGATTTGGATAGCGTCATGTGGTCGTCCTAGCACGAACCGTCTTAACGACGTCATGTAGGGGACTGAGCGAATTTGCTCGCTAGATCATTCCTGACAGTCGAGGGTGAGAGCCAGCCGTCCCGCATCTGTCGCTTTAGGCTACCGCCGCGGGAATGTCGCCAAACCGGCGGAAACCGCGGGGGTGTCGTCAGCGAGATCGGCACATTTAGCGGCGCGCTCCTCGGGACTGCCGTTCTTCGATCGACGCGGGCGGCGGGACAGGATGCGACGCGTACTCACGCACGAGCGCGTTAATGCGATCTCTCGTTAAGGCGGCTCGTGTTAGAACCACCGCATGACGCTGTCCAAATCTATCAACACCGCCAGGCATTGGCTGGATCGGGCCGCCGAAGTTCGGGAGATAGCCTCCACCATGGTAGAGAGCGGCATGAAGACTGCCGTTCTCAAACTGGCAACGGATTACGACAAGCTCGCTGAGCGCGCGGAACGTCGGACCCAAGTCAAGCCCGTGGGTACCCGCCCCTGATATTTTACGATGGCAAGGTCGCCGGAACCCAATCCGAGCTTCGCAGCTTTTCAACCCCATGAAATTCATTATCGAAGTCGTCCGGGTCGGCGACACTGGCGAGGAAGTCCTGCACCGAGCCAAGGTCAACGTCATCAGCCCTAAATGGGCCCAGGCTAGAGCCCAAAGGCTCATCAACGAATGGAAGGCGCGCGGCGCTAACGTCGTGAGGATTCTCAATCAAGAACGTCATCAGGTCTTTAATTGGCGGGTGGATTAAGTGGCCTCAGTTGGGCGCCAGTTTCCGGGCGTGCTAATCTGCACTGCCGCTCTTTGTACGGCATAAGCCCCCGTGCGAGCGAGAGCGGTAAGCCCCGGAGCAGCGGTGAACAACGATTACAAAATACTGGTCGACGCCACACGGCCCGCGACGTTGAACGACGGAGCTGGCAGTCTGACCGATTGTCCCACCTTGCAAGAAGCTGTGTTGGCTTGGCATAAGCTCGCGCCAGAGCAAAAGATTCGAGCGACCGTTAAGGTGATTGGCGGACGCGTCTATACAGCGCAGGAGATCGCTCGGTTTCATTACCGGTCGGAGCGGACGTGACGCTTCGCTTCCCGCCGCCGTGGAAGGTCGAGCAAACCGACGCACGCGGGCCGGCTTCTGAGGTTTTGCAGAATTTACTTAGAGACCTTCCGCCGGATCGTTTTACATTGGCCTGGTTGTCAAAGTATCTCGATAGAGGCTCTTTCGGCGTCATCGTACTAATTCTCGCACTCATTGCGATGGCTCCCGGACTTTCGTACGTAGCTGGTTTACTGCTCTTGGCTCCCGCGATTGAGATGATCGCGGGACGCAGTGCGCCGACATTTCCTCGCCGAATTGCCGACCGGCCCCTTCCAAGCCGCCGCCTTGCCGGGATCGTGCAGCGCGTGGTTCCGAGCTTGACCTATGTCGAAAAGGTAATTCGTCCACGCTGGCAACTACCATTGGGTGCTACCGAGCGACTTGTCGGTGTCGCTGTCTTATTGCTAACCGTGTTGTTGTTGCTGACGCCGCTACCCTTCATCCAAGTCGTTCCGGGACTAATCATTGTCGTACTGGCAATTGGGTACGTCGAGGATGATGGCCTTCTACTTTCGCTCGGGCTTCTTGCTGCGCTTAGCCTTGTCGGCGCCTCAGCGACGGCTGTCTGGGGACTGATCTCCGCCGCAGCTGCGATTGCCGGTTGATATTGCGCAGCGCCTCGCAGTTATCTTTGCGACGGTTGAAACCGCCGTTGATCAAGACTGACCGTGTTAGAGTAGTGGCTAGAGTGATATGCACCAATGGACGGACAGATTCCCAAGTTAGCGAAACGCGCGAACGAGGCCGTAGGAAGTACGCGCGTTGCGTTGCTCTAATGCAGGTCGCAAGCCAGGAGCATCGCCAAAGTCTCACGTCCCATTTTCTCGAGTTAAAGAGGCTTAGGGATGAAGCAGAAGTTGCGCTCGCGGCGACCTTGTCAAAACATCCCAAGCACAAAAAGCGACAAAAGCCCGAAAGATGAGCGCTGTCGCGCCCGTTCACAATATAGGGACGTGTACCCGGTGCGATTGCATTGCCTACGTTCCCGATGTTCTGTATCGGAAAGCCGCCAAATAACTTGGTCGGAAAACTATTGCGGAAACGCAGGTGGCGGCCTCGTTCGACTTATTCACTAAAGGTCGAGAGCCCACCTCGGCCGCGCTACAATAATCTAAATGTCAAACTCTATGACCAAGAAACAATGCAAAGCATTGCGCCGTATCATCGATGCATTCACTCCAGAGGCAAAAAAAATTCGAGGAAACGGGGAAGCCGAAAGACCATATATTCAATGACCCCTTCCTAGCCGCAAAGCTTCTCGAAGAAACGTCGCGCCAGTTTCCGTGGTTCGACCGTTCCCGACTCGCCACAGGCCCCGTTATCAGCGCAAGTCGGAACTCCGATACTTCGCGAGCGTTTATGTCAAATGGTCGACACACAGATGCGTCGCATGATGCGCCGCACACTCGCGGACAGATTGCGCGAATTCCACACAATACTCCTTACCCGCTTCGCTGCTGGCGTCGAAGACTTCTTAACCTGCGTGGAGCGCTCGTTAATGGATTGTCCCGCCTGCGGCGATGAGATGGTGCTCAGCAACAGCACGGTCAGCATCGATCCGCGCAACTCCGACTATTTCTTCGCATGTGCGAAATGCGGAGTGTCGTGTTTCCCTGAAAAGCCAGTCGCGAGCGGCTACGCACGTATGTGAATGCCGCCAAGAAAAAAGGCCGCTCACCCAAGCGGCCTTCGCACCATCGTAGCTTGAAACTAGTTAGGCTGCGGCTAGCGCGGTCGGTTTCCGCTTCCTGCGCCATCCGAATAAAATCAAGACACCAACTCCACCTGCGAAGAGCGGGAGCGCCCCTGGAAGAGGTGGGGTGCCGATGTTGATGACGAAGGTGTCGTCTGCCGTTTCTGCGGAAGGAGTCCATGAAAACGTGTAGCTGCCCGGCGTGAGTCCGAGGGCGGCGAGCGTCGTATTGTCGTAGGTCGAGCTGTCTGACAAGCAGTACCGCTTACATATCCCGACGGCACGTCCAAAAATCCGGTCAAGCCGAATACGCCAGTGGTAGGCCCTGTTCCGCTGCTCGCAACGCGTTCAGGCCTGACCTAAAACTGGTTGGCCCGTTAACCCCTGAATATACATTTACTGGAATAGTGGTCGCCTGCCGGATGAACAGATTCGCCGTAGATCCTTCAACTGATGCGATGGCGTCTTTTGGTGCAACGTATGAGAGGCCAGTGACGTCCAGCGTGCCGCCGCCGGTAACGACAACGTCGGCCCCGCTCTGATAGATGCACGCAATGAACTCTGCCTGCGCGTTGCTTGCAGCGCCGGTTAGAAGGAATGCTGCTCCCGCAAGCGCTATTCCCACTTTTTTCATGGAATTATCCCCGCACGTCTACGTCCGTAGTTCTCCACTTGTTCAGCGAATATTCTACGCGTCGATGTTCCCAAAGATATGGAGTATTCACGCATGAGCGCCGTGAATTGTTCGGCCACAGTTCCAACATCCCCATCGCCCCGCTACGAACGAGTTATAGCCGTTCGTGCCCCGCGAGGGCTGGGGGACCGGTAAGGCCGGAACATGTGCAGGTCCGGCGAGTTACCTCTCACTACCCCCAACAACATCGGAGAAAGCTCGTGAATCAACCCAATCAAGGTGGACAACAAGGCGGCCAAGGCGGCCAGCAAAACCCAAACCAGCAACCCGGCCAGCAGAATCCGAAGCCCGGCGAGGGCGGCGGACAGCAGGGTGGACAGGGCGGCGGCCCGCAAGGCGGCCAGCAGAAGTAGTTTCTGCGAAGACCTTCTCCTGTTTGCTCAGAGACACCAGCCCCGCTTCGGCGGGGCTTTTTCATTTCATGCCCTGAATTTGCTTTATGTCCTTCCACGGCAGCAAAACTATAGTCTTCGTGACGGTATCTAAAATGAGTACGCCGCGTCGCGGCTCCTCCTGATTTGACGACCGCGAATGTCGGTCGCACTATTCGCCGTCGAAACGAGTTCCGGTCGTACCGTTTCGCGTAAAATTGGCCTTCCCAGCTCCCTGCCAATCGCAAAGTCGAAGCCCATCGCAACCAATATTGCTGCACAAGCGACAAGGACTACACGGGCGCGTCGCAAGCTTGGGATAGATAGCGTTGTGCATAAGCTAATGAGTAATGTGCCCATGACAAAAAGGAAAGCTCCGGCAAGTGGGTACAAGCCCATGGCGATTAGCGCTTCCTCATTCACCACAAATAAGCAGACCAATCAGCTAAGTAAGATTCTCAACTTTGGTCGGTTTCGCTCACGTTTATTTGTCTCCGGAATGACAAGCGCGCCGACGAAGACTCCAGCCATCAGCTAGAGGAATGGCCTGCAGTGCGAACAAGACATGCTCGCCGAATGGGAAAAGCGTGTAGTCGCGAATTTCGATGCCATATTCCATCTTTCGTCTTCGCCGTGCGAGGTCTGGTCAGGCAACGCATCGCCATCCAGATCGCCAAGCACATTGGTGCGCATTGCGCAGTGCCGTGATCGACCTCTGGGGCAGCGCGACCTTGCGACACGTCGGTGCGGCATTCGCTCAAAGCCGAGCGCCCGCCCCGCACAATGCCGCCGAAGCCAAGATCGAAACCATGCTGTCGCCTGAATGTCGAGAAGGCTCGTATCCAAGAAAAAGCCGAGAGACAGCACTGGAAAATATACCGCTTTTTCCTACACGACCAAGGACGGGCGGGAGTTGTGGATCTCGAACAGATTCGTATACATGGCGTGCGGCTTTTAGCGGGATTGTTCGCGGCAGCAGCAGGAGCGGCTAGCAATACTGACGACGGCGGTCGCGGCCAGCACGTGCTTCAAATCGGCGCCTCCGCATTGGCGAAAGCGCGCGTGGCAAAAATTTCACTTTTCGATGGCAAGATGAGCAGCGCTGGATCGGCGTAGGTTACCAGGTCGATATCGATGGTTAGAATTCATTTTCTGATGGAGTGCGAGCTCAGAATTGGCGTCAAAATCTGTGAGACAGATCCGAAGAGCTTCGCACTTTTCGCCGTAAATGGCCCATCGCCGACATCGCCTGATGTTCGCTTTTCTGCCGCCATCGGGTGGAAAGCGGGCATCAAAATATGTGATCTGCCCCTGCTCTACCCATCGAACATTCCATAACCTGTCATTACGCGAACCGGACTAGCGTGCTGCCCCGCCGACACCACCATCATCAGCGCTTGCCCCCGCGCGTGGCGCCGCATCGCCGAGGAGGCAACAGTCATAGCGTGGCGACAAAGAGAGTTCGACTAGCGGCTTTCAATTTTGCCGTGCCTCCCCTGCCGAAGCGCCGGCGATTTTGCCGAATACAGCGCCCGACATGAGCCCAGTGCCTCCCGGGTAATTGAAGTAGAAGAGGCCTCCAACGAGTTCACCCCCGGCGTAGAGGCCACGGATCGGCTCGTCATCAGTATTGAGCACTTGTGCTTTCGTATTTATGCGAAGGCCGCCGAAGGTGAATGTAACGCCACACGTCACTCCGTAACCTTCGAAGGGCGGCGCATCGATGGTATTCGCCCAGTTACTTTTGGGCAGGGCAAGGCCGGACGTGCCTCGCCCATCCTTGATGTTCGGATTGAATGGGACGTCGGTGCGGACCGCGTTGTTCCATTCGTTGATGGTCTTTAGAAATTCGGGGGCGTTCACACCATCGAGCTTTTGCGCAAATTCTTCAATGGTATTCGCCGTCACTTTCGTTATTTGCCGGATCTTGTATTCGTCGCGCTGCAGGTGCTTCACCTTCTGATCAAAGATTTGCCAAGCGAACTGACCCGGCTGCTCCAATACCACTCGGCCGTACTTTGCGTAGGTGTAGTTCCGGAAATCAGCGCCTTCGTCGACGAACCGCTTGCCAAGGGCATTAATCAGAATGCCGAAGGGATAAGAATGTTTCTGGAATTGATCGCCGATCGCGAGGTCGCCGAACTCCGGTGCATTCATCTCCCACTGCACGGCGTGGCAACCCGACCAATTGCCGCGCGGACTTGCGCCAATAGCAAGCGCTATGCGGATGCCATCACCGGTGTTGAAGCGGGAACCGCGTACTTTAGCTAAGTCCCAGCCCGGCCCGAGATAGCGCGTGCGCCATTCCGCGTTGGCCTCAAAGCCACCACAGGCGAGGATCACCGATTTCGCGCGCAGGTCGGAGACGCCACTCTCGCTACGCACCCGAACACCTTCGACGCGCTTTCCGTCGAACAATAGATCGAGCGCGCGAGTTCGATAGCGGATGCCAATATCCCGCTTTCGCGCCGCGGTAGTCAGCATCGCAATAAGGCCTGGCCCTCCGCCGACGGCCTCTACGGTCAACCCACCCCAGAACTTGAACTTGCCGTCAATTTTAAACGCCTGTCGCCCATATATGGGGATGAGGCGTACACCCTTTTCGCGCATCCAATTCAGAGTTTCAAAGCTGCGGGTGACAAGAAGCTCGACGAGGTCTGGATCCGCGCGATGCTGAGTTACGCGTCCCATGTCGTCGAAGAACTGCTCGGCGGTGTAGGCGCCGAAATCCGTATTTTCAATTTCGGCGGGCGAAAGATCGGGGACGAGCGTCTTGATATCGTCGACTCCGTTATAGACGACGCGAATTGACCCGGCGGTGAAGCGGCTATTGCCGCCGGACTCCTCCTCCGGCGCCGCTTCGAGCACGATCACCTTTGCGCCCTGCTCTTGCGCCGCCAGTGCTGCGCAAAACGCTGCATTCCCGGCCCCGACGACAATCACATCGGCAGCAGATTGTCCTGTCATTTTCCCTTTTCACGGTTTGGGTGGAACTGCGGCTGACTCACGTTGTAAAGCAGCGCGATGAGCTCGGACGAGCTCATCGTCGTAGGCAATCGCAGCAAGCCATTACCAACGCTTGTAATATTATAATGCGCTGTATAAAAAATGAAACGTATTGCGGCCTGATGCTACTGGAACACCGTAATTATCGGATACTAATGAATTTTATTCCCCTTCCGGAGTGTATCGAAAGTGGAAATAGGCCGGTGAAGTCGAATAATCTCATGTCCAACACGCTGCTGACTCTCTTTGATATCGACCGCTACCGCGAATACTACCGCGGCGGTTTCTGGAGTGACGACACTATCTACGATCTCGTGCGAAAGCACGCCGAGCGCACTCCCGAGCGCATTGCAGTGCGCAGCAGCCTGGGCGCTTTAACTTATCGCACGCTGCTTGCGCATGTGGATGCCTTTGCCAGCGAACTCTCACGTCGAGGCATGATGATCGGCGAGCGCGTCGCCGTCTGGCTACCGAGTAGGCCCGAGACCGTCATCGCCCTACTGGCGTGCAGCCGCAATGGTTATGTATGTTGTCCTTCGTTGCATCGCGATCACACAGTCGATGACATCGCCGGCTTGCTAAATCGCATGCGCGCTTCGGCAATTGTCGCCGAAGAAGGGTATGGCGCCGATACCAACAAAAAAGATCTGTTCGTGCGATTGTCCGATATCGACACCGTACGGCGGGTCTATAGGCTCGAGAAAGACGGCGTCGCTCGCGAACTGGGCATTGTTACGGTACCGCCAGCCCAAGCTCTGACGCCGCCGGCGACGCTCAACGCCAACCGTATTCTCTATCTGGCTTTCACATCCGGTACGACCGGCGTACCCAAAGGCGTGATGCATAGCGATAACACTCTACTAGCCAACGCACGGGCGTTGTCGGCGGATTGGCATATAACAACTGAATCGGTCGTCTACTCATTGAGTCCGCTGAGCCACAATCTTGGATTTGGCGCAATGATCATGGCGCTTGCCGTCGGCGGCGAGTTCGTGATCCACGATCTGCCTCGCGGCACAAGCCTGGTAGATCGCTTGGCTGAAACCGGCTGTACCTTTCTCGTCGGAGTACCAACGCATGCTATCGATCTGCTTGCCGAACTGAAGAGTCGCAGCCTTTCAGGTCTGGGCAAACTTCACGGATTTCGTATTTCCGGCGCTTCGGCCCCACCTGGTTTAATTGAGGAACTCCTGAAGTTCGGCATCGTCCCTCAGAGCGGTTACGGCATGACTGAGACTTGCTCCCATCAATACACCGTGCCTGGTGACGAGCCGAAGCTGATTGCTGAGAGTTGCGGAAAAGCCTGCCATGGTTACGAAATCCGCATCTTCGACCGCAACGATCCAAACCACGAGTTGCCCCCACGCGACATCGGTCAGATTGGCGGCCGCGGTGCGAGTTTGATGCTCGGCTATTTCGACGACCAAGCCGCTACTGAAGATTCCTTCAACCGCGATGGCTGGTTCATGACGGGCGACCTCGGCTGGGTCGACGAGAATGGCTATTTACGCGTCACCGGACGCAAGAAAGATGTGATTATTCGCGGAGGTCACAATATTTATCCTGCGAAAATCGAATCGCTGTCCGCGACACATCACGCCATCAAGCGCGTCGCTGCTGTTCCCGTACCCGATCCGCGGCTCGGCGAACGCGTATGCCTGGCCGTCATGTTCTGGCCCGGAAAAGTCGTGGCCGCCGAGGAGATTCTCAAACATCTGGACGATAACGGGCTGTCAAAATACGACATGCCTGAATTCTTTCTACAGCTGGACGAGCTTCCGCTGACTGCCAGTGGAAAGGTGCGCAAGCTCGATATCGTCGATTGGATCACCGACGGCCGCGCCAAACCGACTCCGATTCATCGGCATTCAAAGCCCGCATGACATCCGAGCATGGTACCGCGCTTGCGCGGCTGCGCGACGAACTAAGGCGTCCGCCATTTCACCAGTTACTGCGCCCACACGCCCTTTCAGTCGATCCCGATAGCGGAACTGTGACCATCGGGCTCGACTATCGCGACGAGCTTGCCCGCGGGCCTAATGAGAAGTCATTTCACGGCGGTGTAATCGCGACCTTGATCGACATGGCCGGCCATGCCGCCGTAGCAATCAAAATCGGCAAGATGGCGCCGACAATTGATCTACGCGTAGACTATTTGCGTCCGTCCGCCGGCGAGAACCTGGTTGCATCTGCGCGGCTGCTCCAGCTAGGAGCGACCTTCGCCCGCGTGGATGTCGACGTCGCCGATGCGCAAGGCCGCCTGATTGCGGTAGGTCGCGGAAGCTTCAGCACGGGGCGCGGCTGAATCGTCTCAGGTCTGTTCACACTTTCAATTCGTCGATGGCGGCCTTAACCACTTGCGGAGTTATCGGAAGCCGCAAAATCAGTCCTTTGCCGCCGAGCGCATCGTCAACGGCTGACGCGATCACTGCTCCGACTGCGGCCACGCCACCCTCGCCTGCGCCCTTGATACCCAGCGGATTGAATTTGCTTCGGGCATCTTCGGTCAGCAAAATATCCACGTGCGGCACTTCGCTCGCTGTCGGGATCAAATAATCTGCAAGAGTCACAGAAAGGGGCTGACCGGCTTCGTCGTAAGCGAACTCCTCAAACAGAGCGCCGCCCAGCCCTTGAGCAAACCCGCCGACGAGTTGACCCCGAACCAAGGTCGGATTGATCGCGCGCCCGACATCGAACGCAATCATCATTTTTTCGATCCGTATAGCACCCGTGCCCGGGTCGATTTTCACAAGCGCAAGCTGTACGCCATATGGATACGTCATGTGAGCGGTGGTGAACCAGCCTTCCTCACTTAGGCCGGGATCACGATCACCACGTGTTGACGACGCTGGCCTGAGATGATGCGCGAGATCCCCGAGGCTGATGCTCGCGCCCGTGCTATCCGTACGAACGACATCGCCGTTTGCAATGGTAAGTGCCGATTCATCTTGTTGCAGCAGTTGGGCCGCCATATTGAGCGCTTTCGCTCGCACTTTCTCGGCGGCGATAGCCGCCGCGTTGGCAGTCATCACTGTGGCCCGGGTCGCATGCGCACCAATGCCGTATTCAATGCGATCCGTGCGGCCATGCACCACCCTGACCCGGCGATAGTCGACGCCTAAGATCTCGGCGCAAACCTGGGCGATCACCGTTTCGAAGCCCTGTCCCACAGAAGCTCCGCCCGTTATAACCTCGACCACGCCATCGGTATGGACGTTAATACGCGCGCCGTCGGTTGGCCCCAACCCGCTCTTTTCGACGAACATCGCCAAGCCAAGGCCGACATGTTCTCCAGATTCGCGTCGCCGCATCACGTCGACTTCGAGCTTGTACCATTCGAATTGAGCGATCGCTTTGTCTAAAAGACCCTCGTAATCGCCCGAGTCGAGCACGACTTCGTCCCCGAGAGCGACCAGTGGTCGTTCAAAGGGCATCTCCTGGCTGCTGATCAAATTTCGTCGCCGCACTTCCACACGGGAAAGGTCGAGCTTTCGCGCAATTGCATCCATTAGCCGCTCCCGCACGAAGTTAGTCTCGTAGCGGCCAGGGGACCGATAGGTCGCGGCGGGTGTCTTGTTGGTAAGCCGAAAATGCCCGGCCACCCGGAAATGCGGCAGTCGATAGGGGCCGGGGAGCATACCGCAGGCGGTATCAACAACTCGCGTGCCGTGCGTCCTGATATACGCACCTTGGTCATGAAAGAACTCGTCATCGATGGCGATGAGATGACCATCCCCATCTACCGCCGCACGTATCCGGTGTCGCTGTTGGCGTGAATGATTGGCGGCGATCATATGCTCGCGCCTATCCTCCAACCATTTTACCGGACGTCGGAATCGCATTGCTGCGACCAAAACAAGAATGTCTTCCGGATAAATCTCTCCACGGATTCCGAATCCGCCGCCAACGTGGCTTTCATAGAGATGAAGTCCGGCGGTGCTCCGCCCAAACATCCGCGCCAAGGTTTCGCGGTTGCGATGCGGCACCTTGGCGGCGCCATGTAGCTCGAGCACGTCGCGCGCAGCGTCGTAACGACCAATGGCGCCGCGCGTCTCGAGCGGCACGCCGGAATGACGGCCAACCGACAGGTCCAGTTCGACCACGGCTGCGGCTTGGCGAAAGGCCGCGGCTACGTCGCCGTAGCCTTGCCGACAGATCGTGGCCTCGGTCGTCAAAACACCTCCAAACTCGCCAGGGGCAAGCGATGCGTCGACCACGACTCCAAGTTCGTCGATTTGCAGACTGACCAAATCAGCGGCGTCTTCAGCTACGTATGGGTCGGTTGCAAACACGGCCGCCACGGGTTCGCCGACGTAGCGAACGCAGTCCTTGGCCAGCACCGGTTGCCGAAACGGCGCGAGCTTCTCGTTCGGCCCCTCACGAAAATCTATGGGGGGTATATGAGTGACATCGTTTGCCGTCCAAATCGCGACGACGCCGGGCACTGCATTTGCTGCGGCTAGCTCGATTGCCTTGAGGCGACCATGCGCGGAGGGCGAACGCACGATACGCATGTGCAGCTGATGCGGAAATGACAGGTCGCCGGCAAATTGTCCGCGTCCAATTAGTAGTGGCGGGTCCTCAAGGCGTTCAACCGACACGCCGATCCATCGTGTCGGCCCCGCCGTCACGCCTGAGCTTTCATTTGGATCGCGGCCGCGCGTACTGCTTTAATGATATTCTCGTAACCAGTGCAGCGGCACAGATTGGATGACAGAATATCGACCAGTTGTTTGTCGTTGAGGTCCGGCCATTTCTCGAGTGCGCCAACTGCAAGCATAAGAAAACCTGGCGTACAGAAACCGCATTGCAACGCATGATGGCGCGTGAAGGCTTCTTGCATCGGATGCAACTGCTCACCGCGCTGCAAACCTTCGACCGTGCGGATGCTACGTTCCCGCGCCTGCACAGCGAAAATCAGGCATGCACGTACCGGCTCGCCGTCTAGCAAGACCGTGCAAGCACCACATACTCCGTGTTCGCAGCCAATATGCGTGCCCGTCTGAGCGCAGTCGTCGCGGATCACGTCCACCAGCGTCCGCCGTGGTTCAACCATAACGGTATAAAGTACGTCGTTTATCGTTAGTGTGATCTCGCGCCGCTCGTTCATTTTGCGGCCTCCAGGGCACGCTGCACCAGCGTCCGTACCAAACCGCGGCGATAGGCAATGGTGTTGTGAATGTCCTCCATTGGCTCGACCGCCGACGCCGCGGCTTCCGCCGCTGCTGAGAAAACAGCTTCGCCCGGCGCTTGCCCCCACAGCAGACTTTCTGCCGTCTGCAAGCGGCGCGCATACGGTTCCGCGCCGCCAATCGCAATGCGCGGCTCAACTATCGCTCCGCCTTCAACACGGTACGCCGCGAGCGCCATTGCGATGGCAAAATCACCCTTGCGTCGGCTGAATTCCACAAACCCGGTAACAGTATCTTCCCGCAGCATCGGCAACTCGACGGCTACAATCAACTCATCTTCTTCCAATGCAGTCGTCATCACACCGCGGTAGAACTCGGAAGATGGAACGCGCCGCATGCCGCGGTGGCTTCGCAGAAGAACGACGCCGTCGAGTGCAGCCAAAACGCAGCACCACTCCGAGGCTGGATCCGCGTTGGCGATGCTGCCGCAGAAAGTGCCGCGAGTGCGGATCGGGTAGTGCGCGATGTTTTCGACGACTTTGCGCAGCAGTGTCCCGGTTACACCGGATACCGTATCATTCTCGAAGGCGGCATGCCGCACACAGGCGCCGATGCTGACGATCTCGTCAGTCACCGAAAGCGCTGCCAGTTCGGCAATACCATTAATGTCGATCAGATGCGAAGGCCGCGCCACGCGAAACGCCATCGTGGGCACGAGACTCTGTCCACCCGCAAGGATGCGGCCATCTTGCGGCG
Source organism: Xanthobacteraceae bacterium (assembly GCA_036490575.1). Lineage (GTDB taxonomy): Bacteria > Pseudomonadota > Alphaproteobacteria > Rhizobiales > Xanthobacteraceae > BOG-931. The sequence goes on from DASXDP010000090.1 coordinate 18,079, forward strand.
CCAATTCCGCCAACAGTGCAACGGCCTCATCAAGCGAAGTCGGCGCGTGATAACAAAAGGAGGCCGGTTTCATGTCGAAGACTAGTCTGCTCTATGGACCGATTTGCGGCCACGGGACTAGTGTAAAGTTATTGCTACAGCTCGTTGGTTTTTTAAAGAGCATACTTCTGACTCGTGGTAAAGCGCTTATTTTTTGACGTTTTTTGCGGCGTCCGCTATCGCTCTCGCGCGTTCAACGTTGCGCTGCCCGGCGCACCTGTAATAAAAATAAGATGACTCGCCGAATGGTTTAGACTCATGCGCGCCGCGATCGTCAGGGAGTTCGGACCCATCTCGAGTCATTCGGTCGGCGAGCTGCCTGATCCGAACCCGGGCCGAGGTCAGGTATTGGTCAAGATCAAAGCCGTCGCGGTTAACTACGTCGACAGCTTGGTCGTCACTGGCAAGTATCAGTTTCTGCCGGCACGCCCGTTTGCACCGGGAAAGCTTCCGGTCGGCGAAGTGAGTGGCCTGGGCCCCGGCGTGACGGAATTCAAAATCGGCGATCGTGTTCTGACGCTCGCCGAGCAAGGCGGATACGCCGAGCTGGTAAGCATCTATGCCAGTCAATGTTTCAAGCTGCCGTCGTCCATGAGCTTCGTCGATGCGGCAGCCATGGCTCTGGTATACGACACCGCATGGTTTGCTCTGCACGAACGGGCTCGTCTCCGCGAGGGAGAGAGCGTCCTGGTGCTCGGCGGCACAGGTGCGGTGGGGCTTGCCGCTATCCAAATCGCCAAAGCCATGCGCGCGAAGGTAATGGCTGGCGTATCGAACCCCGCTAAAGCCACGCTCGCTCTCAACGCCGGATGTGATGATATCATCGATTTGTCCTCGGAAAATCTGCGCGACGCACTTCGCGAGCAGGTGTTTGAAAAAAATGCCGGCAACGGAGTAGACGTTGTTATCGATCCGATTGGCGGTGACTCGTTTGATGCAGCGTTACGCGCGCTCGCCTGGCAGGGACGCCTGGTCGTTGTTGGGTTCGCGTCTGGACGCATACCGACCGTCAAAGCCAACTACTTGTTGGTCAAGAACATCGAGATTAGCGGACTTCAGGTGAGCGATTACCGCAAGCGTCGCCCTGATCTGATGGCACAATGCATCGAGCAGATATTTGCAATGTTTCAGTCAGGCAAGATCAAGCCAGCGCCGACAGTAACCTACCCGCTCGACTCCTTTTCGGAAGCACTTCAGGACGTTGTGGACCGTCGCGCGAGTGCTCGCATCATACTCATGCCCCAACCCTAAGCGCGGAGAAACGGATGCCTTTCCGGTATGACGAGATTGGTAACCGTCTAAAAGCCTATCGGCTGGGGTCCGGCCTGAGCGCAGAGGAAATTGCCACCGGGCTCGGCATTTCACGCACCGCCCTCTATCGCTTCGAAAAAGGAGAACTCGCCAAGATCGAAACCATCGAGCGTCTGGCGGAATTGCTCGGAGTCTCGATTCCAACGCTGTTGGGCGTCGGCATCGAGTACATCCCTTCGGCGGTTACCTATTTCGAGCGCATGCGGCAGATCGAGGAAACCGCAGAGCACATCATAATGCTGTCCGGCCCGATCTCGTTCCTGCTCGCCTCGGACAGGTTCGAAACTACGCTGGAAGAGGTTCTCACCGAGAACGTCACAAAGAACGTCGCCAATCGCGCGCGTTCGCTGAGTGATATTCCAAAAATCATGGAAATTCTCCGCGAGCGGAAGGCAACCTATCGCCGGCGCAGGCCGACGATCGTCAATCTGATGTCGGCGATCGAGATTGAACGCTTCCTGCATCATGGACTAATCGGCTGCGGTGGGCTGCCGCAAGACGTGTTGGTTCATCGCAAGGCCTTGGCCCGCGCTGAAATCGAACATTTCACAAAGCTGCTCGATGATCCGCCCATTGGTGTCCAGATAGGCATCGTCACGGACACTCTACCGCACAGTGGTTTTCAGATTTTCCGCCAGCCCGCCCGCAAGATACTCGTCCTCAGTCCCTTCCGCCTCGGCAGCGAACCTAATGTGCGCGTTGGCGTGGCAATGATAACGTCCGCACCGGACGCACTGGCCTTTCATGAAAAAGCCATCGAGGAGATGTGGGGGCGCGCGCTAAAGGGCCACGCTGCAGCCAATCTCGTGCGGCGCCTTCTGGCCGACGAGGACGCATCCTCCGCGGAGGGGAATTTTCCCGATGCCAGCACAAAGGCCAAGCGGGGCGCGCGCAATAAACCTCCAGCTCTGATGTAGGCAATTACCCGAACTGTGTGCTCCTGACAGGTGAGCGTGACAAAGACATTCGGACAATCGACTCCACGTCTCGAAGACCGCGACCTTCTATGCGGCAAAGGCCGCTTCGTTGGGGACATTCGCCTCCCGGACATGCTGCATGCCTCGTTCGTGCGAAGTCCGCACGCGCACGCGAAGATCGCAGCAATTGATGCGACCGATGCGCAGAGACTGCCCGGCGTCGTGGCCGTGTTCACGGCCAGTGATATCCAGTCTGCCGTGACTACGGACCGGCTCGTCGTGGCGCTTCCCGACCGCACCTACAGGCAACAGCGCGATCGCCCAATCCTCGCCTCCCATGAAACTGTTTATGTTGGGGAGGCGATCGCCATGGTGGTCGCGGTCGACCCGTACCTGGCGGAAGACGCTGCCGGCCTGGTGAATATCGAGTTCGAGTTGCTGGAAGCGATATCCGATTGTCGCGCCGCGCTAGCCGAGAACGCACCACCGGTCCACTGCGGTGGGTCGGACAATCTGATCGCTGCTTTCGCCACTTCGTATGGCAGTGTTGATGTTGCCTTTGCGAGCGCAGCGCACGTCTTCAGGGAAACGTTCTGGCTGCATCGTGGCTGCGCCAACTCGATTGAATGCCGGGGCTGTATTGGTTCTTACGATGCCATTGACGATAAACTGACAGTCTGGAGCTCGACCCAGACTCCCCTCATGGCAGCGCGCGTTCTCGCTGAGCTGCTCGGCCGCGAAGAGGCGTCGGTGCGCGTCGTGGCACCCGACGTCGGCGGCGGGTTCGGACCCAAGCTGGTGTTTTATCCCGAGGAAGCTGCAGTCGCCGTTGCCGCGATCAGGCTTAGTCGTCCGGTCAGATGGATCGAGGATCGCCGCGAACATTTTATCGCGACGACGCAGGAGCGCGATCAGTATTGGGACGCTGAAATTGCACTCGATACAAACGGCAAAATACTAGGAGTGCGCGGCTCGTTGCTGCATGACCACGGAGCATACACGGCGCGCGGGCTAACGATCCCGCAAGGCGCCATTGCAGCGCTTTCACTAGCGTATGTCGTCCCGGCCTACCGCGTGGACGTGAAGGTCGTGCTGACAAACAAGGTCCCGGTCACCCCTGTCCGCGGCGCCGGCCAGCCGCAAGGCGTCTTTATCATGGAACGCCTCCTTGATCGCGCAGCACGAGAATTGAACGTCGACCGAGCCGAGATTCGCCAGCGTAACCTGGTACCGGCCGACTGCATGCCATTCAAGAAAGACTTCTTATCGCGAGGAGGCGTACCAATCGTCCTGGACTCGGGCGATTATCCTGCTTGCCAAGCCGAGGCGCTGGCCCGTGCAGGCTGGGCCGATTTCCCGCGACGACAGCACGCGGCACGTACTAACGGCCGCTTTCTCGGCATCGGGCTTGCGAACTACGTGGAGGCGACGGGCCGCGGTCCTTATGAGCAGGTCCGTGTGCGGATCAGCAACTCGGGAACGATCGAAGCGGCGACGGGTGCGGCTGCGATGGGGCAAAGCACCAAGACCATGATCGCGCAAATCGTTGCCGAACAGCTCGGCGGCGCGATGGATCGCGTGGTTGTTGTTGCCGGCGATTCTGGAAAGATATCTATGGGCTTCGGCGGCTTTAACAGCAGACAGGCGGTTATGGCTGGATCGTCTGCACACGTCGCGGCCATCAAGGTGCGTGAAAAGGTTCTGCTCGCCGCCAGTCATTTGCTCGAGGCCGACGCGTCGGACCTCGATATCCAGGATGATCATGTAATAGTCAAGGGCGCCGCTGGAATGAAGATCTCGCTCGCGCAGGTCGCAAGAACCATGGCGGGAGCAGCAGGGTTCACCCTCCCCGGTGGTCTCGCACCAGGCCTCGAAGCAACTGAAAACGTAGTCATGAATGCCATGACGTATGGCAACGGCACGGCCATTGCGGAAGTTGAAGTCGACGTCAATACCGCGGCTGTGAAAGTGACGCGCATCGTTTTCGTACACGATGCGGGAAACATTATTAATCCGATAATTGCCGAGGGCCAGATAATCGGTGGTATCGCTCACGGCATCGGAAACGCGCTCTATGAGTGGATGGGATACGATGACCAGGCTCAGCCACTGACAACGACACTCGCGGACTACCTTCTGGTCACAATGTCGGAAATGCCCGTCCTGGATCTTGGCCACCGCGAGACGCCGACGCCACTGAACCCCTTGGGCGTGAAGGGCATCGGCGAGTCGGGCGTGCTGCCAATTCCAGCAGCTATTGCCTCTGCGGTGGAAGATGCCTTGTCACCGTTCGGCGTGCAGATTCGGCAGTTCCCGATTCGGCCGAAAGACCTCGCGGAAATGCTCGCGAATTCGCGCTTGGCGTAAAGTTCAGGCTTCGATCACTGGGCCGCAGCCCAGGGTTCGAAAGAAAAGCTGCGCGATCGCTAGCAGACGATTGTCCTCGTAGCTCCGTGCAACAAGCTGGATGCCGATAGGCATCGCATTTGGACCGCGGTGGGTCGGCAGCGTGATTGTTGGCGCGCGTAACTGTGTCCAGAGGCTTTGAAATGTGTGATCGCCGGTGAAACTCAGCCCGAGCGGCGCCTCGCCCTGCGCCGTTGGAGTAAGGAGCACGTCGAAATCGGCAAATACGTCATCGAGCAACCGGCGGCAGACCGCAACGCGTTCAAGCGCGTCAATGAACCGTTCGCGCGGCGTCACGAGACCATTGCGGATGCTCTTGGCCAATGCACCGCTAATTTGCTCAGAGTGCGTTTGCCATTCATGCGCTATGGCGCGAGCGCGCTCGAAATCATTGATAATTTCCCGCGTGACCAGGAGATCACCGTAGCGCGGCGGCAGTTCAACTTCGCCGACGAAGTGTCCGGCGCTCGCCAGTCTTTGACCCGCGTCTTCCACCGCTTGCTGGGTTGCGCTTTCCGCGGTGTCCCAGGCGTAGGTACGACACAGCCCGATCCGGATCGCGGCGCCTTTTGGTAGCCACTCCACCGGCGCACTGTTTGTAAGTACGCGCGCCGACAGTTCAATGTCCTCGATCGCCCGTGCCATCAAGCCGATTGTGTCGAGACTCTCTGCCGCCGGTTTCACGCCTTGTGAATTTATTATGCCGAAAGTCGGCTTGTACCCGACAATGCCGCAATATGAGCAAGGCCGCTGCACCGAACCTCCGGTCTGGGTGCCAAGGGCGATCGGCACCATAAAATCGGCGACCGCCGCCGCGGAGCCGCTTGATGAGCCGCCTGGTGTACGGGCCGAATTGTGCGGGTTGGTAGTTTCTCCTGCCGTCACGCCGGCAAATTCACATGTGACGGTCTTTCCAAAGACAATTGCGCCCGCTGCCCGCAGAAGAGCGACGCAGGAAGCGTCAGACTTGGAGCGATAGCCGCGATAGATCGGTGAACCCATCTCGGTCGGCATGTCGCAGGTTTCGATGATGTCCTTTATTCCAACTGGAACGCCATGCAGCGGCCCGCGCTTTGCATCTGCGTCCAGAGCCCTCGCTCGCGCCACAACCAGATCGGGGTCGATGAATGACCACGCCTTGACGCGTCCCTCGCGCGCCTGAATGCGCGCTAGGCACGCGCGGGCGATTTCCTCGCAACGCAACTTGCCTGCTGTGGTTTGGGCGACGATTTCCGCCGCGGATAGTGCGTGCAAGTGAGCGCTTGGCATGTAACCACCGTCGACCGGTTGCCTTTGTGACATTCATTGCTCCCGATTACAAAACTACGCGTGGCGATCTGCCCGTTTGGTCGGCAAGCCTCGCGGTTGCAGTGGATGACACAGTTGCCTAACTTGAAATCCGGATGCAATTGCTGGAAACGGGTCTGAAAAGCGGGGAGAAAAATGGATAATCAGCTTTACAATTATTCGCCCATCATCAGCCGGCCAAAACTAAGCTGGCCGAACAACGCGCGCATCGCGTTCTATATCGGGCTGAACATTGAGCATTTCCAAGTCGACAAACCTTCGACCAGCATCTTTGCCGGGACCGCCATGCTCGCTCCCGATCCGCTAAACTACGGCTGGCGCGATTACGGGGTTCGAGTCGGCATTTGGCGCATGATGGAGACACTCGATAAATACAATATTCGAGCATCAGTGCTGCTCAACTCCGCGGTTTGCCACCACTATCCGCAAATAATCGATGCCGGAAAGGAACGGAAATGGTCGTGGCTCGCGCATGGGCGGGACAATTCCACCTTCGAGGCCGGTATGAGCGTAGAGGAAGAACGCAAGTATCTGACGGAAGTGGTGAACACCATTGCCAAGTCATCCGGACAGTCGGTGAAGGGCTGGCTCGGCCCCGCGCTGACTGAGACATTCGAAACGCCACGATTGCTGCGCGAACTGGGTCTCACCTATCTCCTCGACTGGTGCGCAGATGACCAGCCCTTTCCGCTCAATATCGAGGGCATGATCTCCGTTCCTTATTCGATTGAGCTCAACGACATCAGCATGTTCGTTGGCAAGAGCCTGCCCGGCGAGGCTTTCTATCAAGCCGTAATTGATCAGTTCGATCAGCTTTATAAGGAAAGCGCGACGACGGGCCGCGTCATGTCTCTCTGCCTGCACCCGTTCATCATCAACGCACCATTCCGGCACAAATATTTGGAAAAGGCGTTGGATTACATCGCCAACCACGACGGCGTGTGGCTCACTACCAGCGACGAGATCGCCGCGCACTACGCCAAGCATTATCCGGCGAAATCATAACGAATCGATACGCCGGTGACAGCCGATCTCCTCTGACTTCCGCGCTCCCTGATTCGATCTCAGGGAGCGCGAAGCAATCAGTTGAATACCGACAGGATGTGTCGGGCTGAACGATCGCAGGTGCTGGTCATGCACCGCATTCCGGAAACTCGCACGTGGCGACTGCCACTCGTGGCGCGCCCACGCATTTGGCCTTTGTCCAATTACCCGGGTGTACCAATATTCGTACGAAATACCCCCACTATCCCATTTCTGCAAATACACGGGCACAACGCCTGTCCCATTTTGTGAAATGGTTTCTTGACTCGGAACAGGCGCTATGCATCCATTGTGATGGAAGAATTCGCGACGCAGAGCGTACTTTCACGCCTTGGGCGTGAAAGTACAGTTCTCAAAAATTGATTCTTTGCGTTTGCCATGGCCAGCGGGGGAGCAAATATGACGAGCCGATTCACAAAGTTCGCCGGCGCGGCGTTCTGGGCGCTGGCGCTTACCTCGGCGCTTGGCGTGGTCAGTGCAGGCGCGGCTGAAAAAAAGGTCGCGTATTTTGATGCCGGACCGACGCATCCTTTTGTTGCCGCGCTGAACAAGGCTTTCAATGCCCGCGCGAAAGAATTGGGCTTCGAAGTCACACAGTTCGATACGCCCTATGACGCCGCGCTTCAGGCGCAACAAATCGATGACGCCATCGCGAGGAAGTTTGACTTGCTGGTCATCATGGCTGCTTCGCAGAGCGCCGTCGTGCCGGCGCTTAGCCGTGCAAAGAAAGCCGGCATTCCGGTGATCATTACCAATAACGGTATCAAGGACGGCGTGGAGGACCTCTACGTGTCTGAGATCGGCGACGACAACGCCAAACTTGGTACGCTTGCCGCAGAATCTGTGGTAAAGGCGCTCAAGGACGGTGGACGCAGCCCCTCGAAGATTGCATTGATTACCGGCGTACTTGCGGAAGGTGTTGCGAAAACGCGCCTGCAGGCTTTTGAAGGGATGATGAAAGATCACCCGGAAATCAAAACTGTCGCCACCGAGGACGCTTACTGGGACACGGCAAAAAGCGAGACTATCGCCGGTCAATTATTTGCACGCTTCGCCCCGCAAGGTGGTCTCGATGCAGTGATCGGCTGGGCCGACAATCAAACCGCGGCGATCATTCGCGCCGCCGAGGCTGCTCATATTCCACTCGGCACTGGCAAGGGCCAGTTGATCGTTATCGGCACCAACTGCACGCCTGACGGCATCAAGGCTATTCGGGAAGGCAAGGAATACAGCACCGGCACACAAGCCCCGGTGAACACCGGGCAGAAAACTGCCGAACTGGTTGCCGACTATTTCAGTGGCAAGACTGTCCCGAAGCATGTCGTGTTGGACGTCCATACCGTCGACAAGTCCAACGTCGATCAGTGGGCCGCTGACTGCACCTACTGAGCGTCCCAGCTCGTGCATGCTCGTTGCTCGTCAGCTCACGAAGAGTTTCGGCCAGGTCGAAGCGCTTCGTGAGGTTTCTCTTTCGCTTGCCCCCGGCGAAATCCGCGGCATTTGCGGCGAAAATGGAGCTGGCAAGAGCACGTTGATGAAGCTGCTGATGGGGATCATTCGCCCCGACGGCGGTACGATCGAAATCGATGGACAGGCGCAAACGATAGATAGTCCCCAACGCGCGCAGCAGCTGGGCCTGGCAATGGTCGCTCAGGAGCTTAGCCTGGCGCCGCATCTCTCCGTTCTCGATAATATTTGGCTGGGTAATCGCGCCGTTCCATTGTTTCACCGACGAGACAAATTTCGGCAACGCGCGTCGGAAGCGCTTCGGCTTCTCAACGTCGACTACGATCTTGACCGGCCGGTCCGCACCCTAACAATGGGCGAGCGTCAGCTCGTCGAGATTGCGCGACTGCTTGTGCGCGATGCCCGTATTTTGATCCTCGACGAACCGACGGCAACGTTGTCCGACGTTGAGATCGAACGCATTCTGTCGGCGCTACGTGCGCTTAAGGCGAAGGGGAGCAGCATCTTCTACGTAACGCACCGTCTCGGCGAGGTTTTTAGTGTCTGCGATTCGGTCACCGTGTTGCGCAATGGAGCTCACGTTGCGACCCGACCGGTATCCGACATAGGTCGCCACGACCTGATCGAGCTGATGCTGGGACGCTCGTTTGAGCAGATGTATCCGCCGCCGGAGCCGCACAAATCGACGCCGCAATCTCTGACGGTCTCCAACCTTCACATTCCGGGCGCAGTATTTAATTTCTCGGTGGTTGCGCCACGAGGGGAGATCACGTGCATCGCCGGCCAGGTCGGCGCGGGAGCAGTATCTGTAATCCGCTCGCTTGCGGGCCTGGTACCGGAAGCGACCGGTACGATCGTGCTGGACGGCACAATGCTGCCGATGGGGTCCGTCGCCAAGCGTGTCCGCCGCAATGTCGCGTTCGTGTCGGAGGATCGCGGACGCGATGGGTTGTTCCGGCGTAATGTCCTTGAAAACGTGACCGCGGCGCGTCTGCCGGAATTCACTCGCGCCGGTTTATTGTCATGGGCCAAGTTGCGCCATTTCGGCACGGAGATTTGCCGACGCGTGATGCTGGACACCGCCCGGCTGGAGACCAGTGCTTTCAACCTGAGCGGCGGCAATCAGCAAAAGCTGCTCTTCGCTCGTGCGTTCGGGGGCAAAGGACCGGGGGTGATCCTAATTAACGAACCGACCCGCGGCGTTGACGTCGGTGCGCGGGCCGAGATCTATCGACTGCTGCGAGAATTCTGCCAGATGGGATACGTCCTCCTGATGACGTCCTCCGATCTCGAAGAGGTCATTGGCATTTCCGATACCGTCGTGACGATGTACCGAGGGAAAGCCGTCAATCGATATGAGCGCAGCCGGATCGATATGGCGGCGATACTTGCTGATATAACCCATCCGACCGGCGTCAGTCGGATGGCGTCGTAGGCGGCGAAGGCACGTGTCGCAAAGTAAACCGCAGATGCGGTCTTTTCTTTATAGGCGGTGGCACACGCCAATGACGACAATGCGGGGCATTGTGCTGGCTGCCTTGCTGGTCTGGGCCGTCCTCACGCCCAGCTTTCTGTCTATGCCAAGTTTGACCGCGCTGCTGACGACAGCTTCGGTCATCGGCTGCATGGCCGCCGGAATGACGTTTATTACGATCGGCGGCAACGTCATGTCGTTTGCTCTTGGCGCAACGGCGGCCGCCTCGGCTTTTCTGTTCACTGCATTACTCAACGCGAGCGGCTTCGCCGCCGCGTTCGCCGGATCTCTTGTATTCGGAGGATTGGTGACAGGCATCCAGGGCCTGGTTATCGGATCGTTGCGCGCCAATCCGATTATCATTTCCATCGCCGCCAACATCTTGATTTACGGTGCGGCCTCGTGGCTGACGGGCAACGAAACGATCTATGCGGCTTCAACCGGCACCAGCCAACTGCTTGGCGGTACGATCGGTGGGGTCCCCATCGAGTTTTTGATCTTCCTCGCAATCATAACATTGGGACAGACAATCCTGTCTTTCACTGTCTTCGGCCGCAACCTGCTTTTGATCGGCAGCGGATGGACGACTGCTGAAGCTACCGGCCTCCCAATCGCTCGAACAGTTTTCCTGTCCTACGTATGGGCTGGCGTGTTTGCGGCGATCTCCGGAGTTCTCCTGGCCATTCGCTATAACCAGGGCAACATGGCGTTGGCCGTACAATACGACTACGACGCCATCGCTGCGGTTCTCGTTGGCGGCACGCCAATTCAGGGCGGCGACGGTTCGATGATACGGACGCTGGTCGGCGTTCTTGCGATCAGTGTAATCCAGGTTGTCCTGCTGCTGCACGGCTTTGAAGAAGAGTGGCGGCACCTAGTCACCGGCCTGCTGGTGCTCCTCGTCGTCATCCTGTACTCGGGTCAACGCATCTGATCGTCATGCTTTCCATCGTATCCAGCCCGAGTATCCGCCCTTATTTGCTTCTGGCGATTGTTATTTTACTGCTTGCGGCGGTGGATTTCGGGCATGGGCGCTTTTTGTCTCTGGGGACAGCTTACAGCGCGCTCCAATCGTTCTCGACATTTGGCTTGGTAGCTCTTGGCCTTGGTCTCGTCATGTTAATCGGCGAGTTCGACCTCTCGGTTGCCGGCGTCTTCGGATTAGCCGGCTGCATCGCACTATTGACGGGTCCCGATCATTTCTGGGTCGGAATGCTATGCGCTGTCGGCACTGGCGCCGCTTTCGGCTTCGGGCAAGGGCTTTTAATCGTCTTGCTTGATCTGGGATCGGTACCCATTACCCTGGGCGGCCTACTGACCGCAACGGGAATTGCCTACGTTATCACCCACAACCGGGCGATCTCGTCGGATAACCTCGATCTCGCGATGACGCTCAATGATCCGGTCGTCGGTCTGTTTTCTCTACGCAGTCTTGTGGCGCTCGGCATCTTCGTTGTCGCTGCGGCTATTTTTGCAACGACCAGACTTGGTCGTGACCTCATTGCCACAGGAAGCGATCGTAAAGCCGCAATCATTGCCGGAGTGAGCGTCAAAAAACTGCTGCTCGGCGCATTCGCGTTTTCCGGTTTCATGGCCGCCATGGGTGGAGCGATGCTCAGCTATGGCCTCGCCTCTGCGACACCTTCTGGACTGGCGGATGTACTGGTCCCGGCAGCGGCTGCGGCAATCCTCGGTGGCGTATCATTGGCCGGCGGCAGCGGCACTCCCTTGGGGATCGTCGCGGGCATCTTGACGTTAACAGTCCTGCGTTCTGGCCTTAACGCGGTGGCTGCGCCGCCGTTCGCACATGACCTTGCTACCGGCCTCATCCTATTCGCCGTCGCGGTGTTCGACGCGCCATACCTGTGGCGCCGCTGGGCCGCGCTCCACATTCACTTCGTCTACTATCAAGATAAATGACCGACGAGAGCGTAACTAAAAGAGCTGTGGAGCATGCCATGCGGATAGAGGACCATGGCCGCTATGACTATTCGCCGATTGTTGAACGTCCTCAATTCGATTGGCCTGGCGGCAAACGGCTCGCCTTCTACGTTGCGCTCAATGTCGAACATTTCAATTTCGGAAGCGGACTGGGACACACACCAACTTCGCTAGGGCCACAGCCGGACCCACGCAATTATGCGTGGCGCGATTACGGTCTGCGAGTCGGCATATGGCGCATCTTCGATCTGATGGATGAGCTCGGCCTGCCGCTCTGTCATCTTTTAAACGCGTCAATTTGTGATCGCTTTCCACAAATTGTTGAGCGAATTCGCTCGCGCGGCGATGAAGTCGTTGGCCATGGATATACGAACTCTGAACGCCAGTCGGAAATGGATGCGACCGCCGAGGCGGCGATGATCCGTCATGCAACCGAGATCCTTACCCGTCATTTCGGTAAGCGACCGGCCGGGTGGATGGGACCGTGGATCGCCGAGACGTTGGCAACGCCCGACCTCTTGAAGGAAGCCGGCTATACTTACCTCATGGACTGGCCTGCTGACGATCAGCCGTTCTGGATGCGCACGCGAGCCGGCCCTCTTCTCTCGGTGCCTTATCCCATCGAAATCAATGATAGCCCCACGATGCTTAGTCGCGCTCAGTCGGCTACCGATTTTCGGAACATGATCGTCGATCAGTTCGAAACCATGCTGAAGCTCTCTGAGCTTCAGCCGTTAGTATGCGCAATCTCATTACACACCTTTGTCGCGGCCCAACCGTTCAGGCTGACGCAAATCCGGCAAGCACTGCAACACGTCGCAGGACATCCGGAAATTGAACGCGTCTGGATCACTACGCCCGGTGAGATCGCCTCATATTTCATTAGTCTGCCTGAAGGCGCGGTCCCCCAAAGCACTAGACCGTCGACTTCAATCTGATGTTTGCCAAAACCCTCACAGCGAAACGGACGACGGAGGCGACATGGATCGAATCTGGGACAAGTTTCTGACCGACCGCGACCGCGCCGTTTTTGCCGCATCGGGCTACGGCACGCTCAGCGGCTTCGGCAAGCGGCCGGCTTTGCTGGTGATTGACGTTAGCTACGGATTTACCGGTGACCGGCCGGAGCCAATTCTGCAATCAATCAAGCGTTGGCGGAACTCCTGCGGCAGTGAGGCTTGGCAGGCAATTGCCGTAATCAAGGATCTTGCCGATCTATTCCGCGCAAAGCGCTTGCCGGTGATTTACTCCACCGGCTTTGGCCGAGACGATAACTGGGATGCCGGTAGCTGGACCTGGAAAAACAAGCGTGCCGCCGAATCCGAACCACCCCAAACGAATTTCGATCCCAATACAATAGTTGCCGACCTCGCTCCGGAACCACAGGATATTATCATCTACAAGCAAAAGCCGAGCGTCTTCTTTGGAAGTGATTTGATGAGTTATCTAATGCTGCTGGGTTGCGATAGCCTCGTAGCAACCGGCTGCACGACCAGTGGCTGCGTTCGCGCCACTGTCATTGATGCTTTTAGTTACAATATTCGCGTCGCCGTAGCTGAAGACGCGTGTTTCGACCGCAGCGAAGCTAGTCACGCCATGAGCCTGTGCGACATGCACGCAAAGTATGCGGATGTGATGGCCACGCGCGAGATCAAAACCTTTGTGGCATCACTGCCGGACGATCTATTCAGCAATCTGCCGCAAGGCAAAGCTCAAGAGCGTAATCCAGGCTGATCCACGGCGCTTCAGTTCACCCTCGCTTCGCTCGCATTCCATAATCTGTCATTATGCGAACGGCGCCAGGCACCGGTCTAGAGGACTAACGTCGGCGCGTTTGACAGTTGAATGTTTGGAACCTATTATCGGGTTACTATGACATATAAGCGCAATCAAATCGAGGAAGCGCTATCGCGATACTTTGAAGAATCCGCCTCACAACCAGGCACAGAGCTACTCACACGCGTAAAGCGTCTTTTGGATACTGATCGGACGCTTGGCCGCAATAAACAGTCGACAAATTCAGAACTTGCCAATTACGCGTTTTACAGTGACGACTCGCCGGGAAAAGGTATTGAAGTTGAATTTTCCGGATATGAAGCGTTCGCCCTTCTATCTGGCCTTCAGTTATTGGAGCATGGATGGCCGCAAAGCTTCGTAGTTGGCGTGCTACGCCGCCTCAGGCCTCAACTCGAACACCAACACGCTCGAATTTTGCGGCAAGACCCTGCAAAACTATTTGACGAAGACAGATTGAGG
>DASXDP010000091.1:0-3571 GCA_036490575.1 Xanthobacteraceae bacterium
GCTGCATGCCGAGTAACGATCCAAGCCTCGGCAATATCGAGGCGTTGGAGAAGAAGCTCGGTATCAAGATCAACGATCAGGTTCCGCTGGAATAACGCGGCGCCTTCGTCCTAAAGTAGCTCTACACAGTGCCCGAGGATTTCCGTGGTCATGCGGCCATGGAAGTCCTCGGAGCGTTTTCGTGATCGTTTTTGCGAAGTCACGAAACGGCAGCTAGGGCGGGGAATGATCAAATCGTGGATCTTCGAGTTCTTTGCGACGCCGCCCGAGTTGGTACAACATTACGATCCGGCGGCGTCCCAGCGCCACTTCGATGGCTATCTCGATGCGTGGGTAAGTGCCGAAGCGGCCGGCTTCGAGGGCATCTTTTTCAGCGAGCATCATTTCGGCGCGTCGTACTCCCCGTCGCCCAATCTTTTGATCGCGGCCGTGGCGGCGCGCACAAAAACATTGCGTCTTGGCGTTTTGGGGATGGCGGTGCCTTACCATTCGCCGTGGCGACTCGCTGAGGAGATCGGGATGCTCGATCATTTGACCGGCGGGCGCCTCGAAATCGGCACCTCGCCGGGCATTCCTCCGGAGATGGCGCAAGTCGGACTTGGCGTCGAGGAGGCGCGCGCACGCTTCGACGAAGCGGTCGAGATCATGGACGAGGCGCTGGCCGAGCCGGTGATCTCGCACCACGGAAAATTCTGGAATTTCGACAATCTGCGGCTGACGCCGCGAACCATCCAGCAGCCGCATCCGCCGAAATGGGTGACAGTCGTCAGCGTTTCGTCGGCGCGCAAGGCTGCGCGCCGCGGCGCCAAAATATCGACCGGCTTTCATCCGCAGGACAAGGTGATCGAAATCTTCGACGCCTACCGCGACGAGGCCGCCAAGGCCGGACGCAACGCCGGACCGGACGATCTTTGCCTCCGCCGCCAGGTGGTGATGTATGACGACGCGGCCACGATCGCCAAGCGCCGGGTGGCGTATCGCGAATTCCTGAAATTCGATCCGCGGCTTAGCGTCCCGGACCGTCCGGCGCTCGATACGCCACTCTCCCACAGTTTCACCATTGGCGACGAAGAGTTCATCGGTGGTGAGCCCGGTGCCGTTGCCGAAGAGATTGCCGCCCAATGCCGCAGCGCCGGCGCCGGGCATTTTGCTGTCTTGTTTGACCGGCTCATTTCGCCGGCACAGACCGCGGAAATCTATGGCACGTTCGGGGAGCTCGTTATCCCGAAGCTGCGCGCGACGGCGATCTGAATTCGCTCGGCCGTGAGCGGGCGGATTACGCTGGCGGTGCGAGCGGCGGAGCCGCTGCGGCCTGGCCCGATGCCAAATACGCGCCGTGCAGGATTTCCGGATGTTCGCGCAATTCCTCGGAACTGCCCGCGAACGCCACGGTCCCGCGTTCCATGACGTAAGCGCGCTTGGCGAGCGATAGTGCCAGCGTGGTGAATTGCTCGATCAGTAAAATACCGACGCCGCGCGCGGCGATGGCCTGGATCGTCTCGGCGAGCCGGCTCACGATGGATGGCGCGAGCCCAAACGACAATTCGTCGATCAGGAGATAGCGCGGCCGCGAGATCACCGCTTGCGCGATCACCACCATCTGCTTCTGGCCGCCCGACAGGTTCTGCGCCGCCGTGTTGAGTCTGGCGCGCAATTCCGGGAAGATTTCGAGCGCGGCCTCGACTTCCTTCTCGGCGTCGCGGCGCGTGTGCATCAAGGCGGCGGCGGCGAGATTGTCGCGCACCGACAGCCCGATCAGGACGGGATGGCCTTCCAGCACCAGCGCGACGCCCCGCCGGCGCACGGAGTCGGGCGATTGTCCCAACAGCTCCGTCCCGTCGCAACTCACGTGTCCACGCAGCGCCGGCAAAATTCCGGCCATGGTGAGAACCAGCGTGGATTTGCCGGCGCCGTTGGCGCCGAGGAGTGCCGTGATCTCGCCCGGCGCGACGTCGATGGAAACATCGCGCAGCACCGGCCGCCCGCCGCGCGCCACGAAGAGATTGCTGACAGTGAGCGCGGAGCCGGCCATGCTACTCGCGTCCCAGATAAGCGCGACGCACGATCGGATCGTCGAGCACGGCGCGCGTCGGCCCCATTGCCAACCGCTTGCCGAAGTCGAGCACCAGCGTCTCGACGCAGACCGAGGCGATAAGGTCGGCGTCGTGATCGATGAGCACGAGCTGGGTGTCGAAGGCCGTTGGAATCTGGACCAACAATCGGCGCAGCTGTTCGGTTTCGACTTCGTTGAGGCCCGCTCCCGGCTCGTCCATGAGAATGACCTTGGGCCGCCCGATCAGGGTCTTGGCGATTTCGACCATGCGGCGGTCGAACAAATTAAGCTGGCGGCCGAGCACATTGCGGCGCGCGCTCAAGCTCACGAACTCGAGCGCCGCAGCGACTTCGCGCCGCGCGCTGGCGTGATCGGCGGAGACATGGTCGGCGATGGCTTGAACATTTTCCATCGCGGTCAATTCGTCGACCACCAGCTCCTGCTGAAACGTGCGGCGCAGGCCCAACCCGACGCGGCGGCGCGGTGATATTCCGAGCAGCAGCGCATCGTTGAGCAGGATCGTTCCCTTGACCGGCGTGACGAAGCCGGACAGCACGTTAAGCAGCGTCGTCTTGCCGGCGCCGTTTGGCCCGATCAGTCCGCAGATCGGTGCGCCGAATTGCGCCTCGAGCGCGTCCAGCGGCTTGATACCGCCAAACTGGACCGTCAGCGAATCGATCTTGATCATGACGTGCGCTGCGCCTGGAACTTGGCGTAGAGACGCTCGGCGAGCAGCGTCAGCTGGCCACCGAGTCCGAGCGGATCACGCAGTGCAAACAACAGCGCGGCGCCGAAGATCATGAAGCCGGCATTGGTGTTGACGTTAAGGTCGATCAACAGCGCCGGAATGAAGCGGGTCAACACGCCGCCGAGGAAAGCGCCGAGCCAGACATCGTAGCCGCCAAGCAGCGTGCCGATGAAAATAACGATCGACGTGGTGGTCGGGAACGCCGAGCCATCGAGTTGGCCGAACAGGCCGGCGATCAATGCGCCGGCGACGCCGGCGAGAAATCCGGAAAGCGCAAAGGCCCAGGCTTTGTAGAATACGATCCGAACCCCGGCGGCGACCGCCATCTGTTCGTTCTTGCGAATGAGCGCCCAGGCGCGGCCAGGCTTGGAATGCCGATGCGCTTCGACCAAAAAGATGCAAAGCACGGTGACGACGGCGACGAACAGAAAGTACGCGGTGTCGCTCGAGGCAAAGAACGGCCGCGCCATGTTGATCCGGTCGTTGCCGCTGGCGCCGACCTGGCCGAGAAAGCCGGGGCCGCCGACCGGAAAGCTGATGACCGTCACCAGGCTTTGAAAAGCGCCCGCCAGCATCAACGTCACCAGCGCCAGGTACAGTCCGCGCATGCGCAGCGCCGGCAGTCCCCAAATCATGCCGATCACCGAGGCGCCGATGCCGCCGACGAGTATGGTGATGATGAATGGCGGATGGACGTAGTGATAGAAACGCAAACTCACCCAGCCGCCGACGCCGACCAGCGCCCATTGGCACAGCGAGACCAGGCCGAG
>DASXDP010000092.1:0-112582 GCA_036490575.1 Xanthobacteraceae bacterium
CGTATACGAGACCCCGCGATCCCTGATCAGCCGCACAGCCTCAAGCTTGAACTCTCGTGTAAACCGTCGTCGCTCCATGACTCACCTCCGGTCCCATGAAAACACCTAACTCGGTGTCTTCGGAACCGGGTGCAGGCCACCCGGGCCCCCGATACTTTGCAATCGGTCTCGACCGAGCACGCCAGTTCTCGGAAAAGCTTTGCGGTTTTTTCTTGGTACTCCTTCCATTCTGCCACGCAGATTATCCTTTAAAAGACTAGTCTTGCATCGTCAGCGCCGACACTAGATATGGTTTCACCCGACCGACGCTAAACATCCAACGCGCCCTCGTCCGCGAACTCGGCGCGTTCCTGGATGAAGGCGAAGCGCGCTTCGGGCTTGGAGCCCATCAGCCGCTCGACGGATTTTTTGGTGGCGTCCTGCGCTTCGGGCAGGAGCGTGACGCGCAAGAGCGTGCGCTTGCGCGGGTCCATGGTGGTTTCTTTTAATTGCGCCGCCATCATTTCGCCGAGCCCCTTGAAGCGGCTCACTTCCACCTTGGCGTTGGCGTGAAATTCTTTTTTCAGGATTTCGTCACGGTGCTTGTCGTCGCGCGCGTAAAAAATCTTGCCGCCGTGGCTTAGCCGGTACAGCGGCGGCACCGCGAGATAAAGGTGGCCCTCATCGATCAGGCCGCGCATCTCGCGATAGAAGAACGTGATCAAGAGCGATGCGATATGGGCGCCGTCGACGTCGGCGTCAGTCATGATGATGACCTTGCCGTAGCGCAAATCCTCGCCGCGATAGTGCGCGCCGGAGCCGCAGCCGAGCGCCTGGATCAGGTCGGCGAGCTGCTGGTTCTGTTGAAGCTTGTCCTTGCCGGCCGAGGCCACGTTGAGGATTTTGCCGCGCAACGGGAGAATGGCCTGCGCCGCGCGGTCGCGCGCCTGCTTGGCCGAGCCGCCGGCGGAATCGCCTTCGACCACGAACAATTCGGCGCCTTCGGCGGCGCCATTGGTGCAGTCGGCGAGCTTGCCGGGGAGGCGGAGCTTTCGCGTCGCGCTCTTGCGCGCAATGTCTTTCTCGGCGCGCCGGCGAAGGCGCTCTTCGGCGCGATCGACCACGAAGTCGAGCAGCCTGTTGGCCTGCGTCGGATTGCCGGCAAGCCAATGGTCGAACGGGTCCTTGATCGCCTGCTCGACAATCCTTTGCGCTTCGGCGGTGGCGAGGCGATCCTTGGTCTGGCCCTGGAATTCCGGCTCGCGGATGAACACCGAGAGCATGGCGCCGGCGCCGGTCATCACGTCGTCGGAGGTCACCGGCGCCGCGCGCTTGCCTTGCCCGATGCGCTCGGCGTGATCCTTCAGGCCGCGCAGCATGGCGGAGCGCAAACCGGATTCATGGGTGCCGCCGTCCGGCGTCGGAATGGTGTTGCAGTAGGAGTTGAGAAATCCGTCGGTGTCGGCGGTCCAGGCCACCGCCCATTGGGCGCCGCCATGCGTGCCAACCTTGCCGGCCGAGCCGGTGAAAATGTCGGGATGGACGAGGGTGGCTTCGGTGAGCGTTTCTTTCAGGTAATCGCGCAGGCCTTCCTCGAAGTGGAAGGTGGCGCGCTCCGGCACATCTTCTACGCCGGGCAACAGCTCCTTGGCGCAGAACCAGCGGATTTCGACGCCGCCAAACAGATATGCCTTCGAGCGTGTCATCTTGAACACGCGCTCCGGCTTGAAATGCGCCTTGGCGCCGAAAATTTCCGGATCGGGCCGGAAGCGCACCTTGGTGCCGCGGCGGTTCGGCGCCTTGCCGGCGTCCTGCAACTTGCCCTTCGGCTTTCCGCGCTCGAACGCCATGCGGTAGAGCTTTTGGCCGCGCGCGACCTCGACCTCCATCCGCTCGGAGAGGGCATTGGCGACCGAGACGCCGACGCCATGCAGGCCGCCCGACGTCTCGTAGACTTCGGAGTCGAATTTGCCGCCGGCGTGCAGCGTGCACATGATGACTTCGAGCGCGGATTTTTTCGGGAATTTCGGGTGCGGATCGACCGGAATGCCGCGGCCGTTGTCGTTGACGGTGACAAAGCCGTCGGCCGCCATTTCGACTTCGATCCAGTCGGCGTGGCCGGCGAGCGCCTCGTCCATCGCGTTGTCGATGACTTCGGCGAACAGGTGATGCAGCGCCTTCTCGTCGGTGCCGCCGATATACATGCCGGGCCGGCGGCGCACCGGCTCGAGGCCTTCCAGCACCTCGATGTGCTTGGCGGTATAGCCGGCCTCGCCGGAGGAGGCGCGCGGCGCGGCGCGGCCGTTGCCGGCGGCGCGGCGGGCTCCGCCGCGGCCCTGGTTCGCGGCAGCGAAAAGGTCCGGCGTGTCCTGCTTTTTAGCTGATTTTCCCAACGGTTACCTCTTCTTACTCGCCCGCGCTCGCCGCCGCCCGCCAACCCTGCTCGCGCGGGCGGTATTGGGTGCCGATCACGGCGAATCGTTCGCCGCGACTATGCCACGGACTGTCCAAACACCGCGATCAGGCGTATTTTTGGCCTTGCCGATTCAATAGGGGATTAAGACCCATGAAGAAGCTCATTGCGTTGACGGCCCTTGTCGCCGGACTTGCGCTCGCCCAGCAGGCCAGCGCCTGCGAGTGGATGCACCAGGCGGCCCAAAAACCCGCGACCGTGGTGACCTGCGAAAACGGCACCTGCACGGCCGAGCAGCCGGCACAGGAAGCCGCCGCCACCGAGACGGCGCCCGCGGCCGCACCGGCGACTGAAGAGCCCGCCCCGGCGGCGGCTTCAGCGACGCTCGTTGCCTCGGGGCAATAGCCGTTAAGGGCTTTGCCGCGCGTTGCGGTTTGCGCGTAAAGCAAAATTAGCGGCGATCTCGCCGGCCGATTGACGCGTGGCCGCGCGGCCTCTATATGCCCGCTGCGATGACGCTGGTTTTGACCAAATCTCTATTTGCGCGCCGCCGCCGTAGCGATACGGCACGAGCGCGCGCTTAAACGCGTCGCGTCACGTCGTGCCGCCGGTTCCGCGGCACCTCTTCTGATAACCTGCCCCGGAAACGGCCTGATCCTTCAAAGCAAAGGGCCTTGATCCATGGCTGCTTCCATGTCCGCGCAGGAGCAAAAAGCGAAAATCGGCATTCTCGGCGCATCCGGCTATACCGGCGCCGAACTGGTGCGGCTGCTGTTACGGCACTCGCGCGCAGACATTTGTTTGCTCACGGCGGATCGGCGCGCCGGCAAGGCGATGGCGGAGGTGTTTCCGCAATTCGCGCCGTACAAACTGCCGACCCTGGCCGCGCTCGATGCAGTCGACTGGAAGGCGCTCGCGCCGGACCTGGTGTTCTGCGCGCTGCCGCACGGCACCACGCAAAAGGTGATCAAGGATTTGCTGGCGCGGATGCCGGCGGTGAAAGTGGTCGATCTGTCCGCCGACTTTCGCCTCGCCGACACTGCCGCCTATGAGCGCTGGTACGGCCACGCCCACGCCGCGCCGGAGTTGCAGAAAAAGGCGGTGTATGGGCTGACCGAAATCTATCGCGACAAAATAAGCAACGCGCAACTCGTCGCCAATCCCGGCTGCTACACCAGCTCGGCTGAGCTCGCGCTCCTTCCGCTGCTGCGCGCGAAGGCGATCGATCCGGATGAAATTGTCATTGACGCGAAATCGGGAATGACCGGCGCGGGCAGGGCCGCGAAAGAGGAGATGCTGTTTTCGGAAGTCTCCGAAGGCTTTCACGCCTACGGTGTCGGCCGCCACCGCCACATGGCCGAGCTCGACCAGGAGTTTTCGCTCGCCGCCGGCCGCGAGGTGATCGCCTCGTTCACGCCGCACCTCGTGCCGATGAACCGCGGCATCCTGTCGACGATTTATGTGCGCGGTGAGAAAGCCAAGCCCGAAGACTTGCACGCGCTGCTCGCTAAAGCTTACGCCAGCGAGCCGTTTGTGCACGTACTGCCGTTCGGCGCGTTTCCAGCGACGCGCCACGTCCGCGGCTCCAACATGACGTTGCTCGGCGTCGCCGCTGACCGCCGCGCCGGCCGCGCCATCATCGGCTCGGCGCTCGATAACCTGACTAAGGGCGCGTCGGGGCAGGCGGTGCAGAACATGAACCTCATGCTCGGCTTTCCCGAGACGCTCGGGCTCGAGCAGGTCGCGCTGTTTCCGTAAAGGTTTTCCCGGGCGCAGTGCGTCATGTAGCGAATGCGTAATGATGCACTGCAGACCCGGGATCGTCGCGTGCTCGAAGCTAACTAAGATCCCGGATCAGCGGTGCACCGTTTCGCGCTGCACCGCGTCCGGGAAACGACCTTTACGCCTGCACCTTGACGTAGCTTCCCGGCGCATCCTCGATGGCTTTCAGCGCGCCATCGCCGGGAACGCGCGCAGGCACTTGCGGTGACTCGCGCTTGGTCAGCCAGGCGAACCAGTCCGGCCACCATGAGCCCGGATGCTGGGTCGCCCTGGCGGCCCAGCCGTCAAGGTTGGCGCTGCGCGGCTGCCGCCCGGTCCAGTATTGATACTTGTGCTTGTCGGGCGGATTGACGATGCCGGCGATGTGGCCGGAGGCCGCGAGCACGAAGCGCACCGGGCCGCCGAACAATTTCGAGCCGAGCATCACGGACTTCGCCGGCGCAATGTGGTCGTCGCGCGCGGCGAGGCTGTAAATCGGCAGCTTGATGTTCTTCAGATCGACCGGCGTGTTGCCGATGGTCAATTGGCCCCTGGCGAGCCTGTTGTTGAGATAGCAGTTGCGCATGTAATCCGACTGATTGGCAGCCGGGAGCCGCGTGGCGTCGGAATTCCAGTACAGCAGGTCGAACGGGAACGGCGCCTTGCCGCGCAGATAATTGTTGATGATGTAGGGCCAGATCAGGTCGTTGGAGCGTAAGAGGTTGAACACCGTCACCATCGACATGCCCGGCAGATAGCCGCGGTCGGCCATGCGCGCTTCAATGGCCTTGACCTGGTCTTCGTCGATGAAGACTTTCAGATCGCCGGCATGGGTGAAGTCGACCTGCGCGGCCATGAACGTCGCCGAGGCGACGCGCTCGTCGCCCCACACCGCCATAGCGGCGAGAACGGAAGCCAGCATGGTGCCGCCGACGCAATAGCCGATGACGTCGACCTTGTCCTCGCCGGTCGCCTGCTTGATGGCGTCGAACGCGGCCAGCGGGCCTTCGCGGGCGTAGTCCTCGAAGGATTTTTGCGCCAGCGATGCATCCGGGTTGACCCAGGAGATGCAGAACACGGTAAGCCCGTGGTCGACGCACCACTTGATGAAGGATTTTTCCGGCGTCAGGTCGAGAATGTAGAATTTGTTGATCCACGGCGGAATCAGAAGGAGCGGGCGCTGGCGCACCGTCGGGGTGCTCGGCGCGTATTGCAGAAGCTGCATCACCTCGTTCTGGTAGATGACCTTGCCGGGCGTGACCGCGAGATTTCGGCCGACTTCAAACATCGCCGCATCGGACTGGCGGATTTTTAAGACGCCGCCGCCGGCCTCAATGTCTTCGGCGAGCATGCGCATGCCGCGGGCAAGGTTCTCGGCGTTGCTGGTGAGCGTCTCGCGCAGCAGTTCCGGGTTGGTCAGCACGAAATTCGACGGCGAGAGCGCGTTGACGATCTGCCGCATGTAAAACTCGGCTTTGTGCCGGGTGTGCGGATCGAGATCGGCCGCGTCGCTGACCAGATGGTTGGCCCAGCGCGTGGTGAGGAGATACGCCTGCTTGAGGAAATCGAACAGCTGGTTCGACGTCCATTCCGGATCGGCGAAACGCTTGTCATTGGGGGAGGGCGTTACCACCGGCGGCGGCAGCTCTCCGGCAAGCCGTTTCGAGGCCACGGCCCAGAGTTCGAGATAGGCGTTGCCGAGGCGCTGCTGCAGTTCGAGCGCGCGCTTGGGATCGGCCAGCCAGTATTGCGCGACCTGCCCGAATGTCTTGACCGCGTCGGTGATTTCGTCGGCCAATGCCTGGTCGCCGCGGCCTTCCTCGCGCGGCTTCAGATATGACGCCAGCGCGCGTCCGCCTTGCTCGACGGCGCGAGCGAGATTGCGCGAAAACTGCTCGACGTCGACGCCGCCGATGTTTGCTGGAGTTTCCGACGGAGCGTGCACCGGCGTTCCTCCCCATGCGCACGGCCGACGAATCCGGCCGATGTTATTTAAGAAATGGCCCGCGTCATTGTTGCACGCAAGCGCCTCGCTTGCCTGTTTTTATGCGCGCGTGCAGACGGGCTGTTCCATGCCGTCCCGTGCAGGCAAGCGCTCCCGGGCAAGTCGTCCGACCGACCCGACGCAAAGCCCGGTTCGTATCTGCGGCAGGGCGCTACCCTGCCGTGTGCGGACCTTGTTTCGACCATAATAACGGGTTATCGATTTGTATGCGTACCCGGCGGTGGATATTTGTAAACCTTTGAGGCGCTAGCCTATTTCGCGCCTGCCCTGAGGGGGCCGGGCCGGCCAGGGGAACGAGGCCTACAGCAGCGGTTGGGGATTGCGTGAGCGATCACGTTTGTCGTGGACATATTGAGCGCGCGCTGGCGGCGTTGGCCGTCGTGGCAGCGCTTGCGCTAAGCGGCTGCTCGGTGGAAACCGGCTTCCCGGCCGTGCACGATATGCCGGCGCCGCGGGCGGATACGACCATGACGCCGGATGAGGTGAAGCAGGCGACGAATTCGCTGATCTCCCAGCGCGACCAGTTGCAGACCAACGCCCAATCCACGCAACCTGGACAGGGGAGCCAACCCGCGCAAACGGCCCAAGCGGCGGCGCCCGCGACTACAGCCGCGGCGAAGAAAAAGCCGGCTGTCGCTGCCGCCAAGCCTGCGCCCGCGCCCGGCGACGACGCGACCGGCGCCACCGCCATCGGCGCGTACGCCAAGCCGTGATACAAGGTCGGACCGTTCATCGCGTGCGTTAGTGACATGGAAGAGTTTCACCGAATCCGCCGCCTGCCGCCTTACGTGTTCGAGGTGGTCAATCGCGCCAAGGCTGCGGCGCGCAACGGCGGCGCCGATATCGTCGATCTCGGCATGGGCAATCCGGACCTGCCGGCGCCGGCGCACGTCATCGAGAAGCTGAAAGAAACCCTCGGCAAGCCGCGCACCGACCGCTATTCGGCGTCCCGCGGGATTCCCGGCCTGCGCCGTGCTCAGGCCGGCTATTACGCCCGGCGCTTCGGCGTGAAGCTCAATCCCGAGACGCAGATTGTCACCACGCTCGGCTCCAAGGAAGGCTTCGCCAATGTCGCGCAAGCCATCACCGCGCCGGGCGACATGATTGTCGTTCCCAATCCGACTTATCCGATTCACGTCTTCGGCTTTCTGATGGCCGGCGGCACCATCCGTTCGGTGCCGGTCGCGGCCAACCCCGGCTTTTTCAGCGCGCTGGAACGCGCCGTGATGCATTCTATTCCGAAGCCGATTGCGGTCGTCACCTGTTATCCGTCCAATCCGACCGCATCGGTTGCCGACCTCGATTTCTATCGGGACCTCGTGGCCTTCGCGAAGAAGCACGGCCTCCTGGTCCTTTCCGACCTCGCCTACGGTGAAGTTTATTTTCATGACAATCCGCCGCCCTCGATCCTCCAGGTAGCGGGCGCCATGGATGTTGCGGTCGAGTTCACGTCGCTGTCGAAAACTTATTCCATGCCCGGCTGGCGAATGGGGTTTGCCGTCGGCAACGAGCGCGTCATTGCCGCGCTCGCGCGCGTGAAATCCTACCTCGACTACGGCGCATTCACGCCGATCCAGGTGGCGGCGACCGCGGCGTTGAACGGCCCCGACGACTGCATTGCCGAGATGCGCGGCATTTATCGCCGGCGCCGCGATGCCCTGGTCGAATCGTTCGGCCGTGCCGGCTGGCGCGTCCCGGCGCCGGAAGCCTCGATGTTCGCCTGGGCGCCGATTCCCGAACCGTTCGCCGCTCTCGGCAGCGTCGAATTTGCGACGCTCCTGGTCGAGAAGGCGAGCGTTGCGGTTTCGCCCGGAGCCGGTTTTGGCGAGCACGGCGAGGGCCATGTGCGCATTGCGCTGGTCGAGAACGAGCAGCGCATCCGCCAGGCGGCGCGTAACGTGCGGCGCTTTCTTGAAACCGGCCCGGAAATGCTGCACAACGTCGTTCCCTTGGCGACGCGGCGTTAGCCGATCCTCGCTTTTCCAGATCGGGACACTAGCGGGCTTATGGCCGAACCGTTGAAAGTCGGTCTTGCCGGACTAGGCACGGTCGGCACGGCCGTTGTCGAGCTTCTGGACCGCGGGCGCGACAAGCTTACGGCGCGTTGCGGCCGCTCAATCGATGTCGTCGCGGTCAGTGCGCGTTCGCGCGCCAAGAAGCGCGGCATCGACCTGAAAAAATTGCGCTGGTTTGCCGATCCGGCCGAACTCGCCGCCGATCCCGCGATCGACGTCGTGGTCGAAGTAATCGGCGGGGAGGGCAATCCAGCGAAGCGCGTCGTCGAAACCGCGCTCGCCGCCGGCAAGCCGGTGGTGACCGCCAACAAGGCGCTGCTGGCCCGCCACGGCTACCAGCTCGCCGTTTTGGCCGAACGCCATCGTGTCGCGCTCAATTTCGAAGCTTCCGTCGCTGGCGGCATTCCGATCGTGAAGACGTTGCGCGAAAGCCTCAACGGCAGTTCGTTCACGCGCATCTACGGTATCCTGAACGGCACCTGTAATTACATCCTGTCCCGCATGGAGCAGGACCGCCTGGCGTTCGACGAGTGCCTGCGCGAGGCGCAGCGGCTCGGATATGCGGAAGCAAATCCGTCCTTCGATATCGAAGGCCACGACACCGCGCAAAAACTGGCGATTCTTTCGAGCCTCGCGTTCGGCAGCAAGGTCGATCCGGCGGCGATTTACGTCGAAGGCATTTCATCCATCACGCTGGCCGATCTCGACGCCGCGGCCGAGCTTGGCTACCGGGTAAAGCTGCTCGGCGTTGCGGTGAAAACCGATGCTGGCATCGAGCAACGCGTGCATCCGACCATGGTGCCGCGCGATTCCGCAATCGCCCAGGTGATGGGAGTGACGAATGCTGTCACTGTCGACGCGGACGGTCTGGCGCCAATTACGCTGGTCGGGCCGGGGGCCGGCGGCGCAGCAACGGCTTCAGCGATCGTCTCCGACATCGCCGATATCGCGCGCGGGGTGCGCACGCCGCCGTTCGGCCGTGCCGCCGCGCGCATGACCACGGTTCGCAAGGCGCCGATGCAGCGTCATGCAGGCGGCTATTACATCCGGCTTCTTGCCCGTGACAAGCCGGGCAGCGCCGCCACCATTGCGCGGCGGCTGGCGCAACAGCAAATCTCCATGGAATCGATTGTGCAGCGCCACGAAATCTCGGGACTGGCGACGGATCAGCGCGGCCGCTCGGGCGAGCCAGTCCCCGTTATTCTCATTACTTATGCAACGACGGAAGATGCCGTGCGCAAGGCCCTCGCCGCGGTGCGCCGCGACCGTGTAATCTCCGGCAAGCCGCAAGTGATCCGCATCGAGAAGAATTAGCCGCAACTTACGCATTGACCTCAAGGAAAACGGATTTCGGGGATGGAAATGGCGTCTATCACGGTTCCCCACGGGCTCATGCTGGAGCGCGTGCTTGCGCTCGAGATCGTGCGCGTCACCGAACGCGCGGCGGTAAACGCCGCAAGGCTGCGCGGGCGCGGCGACGAAAAGGCGGCCGACCAGGCGGCGGTCGACGCCATGCGGCGAGAACTCAATAAATTGCCGATCGACGGCACCGTGGTCATCGGCGAGGGCGAGATGGACGAGGCGCCGATGCTGTTCATCGGCGAGAAGGTGGGCGGCAAAGGCGGCTTCAAGGTCGATATTGCGGTCGATCCGGTCGAGGGCACGACGTTGTGCGCCAAAAACATGCCGGGCTCGATCGCAACGCTGGCGCTTGCCGAGCACGGCACGCTGCTGCACGCGCCCGACATTTACATGGACAAGATCGCCGTCGGTCCCGGCTATCCGAGAGGCGTGGTCGATCTCGATGCGCCGGCCGAAGAAAACATCCGCAACCTCGCCAAGGCCAAGGGCGTCAAGCCGGAAGCGATCACCGCAATGATTTTGGACCGCCCGCGCCATGCCGAATTGATCGCCGGCGTGCGCAAGGCCGGCGGCTCGGTGAGTTTGATCTCTGACGGCGACGTTGCTTCAGTCATTCACACCGCCGATCCGGAAAAAACCGGCATCGACATCGCCATGGGGATCGGCGGCGCGCCGGAAGGCGTACTGGCGGCGGCGGCCTTGCGCTGCATCGGCGGCCAGATGCAATGCCGGCTCGTCGTCGATACCGACGAGAAGCGAACGCGCGCGGCGAAAATGGGCATCAAGGATCCGCGCAAGAAATACCAGATCGAGGACATGGTGCGCGGCGACTGCCTGTTCGCTGCCACCGGCATCACCGACGGCCGCATGCTCCAGGGTGTGAGATTCGACGGCCCCGTCGTGCGCACGCATACGGTGGTGATGCGATCCATCAGCGGCACGGTGCGCTGGATCAGGGCCGAGCACCGCCAGCTCGACAAGTTTTAGATCGGGACGGAGCGGCTCTCACGCAAAGCCCGCCTTGCATCGCGGGCAATGTGCCGCGCAAGCGAACACGCCTGCGGAACCTACGGCAGCCGGTCTTTCGCTGCGGCTTACCAGCTAAATCTGTAATTGACGCCGGCGCGGACGATGTTTTCGTTCAGCGTCATCGAGGGGTTGCTAACTCCCGCCGGATTGACCAGCGAGCAGACGGTGCCGGACGGGCATTGAGCGGTGCCCAGGCCGACATAGAGGTATTCAACTTTCGCGGTCCAGTTCTCGGTGAAGGCGTACTCGAGGCCCCCGCCGGCGGTCCAGCCGATTTGCGGACCCAAGGTTATGAACGTCCCTTGCGGAAGCAAACCTGCCCGAAAATCGCTGATTGCGGCGCCGGCCGTCCCGAAAACAAGCACGCGGTCGAAAGCATAGCCCGCCCGGAGTCTTGCCGTGCTCAGCCATCCGCTCGTGGTTTGGCACGTGGTGCCGACGGCGGCGCCCAGACCGACACACGCCGCCGTGGAACTGCTGCCCTTCAGCCCGGACCAATCGAGATCGCCTTCGACGCCAAATACGAAGCCGCCGAATCCTCCGAAATTGATACCGGCCGTTCCCCCGGCGAGGCCGCCGCTCGTCGCGAAGCTGCCTGTCGAAAATCCCGCGTTGTTCCAGTCACTGTTGCCGAAGGCGTAGCCGCCGTTAACGCCGAAATAGATGCCCCCCCAATTCAGCGGTGCGGTGGCGGGATAGTAGCTGTTTGGTGGGATCGGAGCGGGACCCGGCAATGGCATATCGGCGGCCGTCGCCCGCATGGCTGTGATCAGTGACAGCAGGATTGCGACGACTGCGATTCGCCCGGCCCGAACGTAGATGGACGCCCCGAAGCGGCGCGTATGCGCCGAAAACGCCCTGAAATTGAATGTCTTGCCAATGGTTTCGGAGCGCCGTTTCATTCCCGCATCCCCCAGTCCGCGAACATCATAAACGCTACAGCGGTGCGGGGAAAGAGAGTGGGTGTGTACCGCCGCGATCATTCTGAAACGGTGCGCTGTCACTGCAACAGGCATCACGACAAATCTCCAAGCGTCACACGACCCGCATCAAACGTCGGTCTTGCATGGATACGGCGGGTTCATTGCGAGGACGCCATGGAATTAAGGCTGTACGGCGGAGCGTTTATTGAACATCCACAGTCCAAGCGCGAAGCCGAGCACCAGAATCCCGCCAAGAAGGACAGACAGCGGGTTGGCTCCAAGCCTCTCGAACCACTGGGTGTAGAAATCAATGGCCCCGAATACGGCGGCGACATTGACGACCCAGCGCCGGTTCTCCCGTACCCCCCAGGCGCCGATCCCGAGCAACACACATGACCAGCCGATGACAAAAGCCAGCGGCGAAATCGCCGGCGCGTTGGAGTAAACGTGTCGGTTGCCTCGCAACAGCATGCGGATGAGCACCAAATCATCGCCCCAGAGCGAGCCGATCCAGAACCCGAAATTGACCATGAACACCGATGTCCGTGCCGCGATCAGCGCGACGCGCTCGCCATCGGCCGCGAGCGACTTCGACAGATAGTATGTTCCAAGCGCCAACAGACTGAAAAGAACGATCGTGACCAGCGGCTCGTAGATGGCGAGCATGTAGGTCGCGTGCCAATAGCCGGAGCGGGCGCCGAGACAAGCGCCAAGCGCAAGCACCGCCGCGGCGGCAAGCAACCCCGATCGCGCGACAATCGACGCGCCGGCGAGCGCCGCGGTGACAATCAGCATCGCGGACAGCGCGCCGCTGCCAATCGCGAGCACGCCGCCTGAAAACATCAGCGCGCCGACGACGAGGCAAATTTGCGCAAGCAGCCCCCATTGCTCCTTCCCCTGGAAGGTGAGCGCAAGCCCAATCGCGAACACCACGAGACCAAGGACGAGCGCGGTCACGGGGGTCGGCGCCAGCGCCACCGCACCGCCGCTGACCGCGACAATTCCGAAGCCAACGAGGATGTTGATGGCGAAGGAGCCGGTGTCACGGGCCGCGAGAGCGCGCAGCCGCTCCGCCTCCGCCGGCGACAGCTTGCCATCTTCCACGAGCCTTGTGAGATCGAGCGTGATTTTTATGTTAGCCCCCCCGATTCGCCCTCTCTTTGCGGGCACTTTAGCTTTAAGCAGCGTTGGGACCAAACACGCAGTCGCGGAGTTCATAGTGAAAGACAATGCAGACCAGAAGAACTCGCCATCCTATCTTTTGGCAGCCCTCGACCGAGACTTCCTGCTCGGCGATTCCACGCGGGGGGTGCGGCTGCAGCTTGAATATGAAAAGGCGGAGGAACGGCTGCGTGCCTGGGTCGTGCGCTCGACCATTGTTGTATTCGGGAGCGCGCGTGTTTTGCCGGGAGGAAGTGACGACGAGGCCCTGTCGACGGCGCCGTTGCCGCCGGGTGCGGTGCCGCGCCCCGGAGGCAAATCGGCGCGATGGTATAACGAGGCGCGGCGGTTCGGCCTGATTGCCTCCGAGCGCGGAGGAGCACTGCAGCCGAATGATCGCGTCCGCGACAATGTGATCGCCACCGGTGGCGGACCCGGCATCATGGAGGCGGCAAACCGTGGCGCCTGGGACGCCGGGGCGCCGTCGATTGGCTTCAATATCGGGTTGCCCCGCGAACAGGATCCTAACGCTTATTCGACACCGGACCTGACGTTTCAATTTCACTATTTCGCCGTGCGCAAGCTTCATTTCGCGATGCGCGCCAACGCACTCGTGATTTTTCCAGGCGGCTTCGGCACGTTCGACGAGCTTTTCGAATTACTCACCCTGATGCAAACCGCCAAGATGCCCGCTATTCCCGTCGTTCTGGTCGACAAGGCGTATTGGACGGGCGTCATCAATTTCACGGCCCTGGTCGACGAAGGAATGATCGCGCCGTTCGATCTCGATCTTTTTTCCTATGCCGACGATGCCGAAAGCGCATGGCATGAGCTTGTCAGGCGTGGTCTGAACAGGGGGCCGCGTCCGGCGGGTTACCCTTCGCAAGCGATCTGAACGCTCTCGTCGATCCATTCGTTGGAAGGACCTCAACTAATGACGGCCGAAACCGCATCGTTCGCCGAAGGCGCCATGGAGGTGACGTTTCTTGCGCAGCAGGGGCGCGATCCATTTACCGCGACACCCGAACGGACCGCGCAGATCAAAGACGTCGCTGCCCGCGTTGCCAGTTTCATCGGTGAAGCAAAGTCGACGGTCGACATCGCCATCTACGACTTTCGCCTTGTGGCCGAGGCGGCTGCGATTATCGCCGAAGCATTGAGAGCACAGACGCGCCAAGGTGTTCACGTGCGCATCGTCTATGACAATGCCGCCGGTCCGGACGCGGGCGCGATGCCTGCTGCCGCCCCGTCGCATCTGGAGTCTGACCAAAAGCCGCCAGGAACCGGCAGCTTCGCTCGCTCTTTTGCGGATGTTGCAGAGGTCAAAGGCGTCACCGGCTACCGGGTACTGATGCACAATAAGTACATCGTGCGTGACGCCGCTTCCGCTGATGCCGCCGTTTTGACGGGCTCGTCGAACTACACGAACGACTCGTGGGGACTTCAGGATAACAACTTGCTGTGTCTGCATTCGCAAGCGCTTGCTTCATGCTACGCGCAGAACTTTGCCGATCTTTGGTCCCGCGGAAAGATCGTCGACTCTACCGGCTATCGTGACACCGGCACGGTTCGAATAAATGACGTGCCGGTAACGGTTGCATTTACGCCGGGCGAAAGTCCCGCGGTGTTGAAGGAAATCGTCGGAGCGATCGCGGCTGCAACCAGCCAACTTTACGTAGCGTCCGTCGTGCTGTCCTCGGGACCGATCCTTGCCGCGCTGTCCGAAGCTATCGACCGCGGCCTGCCGTTGGGCGGCCTCTATGACGGCCCGCAAATGGATCAGGTCGAACGGCAATGGAAGGCGGCAAATGTCGGGGCGGACAAGGTCAATACCTGGCAAAAAGTTGCCCGGCGTCTGGTACGAAAAAATTCAATTCCTTTTGACCGTCAGAATCCGTCGCAGCCGCACAACTTCATGCACAACAAGCTTGTGGTCGCGGACCAAGTCGCGGTGACGGGAAGCTTTAATCTTTCCAACCATGCCATGGGCAATGCGGAAAACGTGTTGCTCATCCGCGACGCGGCAATCGCCAGATCGTACGCCGATTATATCCGACGTTTGATGGCCACCTACGCCGTGACATCCGATGCGGTAGCGTGACCGCGGATTCGACGATCGTGACGTCCGCGTTGACGCTGCGAATTGCAGGGTCTTTATAACTATATCGACAGATAGATTGACCACCCCGGGTCTCACAGGGTGCGGATTTGACATTCGCTACCCACCAAATCGCTGATCATGCCGGCGCCTGCTAACTCAAGCAGTCTGGAATCCGGCCCGCCGCCTGGCGGGCAAAAGCTTGTTAATTTGGCGCTTCAAGGTGTCGGCAGCCACGGCGCCTTTACCTGGGGCGTGCTCGACCGCCTGCTTGAAGAGGAACGGCTGGCTCTGGACGGCATCAGCGCGACCAGCGCCGGCGCCGTCAATGCCGTGCTGCTCGCTTATGGCCTGGCGGTCGATGGACGCGAAGGAGCCAAGAAAGCGCTCGATCGCTACTGGCGGCGATTGTCGGAGGTGGCGACCGCCAGCATCTTCCAGCCTTCCTTCCTCGACAAGATCTATGGAAATTTTGGTCTCGATCGCTCGCCGGGCTACCTGTTCACCGATACTCTCAGTAAAGTCTTCTCGCCCTATCAGCTCAATCCGCTGAACTACAATCCATTCAAGGAACTGCTCGAAGAAGTTATCGATTTCGAGGTTTTGCGCCGGCAGCGCGCGGTCAAGGTGTTTCTGTGCGCGACCAACGTGCGCAGCGGCAAGGTCAGCATTTTCCCGTCGGAGCAACTGCGGTCCGAACATGTGGTGGCATCATCGTGCCAGCCTCTGATGATGCAAGCCGTCGAGATCGACGGCGAGCATTATTGGGACGGCGGCTTTATGGGAAATCCCGCGCTGTTCCCGATCATCTACGCTTGCGCGGCGCGCGACATTATCCTGGTTCACCTGACGCCGACCGAACGGCCGGAGAACCCGTCAACTTCGCCCGACATTTTGAGCCGCATGCAGGAAGTGACTTTCAATTCATCCGTTATGCGGGAAATGCGGGTCGTCGCCTTCGTCAGCGACCTCATTGATGATGGCAAAATAGTCGATGGCAAACGAATGCTGCTCCATGCCATCAACGGCGAGGACGTCATCGGCGCCTTGTCAAATTCCAGCAAGCTGAATGGCGACTGGGATTTCCTGCAGCATCTTTACAAGACGGGCCGCGAACGCGCCGACGAATGGCTTAAGTCTAATTTCGATCGCCTCGGCGTCGAAACCACCATCGACCTGCAATCGAAGTATTTGTAGTGCCGGTTGCTAAGGCTGGCTTTGTGCCGGCTTTCAGGCTTTCGGCTTGGATTCGTGCGGCCTCAGAACGCCGCGGGCCAGATAAAATTGCTCGATGAATTCCTCGGCCGCATCGGCGTCGGCAAACCCGGCCTTGACGGTGTGGAGGTTTCTCAGCGCGTCGACCACGGCGTAGGTGCCGTCCGGCATTTTGCGCGTTATCAGCACTTCGAGTTTTTGGTCGGCCATTTTAACCTCTTCGGGCAGTCGTGGCTCCCATTTATATCACTTTGCCGCGGCGCTGTTTCACATTTAAGACGGTGAGTGATCCGTCAGAGAGCGAAGTTGCGACGCCTTCGTCACAAATATTTCTCCTGCATGTCGACAGTGGTTTCCTTGCCAAGCTGGCCGTAGTGCTCGCTGAGCCATTTGTCGGCGCGCTCGCGGCCGAGGTCGAACAGGTAGGTCAAAAACCTCCAGGTGCCGTTGGCCGGGCTTGAGCCGGAGAGGGGACGGATCACGTCCTCGGCGTCGATCAGGTGCATGTACATGCGTTTGCCGCCGGCCATCTTGCCGTCGTCGATGAGCTTGGTAACGAAGGCGATGGCGCGCATCTCGCGCATCAGCGAGGAGTTGAAGATGATCTCCTGCATGCGGGCGATGATGGCGGGCGAACTCGTCGGGTTTTCTGCCCGTTCGAATGGCGTCAGATGCACCATGACGACGTCTTGGGCGTCGCAGCCGTAGATCACGGGAAAGATCGCCGGATTCCCCATGAAGCCGCCGTCCCAGTAATGCTCGCCGTCGATCTCTGCCGCCCGCATCTTGATCGGCATGCAGCCGGAGCCGAGCACATGCTCGGCGGTGAGTTCCTCGCGCTCGAACACCTTGACCTTTGAGGTGCGTACATTGGTGGCGCAAAGAAACACTTTGACGACCTTTTGCCGGCGCACGCGCTCGAAATCTATTGTGGCGTTGAATAGATTCCGCAGCGGATTGTTGTCCGACGGGTTGAGCTCGTAGGGCGACATGACCCGGCACAGCATTTCGTTCCACAGGTAGGCCGGCGTGTGCTCGAGGCCGAAGGTCGGGTTCAGCTGGTCGATGGGGGATGGGGCGATGACACTCTTCGCTGAGGCGTCCGACATTGTCTTCCAGAAGCTGCGCAACCGCTCCCGCGCGCCTTCACGGCCGCCGCGGGCGAGGCCATCGGCGAGCACGACGGCATTGACGGCGCCGGCGCTGGTCGCGGTGACGCCGTCGAAGGCAATGCGGCCATCCTCAAGGATCCGGTCCAGCGCGCCCCAAATGAAAGCGCCGTGACTGCCACTGCCTTGCAGCGCCAGGTTGACGACTTTTTCCCCGGCCATGGCAGTATTTTCGTTGGTTTCCGTTGCCGTCAGCTGCGCGGTCATAGCTCCCCCCGGTGATCGTACCCAAAAAGCACGCCGGCTTCGGCCGTTGGCTGTTGGGGAATCCTGTGAATCGCTTCCCTGAAACCTGGCCCGCACGCATCATCTTGCAGCCGAAACACGCTGTCCAGACCGCCGTTTGGGGGTCGTGCGTTGGTGGTGAACCGGCATGAAAGCAGGCGGCTGACGTTAATCCGAAGCCGCAAACGTCAATTCGCTGCATTTGAATCAATTCACGGGCAGGCGTGTACGCGGCCGTTAGCGCGCATCGGTTAGACACGCCGCGGGCGAGCTCTGTAGCAGCGGCGATCCTGAGCGGCGGTCATGCGGGTAATTAACTGCATCGCAATTTCTCATGGTTACGTTTTGCACGAGCTGCCCGAGGGAGCGCACTGCTCCTGCTGCAACACCGGTCACGGCCGCGACTTCACCCGCAGGTTTGAACCCTTTCCGAGGAAACCCCATGACGCGTTTCACGTGCGAAGCCTTGTCAGAAGCCCTGCCGAGTCCCGATCGGCGGACGTTCTTTAGCCACACCGCAATGGCGGCGGCCGCTGGTGTGGCAGCCGCAACCGGGCTGAGCGCCGCGGGCGCTCACGCGGCCACGGCGCCGGCGACGCCCACCGCTGACCAGCGCAAGTTTATGGCGGAGGCCACGCGTCTTGCGACCGAGTCGGTGCAGAACGGGTGGGGCGGACCCTTCGGCGCGGTGATCGTCAAGGACGGCCAGATTATCGGTCGCGGCCAGAACCGCGTGCTG
Organism: Xanthobacteraceae bacterium; assembly: GCA_036490575.1. Taxonomy (GTDB): domain Bacteria; phylum Pseudomonadota; class Alphaproteobacteria; order Rhizobiales; family Xanthobacteraceae; genus BOG-931. The sequence goes on from DASXDP010000092.1 coordinate 18,095, forward strand.
TTGACAGGTTGTCCGGTTTATCACGCCGAGGTCACCGCCATCATCGATGCCTCGGCCAAGCTCAATCCCAAGGCGCTTCTCGGCAGCAACTACGGCGCCGGCACTATTCTGGAAATGATCCCGCGTGAAGCGGGCTCGCCCGATCCGGTGCCGATGCGCGCGCGCATGCTCAAAGGCTGCGACATTTACATCAACGGCGCACCGTGCCCGATGTGCATGAGCGCCATCTACTGGTCGCGCATCGATCACGTCTATTTCGCCGCCAGCCTGAAGGACACCAGTGCGATCGGCTTCGATGACGCCTTCCAGTACGAAGACTTCACCAAGCCATGGGGCCAGCGGCGCATTGCCGTCACCGAGAACTTCGAACGCGACACCGGCTTGAAGGCCTACAAGGCCTGGATGGATAAAGAGGACCGCCATCCCTATTGAGACGAAGCGGCGGAATAGCGGTCGCGAAGTCCAGCTCTGATGTCCCAATCCATTACGCGAAGAGCACTGCTGTCGGCCGGACTGGCCGGCAGCAGTTCGTTTGCGCTCTCCGCCAGCTTTCTGGCCAATCGTTCGGCCGCCGCCGAGGAAGCAACCAAAAAGCACGCCGTCTCCGGCCGGCTAAATCCCGGCGCCCTCAAATCGCAGTTTGGATTTAGAGGCGCCGTATTCGATGCGTCCGATCCTGATTTCGAGCAAGCCGCAGTCGGCGATCTCTGGAACAAGCTGCAGCCGAAGCGGCACCCGCAAATCATTGCCGAGGCAAGCGACGAGCACGATGTCGCCGCCGCAGTGAAGTTCGCCCGGGCCAGCAAATTAAAGGTCACGGTGCGCGGCGGAGGTCACAACTGGTGCAATCCCTCCCTGCGCGACAACGGATTGCTGATCGATCTCGCCAATCTGAACAAAGTGCTTTCGGTTGACGCGGGCGCGCGAGCAGCTGTCGTGCAGCCGGTCATCAGCAACAGGCAGATCCAGGAGATACTGAACCCCCACGGAATGTCATTCCCGAGCGGGCACTGCCCGGAGGTGAAGCTGAGCGGTTACCTGCTCGGCGGCGGCATGTCCTGGAACCATGGCGTCTGGGGTCCAGGCGTCGGCAGTGTTGAGGCGATTGAAATCATCAACGCGAAGGGCGAACGCATTACCGCAAGCGCGGCGGAAAATCCGGATTATTTCTGGGCGGCGCGCGGCGCTGGCCCGGGATTTTTTGGAGTAGCGCTGCGCTATCACTTGAGGCTTTATCCGCTGCCAAAAGCGATCGTCAGCAGCGCTTACTACTATCCCGCCGAGCATTTGCCGGAGCTGGGAAAATGGCTTGATGGTCTGGCGCCGCGGTTGCCCAGCAGCGTCGAGCTCAGCTTGTTTGCCATCCACGCGCCGCAGGATCTGGCGGATAAAACCGGCGCCGGTAATCACAAGGTTGCGTTGGTGAGCGCCGTCATGTTCGCCGACTCGGCGGATACCGCCGCATCGACGCTAAGCGCGCTCGAGAGCTATCCCGCAATCGACCAATGCCTGTCGCGATCCGTGGCCAAGCCGGCGAATTTTACCGAGCTGTTTGACGCTTCCGGGTCGCTTTGGCCGAGCAATCTGCGTTCCAAAGTCGACGCGATGTTTTACAACGCCCCGCTGGGGGATCTTTGCCGCGCTGTGAAAGATCACGTCGCGGCCGCGCCGTCACCCAAGACCGTGATTCTGTTTTCGGTGTACACCGGCAAAAACCGGCCTCCGGCCACACCGCCCGACGCCGCTTTCACTATGACCGGAAAACTGTATGGCGGCCCCTGGACGGCGTGGGCGACAAAGGATGAAGACGCCGCAAATAGCTCCTGGCACGACAAGTGCGTTGAATTGCTGAAGCCGTATGTCGCCGGGCATTACATTGGGGAGACCAACTTTGCCGGTCACCCCGAATTCGCCAGGCTTTCTTACAGTCCGGCGGCGTGGCAGCGGATTGCCAGGCTCCGCAAGAAACTTGATCCTGAAGGGCTGTTTTTTGATTTCGCCAACGGCCTGAGCGCGTAATCGAGCAGAACGCGTCACCTGGCGAACAAACCTCGCTTTAGTGAATTCTCATCGGCAGGCTTTGCAGCCGTAATTCGCCGACTGCACCGCCATAGACCGGAGTGAAGCCCGGATCGATAAGGTGCGCTTTGGGAAAGCGCGCCAGCAGGCTGCGGATTGCGATGGTGATGGTGGTGCGGCCGAGGATGTTGCCGATGCAGTGATGCGGGCCCGCTCCGAACGAGAGTATGCGCTTTGGCTTGCGATGAATGTCGAAACGCGTTGGGTCAGGAAACACATCGGGATCATAGTTGGGGGCGAGCGGCGACGGCCGTACCACCATGCCCTTGAGGATAGCCGTGCCTCCCACTTCGGTGTCGCGCGCGGCAATGCGCGGGAATGTAAAATAGCCATTGCTGGCGAGGCGAAAACATTCCTCCAGTGCATCGGGAATGAGTGCCGGGTCGCGGATCAATTGCTCGAGCTGATCGGGGTGGGTGTAGAGCAGGTGGAGGGCGCCGCCGGCCGCGCGGCTCGTTGCCGACAACGAGGCGCCGCAGACCCCGAAAATCTGGTCGAACAGCTCGCTGTCACTGAGCTTGTCGCCTTGATCGCGTGCGTTGACGAGATCGCTGATGAAGTCGGAGCGCGGACTTACGCGGCGTTCTTCGATAATGGTCCTCACTTCTTCCATGGTGCGATCGAAGGCGCGCCGCAGCTCCGGCGACCATGACTCGCCAGGCTTGACGTAAGTCGTGCCCGGGATCGCGTCATGGAACGCGACAAAGATCGCCTTGCGGCGGGCGTCCATATTCACCATGGCGTCCAGCAAGGCATCGACGACGAGATGCGCCCCGAAATCCTGCATGCCGTCGAACTCGGGACCGTTTGCCTCGACGCGGTCGAGCATGCCGTCGACGATCCGGGTGATGCTGTGCTCAAGCTGCTCGATCCGCCGTGACGAGAATGCCGGCATCAAGAGGCGACGGACACGGGCATGCTGGTCGCCGTCCATCTGCGTCACGAATTGCGCGAACATGATCTTGTTGAATTGCTCCCAGCCCGGACCCCGCGGCATCTCGGACTTGAAGGTTTCGGTATCGGCAAACACGCGATGGACGTCGGCGTAGCGGCCGACCACGACCTGCGGCGGCCCTTTGCCGAGCACGTAGAATGGGCGTCGCCGCGCCCATTCGGCCATGTGGCGGTGTGCGTTCGCCTTGAACTCGGGGCTGCCGAGGTCGATGTCGACGACGTTGCTGCGATCCAGCTCCGCCAGTGATGACGTCATGTTTTCAGTATCGCATTCGATGGAGCACGGGTGAAGCCGGGGATTCGCCAATAGGGGTGGACAGGTGTCCGACCGTCTACTCGGTCTTCGCGGGCCGCACTTTACGGCGAAGATAAAACTTCTCCAAAAGTCGCCCGACGCAACCACAATCGCCTATCCGCGGCAGAATAATTGCAATTCAACGGGAAGCCCGATTGCGGGACAATCGCTGGATGACAACTGCAATCCCGAGACGTAGCGCCGGTGGCGCCATCGCGCTGTCGGACCTTTATTTCAGCCACGGCCCCACGGCGGTTCTGGGCGGCGTTTCCTGCACGATCGCCGCCGGCGAACACGTTGCCGTTGTCGGCCGCTCCGGCGCCGGCAAGTCGACCTTGCTTCATCTAATCGCCGGATTGCTACGGCCTGCCAGAGGGCAGGTGCGCATCGATGGCGCTTCCGCCGAGGGCACGGTGCGCGGGGCGGTGCTGATGTTTCAACGGCCGGCGCTGCTGCCGTGGGCGTCGGTGCGGGACAATATTCTGTTGCCGTCGCGTTTTTCCGGAGAATTGCGGCGCGACCGGCACGGATCGCTGCAGCGGGTGAACGCACTACTGGCGCAAATCGGCTTGAGCGATCGCGCCGATGCGTTGCCGGCGCAGCTGTCGGGCGGGCAGCAGCAGCGCGTTGCGCTGGCGCGCGCGCTCGCCGCCGAGCCGCGGATCCTGTTGCTCGACGAGCCGTTCTCGGCGCTTGACCCGGAAACACGCGCCTCGCTGCGCGACGACGTCCGCCGGCTTGCTTCCGCCCGCGGCGCGACGCTGGTGACAGTTACTCACGACCTTGCCGATGCGGCGGCGTTGGCCGATCGCGCATTGGTGCTCGCCGGCACGCCTGCAAAAATCGTCGATGATTTTGTCATCGGCGACGACGGCGAACGGCACCTTCGCCAACGCTTTCTCGGCCTGCGCGAAGCCGCCTGACGGCTCAAGAAGAAGGTTTAAGGAACAAGCGATGGGCCATCGCCTTTTCGCCCGATTTTGCGCCTGCTGCGACCCGGCCGCCGACTCCGGTCTGACGCGGCGCGATGCGCTCGACGGTCTGGCCCGCGGCGGTCTTGCCGCGCTCCTTGCCGCAGGCACGCTGGCGCCGGCGCGCGCCGCAGACGATGACGTGGTGCGCATCGGCTATCTGCCGATCACCGACGCTTCCGCGCTCCTGGTCGCTCACGCCAAAGGCTATTTCGAAGACGCCGGCCTCAAGGTTGAGCCGCCAACGCTGATCCGCAGCTGGTCGGCGCTGGTCGAAGGGTTTGCCGCCGGCAAATTCAATCTGGTGCATCTGCTCAACCCGGTTCCGGTGTGGATGCGCTACAACAACCACTTCCCGATCAAAGTGCTTGCGTGGGGTCATACCAACGGCTCCGGCCTTGTCGTCGGCGCAGATTCAGGCGTCGGATCGTTCGCCGATCTCAAAGGCCGGCGCATTGCCGTTCCGTACTGGTATTCGATCCACAACATCATTCTGCAATTTGCGCTGCGGCAGTCGGGCGTTAAGCCGGTCATTAAATCCGAGGGCGCGCCACTGGAAGCCGGCGAATGCGCGCTGCAGGTGCTCGCGCCGCCGGACATGCCGACCGCCTTGGCGGCGAAAAAGATCGACGGCTACATTGTCGCGGAGCCGTTCAATGCCTTGGGCGAGCTGAAAATCAACGCGCGCATGCTGCGTTTCACCGGCGATATCTGGAAGAACCATCCGTGTTGCGTCATCTGCACCCAGGAACAGAATACCAAAGAGCGGCCGGAATGGACGCAAAAGGTCGTCGACGCCGTTGTGCGCGCGCACATCGATGCCTCGCAAAACAAGGCTGAAATCGCCCGACTGATCTCGCGCGACGGCAAGGGTTACCTGCCGACGCCGTCCGACGCGGTGGAAAAATCCATTACCGATTACGGCGAGCACTATGTCGAAAGCGGCGCCATACGGCATCGTCCGTGGCATAACGGCCGCATCGACTTTCAGCCCTGGCCATATCCGTCCGCGACCAAGTTCATCGTTTCGGCAATGAACCAAACCGTCGTCGAGGGCAACGCCACGTTCTTGCAGGGCCTCGACCCCAATTTCGTCGCCGACGATCTTGTCGACTACCGCTTCGTCAAGGCAGCGCTCGCCCGCTATCCCGAATGGACGAAGGATCCGAGCGTGGACGCGACGAATCCATTTGAGCGCCAGGAGTTGATTTCGCTGTGACGCTCGTGGCGACCCATCCGCTGGCGCGCGCCACATCGCTCCCGTGGCGAGGCGTCCTGTTGCGCCTTGCGCCGGCCGTCGCCGGGATCGCGGCGGTGCTGGCGTTGTGGTGGCTCGCCGGTCTGGTGTTCGAAGGCCATCCGCGCTTTGCGGCATTTCGCGGTTTTACCATTGGCCCGACGTTCAGTGCCTTCGGGCAATTGGTTTCGTCGGGTGACGCGTGGCGGGCAACGGCGCCGAGCCTCTGGCGGGTGCTGCAGGGGCTGCTGTGGTCGTTCGTCATCGGTGCGCCGGTGGGCCTCGCCGTCGGCACTTTTCCGTTTGTCGAGCGCATGACCCAGTTGCCGTTCCAGATCCTGCGCATGGTGAGCCCGCTCGCCTGGATGCCGATCGCGGTTCTCGCGTTTCCGACTTGGGACGGCGCCATCGTGTTTCTGATCACGGCGGCAGCGATCTGGTCGATCGTTTTTGCGACCGCCGCGAGCGTCAAGCGCATCGATCCACTGTGGCTGGCGATGTCGCGCAATCTCGGCGGCTCGCCGCTTGGCGTGCTTACGGCGGTGATCATTCCCGCGGTGGCGCAGGACATGCTCACCGGGCTTCGGCTCGCGCTCGGCGTTGCCTGGATCGTGCTGGTGCCTGCGGAATTTCTCGGCGTCACCAGCGGGCTGGGTTACGCCATCAACGACGCCCGCGACACGCTTTCCTACGATCGATTGGCGGCGCTGATCCTGCTCATCGGAATCATCGGCTACGTCTTCGATGCTTTCATCGGGGCGGCCATCAACAAAACACGCTGGACACCCACTGCCTGACAAGACCGGGAGAAACTGTCATGACTGCTACGACCAAGCCACGTGAAGTCGCCGTCACGTTCGAATCCATCGACCGCAGCGGGCTCGACGCCCTTTCAGCCAAGGGCAAAGCCGACCCTTCAGCCGTCCGCACCGTCAAATGCCGGACGGTTGCCGAAGGCCGGCGCTTTCGCCACCTGAACTATATTCGCAACCTGCCGGCGCATATCGTCGACGAGCCGCCGCAGCTTCTCGGCGACGACACCGCACCAAATCCGACCGAGGCGCTCTTGGCGGCGCTCGGCACCTGCGTCGCCGTCGGCATCCAGGCCAACGCGGTTGCGCGCGGCTGGAAGGTCAACGCCATCGATCTCGACCTCGAGGGCGACATCAACATCACATCCGTGTGGGGCACCGGCGATCTGTCGCCGAAGCCGCTCGGTCTGACCGCCGTGCGCATCAAGGCGCATCTCGACATCGACGGCGCCAGCGCCGCCGAGCTCGACGAGCTCGTTGCGCATGCGGCCAAATGGTCGCCGGTTCTCAATACCGTCCAAAATCCGGTGCCGGTCGCCGTCGAGCGCAATAAGTGACTCCATGAATCAGATCGTACGCCCGCCGGTCGCCGCGACGGTTAGTTCGATCGTCGCGGAGAAGCTGCGGCCGCTCGTGCAGCGGATCGACGCCGAGGGCTACTATCCCGCGCCGGTGCTGCGCGATCTCGGGGCTGCGGGCGCTTACGCGCATCATACGGCGGACTTCGGCAGCGGTCCCGGCGGTCTCCTGGCATCGATCGAGGCCATGACGGAAGCCGGCGCCTCGTGCATGTCGACGGCGTTCTGCATGTGGTGCCAGGATGCGCTGGTCTGGTATCTCGATCGCGCCGACAATCCGGCGCCGCGGCAAAAATATCTGCAGGCGGTCGCGACCGGGCGCACGCTCGGTGGCACCGGCCTGTCCAATCCGATGAAGGCGCTCGCCGGCTTCGAGCCGTTTGCCTTGAAGGGGAGGCGAGTCGCCGGCGGCTATCGCGTCAGCGGCCGGTTGCCGTTCGTCTCGAATATCGAAGACGGTCACCTATTCGCCAGCATTTTTGCGATCGAAGACGCGAGCGAACGTTATGCGATGGCCGTTTTCACTGCCGGAAGCGAGGGCGTGAAGCTTGCCCATAACGCGCACTTCATTGCACTCGAAGGCACCGCCACGGTTTCCGTCATGATCCGCGATGCGTTCGTACCCGATGACGACGTGCTCTCGGACGACGCCGGCCGCTTCGTGCAACGCATCCGCAAAGGCTTTGTGCTCTTGCAGGCCGGCATGGCGCTCGGCGTCGCGCGCGGCGCGGCGCAGTTGATGCGGCATGACGGCCCGGCCGGCCGCACCGCGAAGTATCTTCCGCTCGGGCCCGACGGCATTGACGCGCGCACCGCGGAATTGACCGAGCGGATAGGCGCGCACATCGCGACTGTTGAAGAACCAGATCGCCCGTCGTTCCTGGACGTGCTTCGCACCCGTCTCGATCTGACGTGGCTTGCGCTCGAGGCGGCGCAAGCCGCCGTCTTGCAGTACGGCGCACGGGGCTATTTAACCGGCGCCGAACCGGCGCGGCGGCTGCGCGAAGCGCAGTTCGTCGCCATTGTCACGCCGTCGGTCAAGCACATCACGTCTGAGCTTGCGAAAGACCAGGTTTGACGCGAGTAAGCTTGGCCGCTTCGCGGCTGGCTTGTCGGTCAGGACGAGGAAGGTCGATCCACAGCCCCGTTTCCCTCGGTCGTTCAGCCTCTATTCAGTCAACATTGGTATCAAAACTGCCTTTGCACGCTGGCGAGTTGAGGAATTGGGGCATGCGCACCATCACAATAGGCGTTGCGGTCGCGGCTTTGTTGGCGGTTTCGAACGTCCAGGCGGCACGCGCTGCGGACGATTGTTCCGGCAACTCTAATGCTTTGGGAACCTCTCGCGTGCTCGCGGTGAGTCCTGCCGAGTACGCGCGTATCGGAGCGATGGATCACGGGTCCGAGCTTCCGCTTGCCGACAAGGAAGTCGTTCTGACCTTCGATGATGGGCCGTTTCCGCGCTACACCAACCAGGTTCTCGACATTCTGGCCGCTCAATGCGTGAAAGCGACATTTTTCATGGTCGGCGAAATGGCGCGCGCCTATCCCGCGACGGTGCGGCGCGTTTTTGCGGAAGGTCACAGCATCGGGACTCACAGCGAAGATCATCCGCCGCGCTTTGGTAAATTGCCGCGCCAGCTCGTCGAATACGAAATTGATAAGGGCATTATCGACGTGAGCGCTGCGCTCGGCGACAGCCGGCAGCTCGCGCCGTTCTTTCGTGTTCCGGGACTGGCGCATTCGGAGGCAATCGAAGACGAGCTCGCCGCCCGGCATCTGATCTGGTTCGGCTCGGATACGGTGGCGGACGACTGGCACCATCGTATCTCGCCGAAAAAGATCATCAGCCTCGCGCTAAACCGGCTTGAAGCCAGAGGTAAAGGCATCTTGTTGCTTCACGATATTCACCGCGCGACCGCGACCGCGCTGCCGGCGCTCCTGAAGGAGTTGAAGGACCGCGGTTTCCGTATCGTGCAGGTCGTCCCGGCTTCCACCGTTCAGTTTTGATTTGAATTGGTGAACGCGCCATTTTCAGCGCCGGAGTGAACGGTGACGGGTTGACGCTGGCGACGAGACAAAAGGCCCGTCAATGCGTGCGCGAGACCGTGACCGGCGATCGCGGCAGTCTTTCTTCAGTTACGGGAGGAGGACGTGGCTCGGCCGCGAGCGTGGAGGGCACCGCCCGGCCGCCGCTTTTGTCGAAAACGATAATCTCGAGGCGGGAGTAGCGATGGCTGATGGCGTCGTCGTAGCCATCGAGCGGTTGGGACATCACCGATCCCACCGATCCTACGTACCGGCCGCTTCCTAGCTCGGAGAGCGGGACAGAAGAGCTGACGCGCTGATGCCGGATTTTTTACAGGCCGGTGACAGCGCCGCGCGTCGTTCGGGCTACGTCCCTAACGGCTTGGCTATCGGGCCGGCGGCCTTTTTCCAGGCATCGAAACCGCCCTCGATATGCCGGGTGTTTGTCAGTCCGGCATCTTGCGCGGCCTGGACTGCCATCGCCGAGCGCTCGCCGTAGGCGCAGTAGAGCAATATGTGCTTGCCCGAGGCGGCAGCCAAAGCTTGCAACAAGCCACCCGCATCGAGGTGCTTGAGCAAATCGATGTACGGCGCGTGCAGCGCGCCGGGAATAGAGCCGTGTCTTTCGCGCTCGCTTGCCTCGCGCAAATCGACCAGCGCCGTGTCATGTCGGTCGAGCAACGCCAAGGCGTCCGTCGCGGAGACCGCCCAGCCCTTGCGCGCGATCTCTTCCTGCCGCAGCCCGACTTGCAAGTTGGCCGGGACGGCGACATCCATCATTTTCGGGTTGGGCAAGTTCAGGTTGTTCATCAGCTCGGCGTATTCGTCGATCGATTTGACCTGGAGGCGCGGATTATGCCGCTTCTCTTCGCCGATGCTCGATACCGTCTCGCCTTTGTAATCGTGCGCCGGATAAATCAGCGTCTCGTCCGGCAATTTCAGCAGCTTGTTGAAAATCGAGTCGTACTGATCGTAAGGGCTGCCGTTCTGGAAATCGGTGCGGCCGGTGCCGCGGATCAAAAGCGTATCGCCGGTAAACACCCGGTCATTCAACAGGTACGAATAGGAATCGTCGGTGTGTCCTGGTGTGTAGAGGACATCGAGGCTGACGCCTTCGACCTGCACCCGGTCGCCTTCGCTGACGCGCATGGAGACGACGTCGGCGCGGGTTTGTTCGCCCATTACCGTGACACAGTGGGTGCGGTCGCGGAGCGCACCCAGGCCGGTGATGTGGTCGGCGTGCAGGTGCGTGTCGACCGCTTTGACGAGCTTGAGATCCAGCTCGCGCACAAGCTGGAGATAGCGCTCGACCTTTTCCAGCACCGGATCGATGATCAGCGCTTCGCCGCCGCGCCGGCTGGCGATGACGTAAGTGTAAGTGCCGGACACGCTGTCGAAGAGCTGCCGGAAAAGCATCGGCTCCTCCTGCTTCGGCCGCGGATGCCGCGCCCAAGCGTGGGACGGGAGAGTACCACATTTGCCAGGTCAAGGAATCGGCTACTCTGACCCGATGGGATTTGAGCCCCGTGACATTTCGGCGATGAATAGCGACTTTTTCCTCGGCGTCGGGCAGTCGGCCACCGGGCGCGCGTGGCGCGACCGGCTCGACGCGCGCGGCGCGGCGCGTGCGCTTGCCATTGCCCAGCGTCACGACGTTCCGGAGCTGCTGGCACGCGTTCTCGCCGGCCGCAACGTCGAGGTGGAGGCGGTCGAGGCGTTTCTCGATCCGACGGTCAAGCGCTCCATGCCCGACCCGAATGTGCTCGCCGGCATGCACGAGGCGGCCGGCAGGATTGCCGACGCCATCGTGCGCGGCGAGACGGTGGCGATCTTCGGCGACTATGACGTCGACGGCGCCACCTCTGCGGCGTTGTTGGCGCGCTTTCTCCGCCATGCCGGTGTCGAGCCTTTGATCCACATTCCCGACCGGCTGTTCGAAGGCTACGGCCCGAACGTCGAAGCGGTGCGGGCACTCGCGGCGCGTGGGGCTACGCTGCTGGTGACAGTCGACTGCGGCACCACCAGCCTCGAGCCGCTGGCGCAAGCGCGCGCGCTGAACGTCGATGTCGTGGTCGTCGACCACCACCAGGCGGACGAAGCGCTGCCGACGGCGTTTGCCATCGTCAATCCGAACCGCCGCGACGATCTCTCCGGTCTCGGTCATCTCGCCGCGGTCGGCTTGGTCTTCATGACCGTGGTGGCGGTCAACCGCGAATTGCGCACCCGTGGCTTCTGGAACGCAGGCCGCCCCGAGCCGGATCTTCTGGCGCTGCTCGACGATGTCGCGCTCGGCACCGTTGCCGATGTCGTGCCGCTCGTCGGTCTTAATCGCGCTTTCGTCGCCAAGGGCCTCATCGCGCTCCGCCGCCGCGAGCGCATGGGGCATCGAAGCCTGATGGACGTCGCGCGGCTTTCGGGTCCGCCGGAGGCCTGGCATCTCGGATTTCTTTTGGGGCCGCGCATCAATGCCGGCGGGCGCATCGGTCGGGCCGATCTTGGGGTGAAGCTGCTGCTGGAAGAAGACCCGGACAAGGCGGCGCAAATCGCCGCCGAGCTCGACCGGCTCAACCGCGAACGGCAAATGATCGAAATGGATACGTTGGCGGCGGCGGAAGCCGAGGCCGTGGCCGCGTTGGGCCTTGAGGAGAAGGGCGCCGTCGTGGTCACCGCGGCCGAGGGCTGGCATCCCGGTGTTGTCGGCATCGTGGCCGCGCGGCTGAAAGAAAAGTTCGGGCGCCCGGCTTTCGCCATCGCCCTCGAGCCCGGCGGCATTGGCACGGGCTCAGGTCGATCGATCGCGGGCGTCGATATCGGGCGCGCAGTGCGCGGCGCCGTGTCAGAGGGTTTGCTGGTCAAGGGCGGCGGTCACGCCATGGCTGCCGGCGTGACGCTGCGCCGCGAGGCGCTCGCCGCATTTCGTGCGTTCTTTGAATCCACCCTCAGCGCTGATGTGGAGACCGCGCGGCGCGCTAACGGGCTTTTGATCGACGGCGCCCTCAGCGCAGCGGGCGCCGACCACGAACTGGTGGCGCTGCTCGAGCGCGCCGGTCCATTCGGTTCCGGCAACCCCGAGCCGACCATCGCGTTGCCGGCGCATACCGTCGCCTATGCCGAAGAGGTCGGCCAGGCGCACATCCGCGTAAGGCTGAAATCTGCTGATGGGGCCGGCGTAAATGCCATCGCCTTCCGTGCCGGCGGCCAGAAACTTGGCACGGCGCTCTTGCAAAGCCGCGGCCGGCAGGTGCATGCCGCAGGCTCTTTGACGCTAGACCGCTATCAGGGCGAAGAGCGCGTCCAATTCCGCCTGACCGACATCGCGGTGGCCGAACCGTTTGCGACAAGTTGAATCGCTGATGGTTGAAGTCCGCGACGTCGCGGAATTTCCGGCAGGGAGGCGGGAAGGCTACTTCAGTTGGGTTGAGATCGACCCAAAGGTGGTGTTGAGCTTGGTGCCGATGCCTTTGACCGTGGTGATGATCACAATCGAAATTCCGGCGGCGATAAGCCCGTATTCGATAGCCGTAGCGGCGTTTTCATCTTTCAGAAATTTGTAAATCAGCCGCATATCCAGCACTCCCGTTTTGACCTCAATTTGCGTGCATTTTGTGCGGCAAAGTTTTGCAAATAGTTAGCACCGCTGGCGAAATGGCCATTTAAAGAGGCTTGCGAACACCTGGGGGTTTTTACCTAGATGTGGCGAAAATCCCAGCCAGACTAGGCGTTGCGCTCCACTTTGATGGCCATCCGCACCAATTCGGCCAGATTGCGCGCGCCAATCCGCTCCATCACCCAGGCACGGTGGTTCTCGACCGTTTTGGCGCTGATATCGAGCCGGCGGGCGATTTCCTTGCTGGATAACCCGCTGGCCGCAAGCTCCATGACTTGCCGTTGGCGCGCAGAAAGCCCATCGAATTTTTTGCGCAAGTCTCCGATTTCGGCGTCGTCGCGGGTCTGCCTGCGATTGCGTTCCAGCGAGTTGCGGATGGTTTCGAGCAGATGAATCTCATCAAACGGCTTTTCGACGAAATCGAAGGCGCCGGCTTTCATCGCTTTGACCGCCATATCGACGTCGCCGTGACCGGTGATCAGGATGACCGGCCAGCGCACGCCGCGATCGGCAAGTCGCCCGAGAAGCTCAAGGCCGGACATGCCCGGCATACTCACATCGGAGACGACGCAGTCGAAACGCGCGGCATCCTCGACCGACGACAGAAAGTCTTCGGCGGAGGGAAAACATGAGGTATCGAGGTTCTGCCGCAACAGATAAAGGCGCAGCGAGTCAAGCACCGCGGCGTCATCGTCGATCAGCGCGATGCGAACGGCGTCACTCATCGAGGCGCTCCACGGTGGGCAGCGTGAAGTGGACGTCGGCGCCCCGGATCGAGTGACCGAGCCAGATGCGGCCGCCATGCGCCTCGACGATGGTCTTGCACAGCACCAGACCGAAGCCGAGGCCCTCGGGCTTTGTGGTCGAGAATGGCAGGAATTGATTTTCCGACACGTCGGTCTGGAAGCCCGGGCCATTGTCCGCGACGCGAATTTCGACGAAGCCCTCGCCGGCGCGACTTGCTTCGATCAAAATTGTGCCGCTGCTGACGTCAGCCGATTTGAAGGCGTCGATCGAGTTGCGGATGAGGTTGAGCAAGGTTTGTTCGACCTGCAGGGAGTCGACCAGCACCGGCGGCAGCCGGCTGGCGGCGGCGACGCGAACCCTGGCATTGACCTGATCGAGTTCCGGCTCGCACAGCGCCAGCGCCTCGCGGATCAGACGCTCGACGCTGCACGCCAGGCGATGGCCGCGATCGAGCGACAGCAGCGACCGCAAGCTTCGCACCACCTGGGCCGCGCGCTCGACCTGCGCCACCGCCTTGGCGGCGATGTCGGCGATCTCGGCGGAGTTGACGCAGTCGTCGCGCGCGGCGTCCGCGACCAGTCGCGCGTAGGTGCGCGCCGCCGTGAGCGGCTGGTTTAGCTCGTGGGCGATGGCGACAGAAAGCTCCTTCATGCCGCCGACCTGAGCCACTCGGGCGAGGGCTTTCTGCTGCAGCAGCAGTTTGGCTTCGGTGCGCCGGTGCTCGGTGACCAATTCGCCGGCGATGAGACCCGTGGCGGTCAGCACCAGCATGAGAGTTTGCAGCGCCGTAAATCCTTCCGGCCGCGACGGCGCCAGTGTGACGCCGATGATCAGTCCGAGCTGGGTCAGCAAAAGCCCGATGGTCACGCTTTCGAGGCCGCCGCGCAACGCCATCCACACGATCGGCAAAAACAGCAAATAGAACAGCTGCAGGGGCTGCGCTTCGTGGAAACCTAAAATCAGCACCAGCGCGCCGCCGATTGCGGCGAATTGCAAGACCACTTCGAATGACATTTGCACCGTATGCTTGCGCAACAGCGCCACCAGCACGAACGGTGTGACGACCATGACGCCAATCAGGTCGCCCACCCAATAACTCAGCATGGCCTCGAGGAAGTCCTGCAGCTCCAGATAGCCGGAAAGCGTCGTCGTCGCGACATATCCCACAGCAATAAACGCGGTACTCACCAACGCCGCAAGCATCAGCAGGATCAGGTCGCGCGTCGAGGGCAACGCCGGATCGAAACGCGTGGCTGGGCGCAACAAAAACAGCGCGGCGGCTGAATAGCCGCTGCCGATAACGGCTGAGTGAGCGATGCCCTCGGTCAGGTCGACCGGCGAAAAGTTCAACAGCAGATGCGAAACGAAAGGCCCGATGAACAGGAATGGAATAGTGCGGCGGCCAAACAGCAGGACTAGCGGAAAGCTTAAACCGACCTGAGGATTCCAGGGGGTTATGTCGAGCCCCTCAAACGGCTCGACGTAACTGAGCCAGTCGAGCAGGGGGTAGGCGGCGACATAGCCAAGCCCGGCGATAACGGGCATCAGCGACAAAATCGCCGGGTAGCCGTTGGGAGCGAGCCTCGCTCCGGCTGGATGTTCTATGACCGCCATAAATCGATTCGCGCGCCCGACTGGGTACGATAGCGGGCAAAAACTTGCGGGGAGATAAACGGCCGGGGGGGGTGGCGGGCCAAATCGACCCGGCTTCAGCCCTGGGCCTTTCGCCGTTGCGGGCCAAAAATGGCGGCTTTTTCGCCCGGCCCGACGAGTCCCGCCGCGGCTCTGCTGGTAAAAGGAGCTTGAGCTATCGATCCTATTCGGAAGGCTTAAGGCGCCGCCGAGCCGCCTCGCCGGCTTCCAATGAACCATGGTGAGGGGACCGATGAACTGGTGGCATCTCGTTTCGTATTTTTTCGGCGGAGCATTTCTTGCCAACGCCATTCCCCACGCCGTCAGCGGGATGACAGGACGTTGCTTTCAAAGCCCGTTCGCCAAACCGCCAGGACGGGGACTTTCCTCGCCGACCGTCAACGTGGTGTGGGGCGCGTTCAACCTCGCCGTCGCCTACGTCCTGATCTGCCGTGTTGGCGACTTTACCCTCGGTTCTACCGCCGATGCGGCAAGCGCAGGGCTCGGCTTTCTGTTGCTCGGCCTGATGCTGGCCCGCCACTTCGGCCGTTTTCACGGCGGTAATATCCGAGGTAACCGTTACACCGAAATTTGTCCTTCGAGATAAAGCACGGCCTGGCCGGCAATGGTGACCCGCTCGCCTTTATGCGTGCAGCGGAGCGCGCCGCCGCGCTGCGATATTTGCCGCGCTTCCAGTGTGTTCTTGCCGAGGCGCTCCGCCCAGTAAGGCGTGAGCGTGCAGTGTGAGGAGCCGGTCACCGGATCTTCGGGCACGCCTTGCGCCGGCGCGAAGAAGCGCGAAACAAAATCAACGGCGCCCTCGCCGGGCGCTGTCGCGATCGCCGCCCAGCAATCTTTCACGGCCGCAAGCACCGCGAAATCCGGTTTGAGCGCGGCAACATCGGCGGCGCTGTCATAGACCACGAGATAATCGCGGGCGCGCAGCACCGCGCGCGGCGTTCCGCCGAGCGCTTCGAGCAAGCCCGCGGGTGCTTCGACCGGCACGGCGGGGCGTGACGGAAAATCCATGACCAGCATGCGGGCGTCGCGCGACACCGTCAGCGTTCCCGCTTTAACGGTACGGAAGCTTACCGCTTCGCGTTCTGGCTCGAGAAAGTTCATGACGACGAAGCCGGACGCCAGCGTCGCGTGCCCGCACAAATCGACTTCGACGGTCGCCGTGAACCAGCGGAGCGCGTAGCCGTGGCCGTCGCGGACGAAGAAGGCGGTTTCGGCGAGGTTGTTCTCGGCTGCGATCGCCTGCATCGTCTCATCCGGCAGCCAGTGCTCCAGCGGACACACGGCGGCCGGGTTGCCGCTGAACAAGTCGCCCGTAAAAGCGTCGATTTGATAGAGGGGCAGGCGCATAGCTGTTCTCCGTCTTCACTCTTGGCACGACCGGGTGCGGGCGGCTATGTGAACGCCGGTACCGGAGGAAACGATGTCGAAGCTTACCCTTTCCGTCGCCGTGCGCGACTACGACCGCACGCGTCCGTTGTCTGACGGCGAGGTGCAGATCGACGGCGTCGATCCGGTGTTCATGGCGCTGCCGCCGGAAGAGATATTTTTTCGCGCTTTCCGTGGTGAGGAGTTCGACATCTGCGAGCTATCGATGTCGAGCTTCACGGTCAAGACCGCGCAGGGCGGTGCGCCGTACGTCGGCGTCCCGGCGTTCGTGTCGCGCACCTTCCGCCACACCGCGATCTACGTCCGCACCGACCGCATCAAAAAGGCCGCCGACCTCAAGGGAAAGAAGATCGGCGTGCCGGAATATCAGCTCACCGCCAATGTGTGGGCGCGCGCCATCCTGGACGACGATCACGGCGTCAAGCCGTCCGATGTTCACTGGGTTCGCGCCGGCTTGGTTGAACCCGGCCGGCTGGAAAAGATCAGCATAACCCTTCCAAAAGACGTGAAGCTTACCGATGCGCCGGCCGACCGCACACTCTCGAGCATGCTCGAATCCGGCGAGATCGACGGCATCATCGCGCCGCGGGTGCCGCCGCCGTTCGAGCGCGGCCATCCCAATATCGGATGGCTGTTTGCCGACCCCGTCGCCGCCGCCAGCGATTATTTCAAGCGCACCGGCTTTTTCCCGATCATGCATCTGATCGGCGTGCGTCGCGAGCTTGCGGAGAAGCACCCGTGGCTGCCGGCTGCGGTGTTCAAGGCGTTCGCGCAATCCAAAGCCATCGCGCTGCAAAAACTCTCCGACACGTCATCGACCAAAGTGACGCTGCCCTTTGTCGAGGAGCGGTTAATCGAGGCGCGCACGCTGATGGGCGAAGATTTCTGGGCATACGGCGTCGAGGCGAATCGCAAGGTGATCGATTATTTTCTCGGCCAGCACCATTCCCAGGGACTTTCGCCGCGGCGGGTGAGGGTCGAGGAGCTGTTTCATCCGGGAACGCTGGAGACGTTCAAGGTCTGAAGTTTGCGATCACGGCGCGATCGCTCTCAGACCGTTTGCAGGCGGGTGAGCAACGTCCGCGCGAATTGCGACAGCGAATCGTCGCGCGCGCCCATGATCACGATCCGGTCGCCACGGCGGGCCAGCTTGACTAAAGCGTCGCCGCAACCGTCGCGATCTGGAAAAGCAAACGCATTACGGCCGTGCTGTTGGACGTCGCTGATAATTTCGCGGCTTCCGACGCTGCGGTCGACAGTGCCGCCGAAATAGACGGGTTCGGGCATGACCAGAACGTCCGCATCGTTCAACGCCCGCGCGAAGCAATCCACCAGGGCGTCTCGCATCAGGCGGATCGGGCCGTAACCGTGAGGCTGGAACATCAGCAACAAACGGCCGGGAAATCCGTGCAGGGTCTGGAGCGTGGCGGCGATCTTGTCGGGGTTATGGGCGAAGTCGTCGATCACCGTGATATTGTTCACAGTGCCCACGACCTCCAGCCGCCGGCGAATGCCGCTGAATTTTCCCAGATGGGAAGCAGCCTCTGCGAGGCCGACGCCGCAAACTCTCGCCGCACACAATGCTGCGAGCGCGTTCGAGACGTTATGCAGGCCCGGCACTTTGAGCTCGACCGTAGCGGTCTCGCCGGTTTCGCGCGCGACGACCTGAAAGGTTATTCCCGCCGGCGCGGGACTGGGCGCAGAAGCCAAAAGATCGGCGTGCGCCGCGCGCAAGCTGTAGGTCACGCCGTGTCTCGGCTTAAGGCATTCGGCAAGCGCCGCAGTTTCCTCGTTGTCGAGGTTCAACACCGCGGTTTGGGCCTTGGCGACGAAATCACGGAAAAGGCGGCGCAGCTCGTCAAGTGACTTGTGGTCCAGCGAAATGTTGTTCACGACCGCTACGGCCGGCTTGAAAAGTTCGATCGAGCCGTCGCTCTCGTCGATTTCACTGACGAAAATATCGCCGGCGCCAACCCGCGCACTCGCAAATGGCGCGCCGGAATCCATGAAATTCTTCATATCGGCGCCGTTCATGATGGTCGGGCTTTTTCCGGCGCGCTCCAAAATCCAGCCGATCATGCCGACGGTGGTGGACTTGCCGCTGGTGCCGGCGACGCCGACGCCGAGTGTGGCGCTGTTGAAGAGCTGGGCGAGAAGCTCGGCCCTAGTCACGACCGTGGCCCCGACGCGCCGCGCCGCCTTGACGTCGGGCACCGTCTCCTCGACCGCGGTGGAGACGACCAGGGTCTGGCTGTCGCGGCGAAGGCCGCTGCCGTCTTGGGGATGGAGCACAACGCCGCGCGCGCGCAGGAAATCGAACCGTTCGCCGTTGCGGCCCTGGTCGAGCGCGCGGTCGGAGCCCTCGACATGTCCGCCGCGCGCCTGGATGATCAGGGCGAGGGGAGTCATGCCGCTACCGCCGATGCCGCAGAAAAAGTAGTCTCCATTTTCGGACATCGGGGAAACCTACAAACATTGGCCATGAGGAACAACTCGACCGGCACGCGTGAATGAGCGAGGACAACTACAAGATCGGCGTCGTCGCGCCCGCCTCACGCATGTCCGAAGACGTCGCCGCAAGCGTGCCGGCGCTCGCGGCGCGTCTCTATCATGACCGGACGCCCGAGATCGTTTTCCACCCGCAGTGCTTTGCATCGCACGGCCATTTTGCCGGTGACGACGAAACCCGAGCCCGGGCTTTCCTCGAAGTTGCCAACGATGAGAGCTATGACGCGGTCTGGTTTGCGCGCGGTGGCTACGGGTCGTGCCGGGTGGTCGAATCGATCATGCCCCGGTTGCGGCAGCCCTCCCGGGAGAAAGCCTATCTAGGCTACAGCGATGCGGGGATGCTGCTGGCGGCGTTGTACCGTGCTGGCTTTACGGGCGTCGCGCACGGCCCGGTCGCGCAGGACATCCGCCGCGACGGCGGGGACAAAGCGGTTGCGAGGGCGCTCGCGTGGCTGATCGATCGGGCACCGGAGTCACTCGAACCGGCGGTCGACGGTGTGAAAAAGACCGCGGCGTTCAACATGACGGTGTTGAGCCATCTGCTTGGCACTCCGCTCGAACCCAACCTCGAGGGCCATGTGCTCATGCTGGAGGAGGTAGGGGAGGCGATGTATCGGATCGATCGCTCGCTGTTTCACGTCACGGCCAGCGCCAACGTCCGGCAGGCGGCAGGCATCATGCTCGGCCGTTGCAGCAGCATCACGCCGAACGAGCCGGACTTCGGGATGAACGAGGAAGAGATCGCCCGATACTGGTGCGGCAGAGCCGGGATTCCCTATCTCGGACGCGCCGACATCGGACACGACGCCGATAACAAAATCGTACCGTTCGGTCGCTAGCGGCGTCGTTTCGATTTTACCGGCGCAAGCGCGCTGTGACGATGCGGCCGGGAAATCACGTTTTTGCGCGCGTTGTTTTCCCTCATACCTGGTCGATCGGCGCTTCGGTAAAGTACCTAAAAGAACTTCTACCTTCCGGTGGACCCCAGGGTCGTAATCACGCCATCATTTAATCCCGATGCGGGACGCTTCGTTTTCGTTTTTGTTGTGCTCGCATCCGTCTGCGGCCAGACACATCCCGGGTAGCGACTGGGTTATCGAAACGGATGGCTCCATTGCCAACCGCTGCGACTGATGTTTAGGATATAAGGCGGGATTTCAAACGGTTTTATTT
This sequence comes from Xanthobacteraceae bacterium, assembly GCA_036490575.1. Classification (GTDB taxonomy): domain Bacteria; phylum Pseudomonadota; class Alphaproteobacteria; order Rhizobiales; family Xanthobacteraceae; genus BOG-931. The sequence goes on from DASXDP010000092.1 coordinate 38,123, forward strand.
TTGGGGGAACCAATGGCAAAAATTTCAATGCTCGCGCTGATCGCGGCTCCCGCGATGCTCGTTATGATGACGTTCGCATCGAATGCAGATGCCCACACGCCGGGAAGTTGCGTCATCGTCCACAACTAAGGTTTGGTATGCGGATCATCCACCGCCGCTTCAGCGTGTTGTCATAACGTGAAGACGGCTCTCAAATGCCCAGCTCATACGTGTAAGTGCGGCACCTCCGGCTGGTGTAGCGAAAGCTGTTGCTAGGGAAATCCTCGTACGCTCTGAATGCTACGACGTCGACGGTGGCCGGCGGGCACGCCGGCTATTCCGGAGCAGTCCGCAAGTTTGCGCTGCGCAGCAGTTCGCCGGCGCCAATTTGTCGAAATTGATCACCCGACTTCACTAAGCGCGGCTGCGCGAGGTCGATTTTATCTCCGCAAGCGTACATTGCGCCGCCGCGGCTTAGGACCGCTCCCTAAACCTTCGGCGGCTTGAGCTTCACGTGGATGTTCTTTTCCTGCGTGTACGAAAGCATTTCCTCGAAACATTCTTCGCGGCCAATGCCGGATTGCTTGTAGCCGCCGAACGGCGCGCCGAGGAAGTGTCTTGAGACTTCGTTGATCCACACGAATCCGGCTTGCACGGCGGAGGCGGTGCGGTGCGCGGTCGAAAGATCGTTGGTCCAGATCGAAGCGGTCAGGCCGTATTCGACCGAATTGACCTCTTCGAGCATTTTTGCCTCATCCTTCCATTTGAAGATCGAAAGAACCGGGCCGAAAATCTCCTCGCGTGCGATGCGCATGTTCGGCTGCACGTCGGCGAACACCGTCGGCTCGATGAAGAAGCCCTTGGCCAGCGCCGGATCGGACGGCTTGCCGCCGCCGTGAAACAGCCGCGCGCCTTCCTGCTTGCCGGACTCGATAAAGCCAAGGATGCGCTCGTACTGCGTTTTCGAGATGATCGAACCCATGGTGGTCGAGCGATCGGTGGCGATGCCCGGTTTGAAGTGGGCGATCTTGGCTTTCACCCTCTCCAGCACGGCGTCGTAGATCTTCTCGTGAACGAAGGCGCGGCTGGTCGAGCCGCAGGATTGGCCACACCAGGTGAAGTTCATGCCGCCGACCACGCCGCCGGCGACATCGTCGGGATCGGCGTCCGGATAGGCGATCAGCGCGTTCTTGCCGCCGAGTTCGAGCATTACGGGTTTGAGCGTATCGGCGGCCGCCTTCATCACGGCGCGGCCGGTCGGCACCGAGCCGATCAGCGCGATCGCCGCTACGTCCTTGTGCGTCGTCAGCGCGTTGCCGGCTTCGCGACCGCCGGGCACGACGTTGAAAACACCGGGCGGCAGAATTTCGCCGATAAGCTCGGCGAGGCGGAGCGACGACAGGGGCGCCTGTTCCGGCGGCTTCATCACTACGGTATTCCCGGTGGCGAGCGGGGCGGCCGCCTTGCCGGCGCAGAACATGAACGGATGGTTGAACGGAAAGATGCGGCCGACGACGCCGCGCGGTTCGCGCACCGAGAAATTGACCGAGCCCGGCCCCATCGGAATGGACGCGCCTTTCACTTCGGTGACGAGACCGGCATAAAAGTCGATCAGCCCGGCGGCGACGGTCGCATCCATCACCATCTCGGCGACCGGATTGCCGCAATCGGCGGCATCGATCATGGCAAGCTCGTCGGCGTGCTCGCGCACCACGTTGGCGACGCGCTTCAATAGCCACCCGCGCTCGAGGGGAGGTGTGTTGCGCCAGCCGTCGAAGGCTTTCTTGGCCGCGGCGACTGCGGCATCAATATCCTCGGCGCCGCAATCGGCGACGTTGCCGAGCGATTCTCCGGTCCCCGGATTGATGGTGTCGACGCGGCGGCCGGATTTCGGCGCATGCCAGGCGCCGCCGTAGAACGCATCGCGACGATCGGGCAACCGCAGCGGCTGGGCTTTCAGGGATTTGAGGGGGACTGCGGTATTCATACTGGTTCCTCCACTTTAGCTTTTGGCGCGGGTCATTGCCGCGGTCATGGCAGCGTTATAGCCGGGCTCGACACGTACATCGACGACGGCAACGCCGCCGGCATCGACGACGGCGATCGCCTCTTGCAGCGCCGCGGCCAGCTTCGCCGGATCCTTTATCGGCCCGAATCCTTGTGCGCCCTGCGCGCGTCCCATGGCGGCGATGTCGACTTCCGGATCGGACATGCGCTGACCGATCCATTTGTTTTCGACCGGCCGCGAGCGCATGCGCGCCATGCGTTCCTGATGCAGTTCGTCATTGTAGAACGAGCAGTTGTTGGCGATGACGAAGAGCACGGGAATTTTGTAATGCACCGCCGTCCAGATCGCGGTCACTCCCATCAGGTAATCGCCGTCGCCGCAGATCGCGACCGGAAGCCGTCCGGAATTCTTCAGCGCCAGCGCCGCACCGACTGAAATGCCCGGTCCGCCGCCGACGCCGCCGCCGCCGTCAGAGCCGAGAAAATCGAGCGGATGGCGGAACGGCCACCAGCGATCCTCCCATGACAGTGGAAGATGCGTCAGGCTCGTCGGCCGATCGCCGAGAACTTTTCGCAGCGTGCGCGCAATGTGCTCGTTGGTGAAACCTTGCGGCTCGCGATCGGGCGCGGGAGCCGGCCGCTCCTTGGCGGCGCGCGGGCGCCCACCGCCGATTTCGCGCACCAGGTCGGCGACGACAAGATCGGGATCGGCGGAAAGGAACAGATCGACCGGCGGTAACGCCTGATAATCCATGCTCCAGCCGTTGTGGATGCGGTGGTCGAGCGAGACCTGAATTACTTTCGCCGATGGAGCGGGACCCAGGCCGCGCAAAGCGCCGGCGAGATCGACCCAATCGAGCGACAAGATCACATCGGCGGTGCGCAACGCCGGCACGGTGTCCACCGTCACGTCGCGTGGCGCGCCGGCATGCAGCGGATGATCGGTCGGGAAGCTCGCGCCGATCTTGAGATCAGTGACGACGCTGGCGTTGAGCGCTTCAGCGAGCGCGATGCGCGCCTGCCACGGCTCCTCGCGCCGCGAAGCGCGTCCAGCCAGGATCACGACCCCTTTGGCCGATTTCAGCAGCGCGGCCGCTTCGCGCAGCGCGTCTGCTGGTGCCGCGGTCGTGATCGGCGGCATGTAGCGCGCCGCGTCGATCGGCGGCAGCGGCTCGGGGAGCTTGGCCTCCTGCATTTCTGCGTCGAGATTGATGTAGACCGGGCCCTGCGGCGCGGTGTTGGCGATCCAGGCGCCGCGCAGCAGCGCTTCGCGGGAGGCGGCGGGCGAAGCCGGTTGATCGTCCCATTTGGTGTATTCGCGCACCAGCGCGCCCTGGTCCCGGGCGGTGTGAATCCAGTCGATCCACGGCCGGCGCTTGGCGGCGTCCACCGGCCCGGTGGCTCCGAGGACGAGCACCGGCATCCGGTCGCACCAGGCGTTGAACATCGCCATGGTAGCGTGTTGCAACCCGACGTTGGAGTGCACTGCCGCAGCCATCGCCGTGCCGGTGACTTTCGCATAGCCCTGCGCGATGGCGACCGCGGCTTCCTCGTGTACGCAAAGAAGCATCTGCGGACCGGCATTGCCGAGATAATTGACGATGCTGTCGTGCAGGCCGCGATAGCTCGCGCCCGGGGTCACCGCGATATAGGGAATGTTGAGCGCGCGGAGCGTGTCCGCGACGACGTCGCTGCCGAAGGCGGCGGCGTTGACGCCGGCCGGCCGCGGCCGCTCCAGCGCGGCGATAGATTCATCGGCGGCGGGGACTTTGGTCGTCGGACGCTCGCTCGCGGACGGCGAGGGGGACATTCAGTGCTCCTCGATGACGGCGGAGGGATAGCATTGATCGGAGCGCATCACGAGCCCTGACGCAAGCGGGCCAGAAGCCCCACGCCTGCATAGCCGTCGGCCGGATCGATGCCGTTCTGCCGCTGGAAGTTGCGCACCGCGACCATGGTGTCGTTTCCGGCGCGGCCGTCGGTGCCGCCGGTGTCGAGGCCGCGCGCGGTCAGGCGCTGCTGGATTTCCTGCACCTCGGCAAGCGTCGGCGTGCGTTCGCTTCCCGGAAACTTTTGCACGAAATCGCCGCCGCCCATGATGCGGTCGCCCAGATGCACGAGAGCAAGCGTATAGTTCATCGACGGGTTGTAAGCGTGCACGGCATAGAAGTTGGGCCCGAGGAGGAAAGCGGGACCGCCCGGGACCGGCGTCCACGGCTTCACTTTGACTTTGTCTTCAGGAAAAGGCTGGCCGTCGGCGCGAACGGCGCCGTGCTTCTGCCATTCGGCGTAACTGCGCGCCGCGTGACCCGCGCCTGCCGGCAGGCGCACCTCGTAGCCCCAATGTTCGCCGCGCCGGTATTTGCCGCGATCGACAAAAAATTTGGCTGTCGTGGCCAGCGCATCATCGGGCGGGCCGAACGGGGAAACCTTGCCGTCACGATCGTAATCGATTCCGAGATGGAGCCAGACTTCCGGCATCCACTGGGTATGGCCCATGGCGCCGGCCCACGAGCCTTTCATTTCGGCGGGCGTGCTCCAGCCGTTTTGCACAATGGTGAGCGCGTTGATCAGTTCCTCTTCCCAATAGGTGCGGCGATGCGGCTCGGCCCAGGCGAGCGTCGCCAGTGACGGAATAACCGGGCGCATATAGCGTTCCTGCACCACCGGATCGCCGTAGCTCGATTCAATTCCCCACACCGCGAGCATGACGCCGCGATCGACGCCAAAATCGCGTTCGATGCGCGTGAGCAGCGCGTTGTGCTCTTTCGCTTTTTGTTTGCCGGTGAGGACGCGCCAGTCGGAGACGCGGCGGTTGAGATATTGCCAGAGCTGTTCGGTGAATTCGGGCTGGCTGTGGATGGCCTCGAGCCCGGTCGAGTCAGGGCGTAAACCGCGCATGACCCGCGCGTAGGTTTCCTCCGTAATTCCATGCGCCGTTGCCTTGGCGCCAAACTCGGCGATCCACTGATCGAAAGACAACCGCCCGGACGATTGCGCGCCGGCCGTGTTCGGCAACATCAGGCCGGCAAACGCGCCGGCGATGGCCTTTAAAGAAGAACGTCTGGCAATGTTGAGCGACGGCGTCGTCGCTTTTTTCGGTTTTGCTTTCAGCTTTGCCTTCACTCGTGCTCTCGCTGTCACGCGCCGCATTTTGCAGAGGCTCGATCGGAGGCGCGACGGCGTCGGGACCGCGCACCTCCGGTTCGACCATAGCAGCGTGGGCGGACGGAGCGGTAATGGTCCGGGAATAGGCCGGGGAGGGTGGGGTCGCCGCCGGCGCGGCCGGCTGCTCCGGGTTTGGCGGAGGAGCGGGCTCTTGCAAGCCGGCAACGAGACGGTCGAGGCTTGCGGCAAAGCTTGCAACGTCGAAGTTCAATGGATCGTCGTGACCATTGGGAATGTCGGCGTCGAGCGCGGCGTGAAAGGCCGGGATGAGCCAACGCCCGGCACGCACGCTGGCGATGGTGTAGAGGAGCGCCAGACGATCGTACTGCGCGGCGGTGAAGCCCGGATTGGGAGCGAGCGCATCGTCACGACCGCGCCGCGAGGCGCTTCGCCTCGGCTGTACCAGCTCGGTGTGCAGGAACAAGCCCTTCAGCGCGCCGGAAAAATTCCCCGCCAGCTCGAACTTGGTCTCGCGCCACGGCGTTGCCAGTTCGTGGTTGAGCAGCATTCCGCCGACGCGGTTGACGACCACATGGGCCTTGCCGTGGCCGTCCGAGCATTCGAAGTGGGTGAGATCGTTGATGCGCGAGGTGTCGTCGATATCGGCCGGAAACGAGCGTGACCCGTAGTTCGGTCCGCTGGTGTCGTGGATGACGAAATAGCGCGCCATCGGCGCGTCCGGATCGTTGTCATTGGCGCGTGACAACGGCTGCCAGAGGTAGGCGGCGAAATCCCACTCCAGCCCTTGTTTGGAAAGGTAAGCGCTCAGAATCTCCCGGGGCGGCAATCCGGTGTCGGCGCCGACGCGGGTCGCGAGCCCTGGCGGCAAGCTTTCCAGCTCGGGGCCGAGATTGCGTGAAGAGTCCACACCTCGCATCAAACATCGCGCCTGATCGGCCGGCGTGCCGCGGAAGCTCAGCGTCGCCGCGTCGAATTCGCAACGTCCCATGGTGTGGACAAAGGCCACCGGCCGGAAATGGTTCGGTTTGCAGTTGACCGCGAACGCGATTGACGGACAGCCGGCCGCGAGCGCGCCAACAATCAGGACACCCGGAAAGAAACCGCTATGACTACGTCTGGCCAACGGACCGCACCGCGCATCGGAAAGAAGACGACCACACTATTGGCACGAACAGCCTTGCTGCCAAGTTATGGCTGGTGTCGTTCGCCTTGAATAGGAAATTTTTTCTTCGCAAATGCGTTCAGGTAGTAACGAAAATCAGCGGAATAAGCGTTCGGAGAACGCGCGATGGTTGCGCCCCCTGGCCACGCATGGCGGAATTGAACCGCGCGATGATCCCTGCATCTTACCAGGCCTCCGCCCGGGGGCTATGTTAACGCGGTACACGAATTATCGCGCAATGCGCGCAGGAGCGAACCATGGATCAGGTTCTTGAGCGGCCGGCGGCGCTGGACACCGTTCCGCAGATCGAGGCGACCCTGAATTATCTCATCAGTACCGGCGAAAAAATCATTACCGAGGCCGGGCCTGGCGGAACGGTTGATGTCCGCAACGGCAAGCCCGATCCGCACCGGGTCATCCTGCGCAACGGCCGCCCGTTCGCTGACGATTTCAAGCTTGAGCGGGAAGGTTTCCGGTTCGTGCCGCACGACACCAAGGTCGCCGACTTTTTCGACGATGCGGAGGTGCGCCGCACCTATTATCCGGAGATGGAAGCGCTGGTAAAAGCCGAAAGCGGTGCCAAGCGCGTGGTGATCTTCGATCATACGCTGCGAACCGCCGATGATGCGGAGCGCGAGCGGCGCAAAATCCGCGAAGTGGTGCCGCGCGTGCATAACGATTACACCGAGTGGTCGGCGCCGCAGCGGGTGCGCGACATTCTGCCCGACGAGGCGGAACACTTGCTCAAGCGCCGTTTTGCCGTCGTGCAGGTGTGGCGCCCGATCCGGCTGCCGGTCGAAAGCTTCCCGCTGGCGATCTGCGACGCGCGCAGCGTCTCGGACGACGATCTGGTGATTTCCGAGCGGCGCTATCAGCACCGCGTCGGCCAAACCTACGCCATCACTTTCAACCCCAATCACAAATGGTTCTGGTTTCCGCGCATGCGCCGCGACGAAGCGATTGTGTTCAAGGTGTTCGATTCAGAGGAGGACGGCCGCGCGCGCTGGACCGCACACACCGCATTCAACGATCCGACCTCGCCCCCCAACGCGCGCCCGCGCGAGAGCATCGAAATCCGCACCTTGGCGTTTTTTTAGGCGGCCGGCGAAAACCGCCTCTGCTTCAATCGGGCAACATATGGCCGTCACGAATTGCGGATAGCCGCCGTGCGGCTTCCGGAACGACCGGCCGTTTCCAGGTTTGACTCTAAATGCCCAAATGCGGAAACTTGGCTGCTTGGCGCTTTGGGCGACGGACGGCGATTGAGCTCTGAGTTGGGTAGCATGCACGGCAGGGGGCCGTCCGATGCACGATGGCGACAGCAGCCACGGAATCCGTTCCGCGAAGACCGCTTCGTGCGACGGGGTTATGCCGAGCGAGCGTCGCGACGAGAAATGGCTCGCGGAAGCATATTCAATCATTGAAGAAAAGCCGGACATCCAAGCGGCCGTCAGCGAGCTTCGTAATTTCCTCCGCATCGATCACCTGGTCTATGTCACGTCGAAGTTTGGCGGCAGCCCCTCCACCGATCCCTATATCCGCTTGACTTATCCGGCCTCGTGGCTGGCGCGCTACCTCGGCATGGGGTACGCCGACGTCGATCCGATCCTTCGCGAGGGGTTTGCGCGCACGCTGCCGTTCGAATGGCGCGAGCTTGGCATCAGTGGCGGCCCAGAAGCTGCGTTTCTCGCGGATGCCGCCGCGCACGGCGTCGGACCGCATGGCTACTCCGTGCCGGTATCGACCAAGCATGGGCATCGCGGATTGTTGGCTGCCTCGTTTTCCGGTTCCGAACAGGAATGGGCTCGGTTTTTAGCGGCCACGCAGCCGGCGCTTATCCAGATCGCCAATCGGCTGCACGGCCGCGTTATCGCCGAGCTTTTCGGCGAACACCGGCCGCGACTGACACCGCGCGAGCTTGAGTGTTTGCGCTGGATCGCGCTCGGTAAGGACACCACCGAAATTGCGACGATCCTGAGTATTTCGCCGCACACCACGCGGGATTATGTGAAATCGGTTCATTACAAGCTCGATTGCGTGACCTCGGCACAGGCCGTCACCAAAGCGGTTAAGCTTGGACTGCTCGTCGTTTGACAAGCGCTTAAATTGCCATCCGTTTTTTCAATCAGTCTGTAACTCGCAGTATTTCATAAATTTACAGCCGATCCTGTCGGCTCGCGGCGTTGCGACATCAAGCCGGCGACATCACGCGTTAATAAGTTTGCGGCCCTGACCGCTGATTATCCAAGGAGCCGGCGAGGTGATCGTCGTCGTCGAAAGTTCGAATGCGCACCGGCACGCGACCTTGCTGGAAAAAATGTTCCGGCAGCGGGCCAGATTTTTCCACGATCGGCTCAAATGGGATGTCCGGGTGGTCGACGGTCGGGAGCGTGATCGCTACGACGATGAAGCGCCCGTCTACATCATCTACACCGATGACCTCGGCCGGGAAGTGAACGGCAGCCTGCGTCTTCTCCCTACGACAGGCCCGACCCTTGCCGGCGATGTGTTTTCCGATACGCTTCCTGACGCTGTGCACCTTGCCGCCCCGACCATTTGGGAGTGCAGCCGGTTTTGCCTCGATGAGAAGGTGCTGGCTGGCGGAATTGAAGCGATAACCTTTACCTCGAGGGTTTTGATAGCGGCGTTGGGCGATGTCGCCATGCGGGCCGGGATTGAATCCATCATCGGCAATTTCGATGCGTCAAAGCTCCGGCTTTACCGGCGTATCGGATGCGAAGTCGATATTCTGGGCTCGACGTCGAAATACGGCGAGCCCGTTTATCTCGGGCTGCATCCGATTTCGGAAACTATTGTGCGGCGGGTGTGGGCAAAGCTCAGAGACGATCGCCTGGCGGCGGCAGTCGCACGCGAGATCGCCATGAAGCCTTCTGATCTGCCCGCGCAGCAACTGGTTTCGCGCGACATGCCCGATGGGTTGCCGGATGGGCTTGAGTTGCAGCCGCGAAAAGACCGCAGCGCCGCCGCCGCAGATATCTGAAAGCTAATCCCCCGGCGGATAAGCCGGGCAGTAGCCGGCTGCCACCGGCATCGCGGCCGGCGCTTAATCTCGACGATCCCTGGAAAACTGCCCGCGTCGGCGCCAAAATTTCTCGGTCGCCGGTCGGCCGCGTGAAGATGCTCCGGCATCGATCGCGGCCATCGCGGTAAGAAGAGCGGCGGCGGCCGTGCGTTCGTCGCCGCTCATGTTGCCTTGATAAAGCTTTTTGCCACCAATTATTTTCACCGGCTTGCCGTCGGCGCGCCGAATGCTGGCGCGCCACTTTCCCGGTTCTTGCTCAAACGCCCGCACGACAAATCTCTTGTACTCCATACGTTTACAGCACCGAAATTCTCAACCGGCCTCCCAATGGACAGGCAACATGGCGGCCGGAATTGCCTGCGTCACTCCCCCATATGGGGGGATGAAAAATCGGGAAATTTTCTGATGTGCGCTGCCGCAAGGTAGCGCGATCCGGCGCGAGCCACCGCGCCCCGGCGCAACCGTATCCTTTACCGGCGAATGCGGAAGCCTAGCCGATTTCGCGGTTTCCTTGCCCATCCGGCGGCGAGATAAACGCACGCGTTTTGGGAAAACTCTCAAAGGCCGCCGCCGGCTTGCCGAAATGATCCGCGAGCAGGTAGGCCGGGTTGCTGGCGATCCATTGCGACAGGTCGATCGCCTGGTAATTGCCGGTGTTCAGCCCGATCAGGACACGGCCGGCCGTGCTGCCGATGTTTTCGATCGAGTGGCCGTAGCCTTGCGGAACGTAGGCGACGTCGCCTTTGGCCAGTGTCTCGACGCGGTAACGGCCGTGCGAGCCAAACAGCGACACGCTGAACTGGCCCTCGATGACGTACTGCCATTCGTCGGCGTTGGGATGCCAATGCAGCTCGCGCAAGCCGCCCGGCTCGAGGTCGAGAACAACGCCGGTCATGGTCTGCGAAATCGGAAATCGGTTGGCGCCAACCCGCCATTCGCGGCCCAATTTGTGGATGGAATGCGGCTCCTGCGCCAGCATCCGGAATTTGAAAGTTTCAGGCGGCGAATAAAGCGATCCTTGAAGGGGCGCCGCTTCCGCCGGCGGCTGGGCGCCGCGCACGAAATAGGCTTCCTGTTTCGGAATGCCGGCAAATGTCGCCTCCGCAAGCCCGAAATTCTTCGCCAAAAGCTTTGGCGAGGCGTGACCGAGCCAGTCGGTGATGCTGAAAGTCCCGAATTCGGAAAAATAGCCGTTGTCGAAAATCAGGATGAAATGACACGGCACATCGCCGAGGCAGGACAACGCGTGCGGATAACCGCGCGGAAAGTACCACACATCGCCGGGATCGAAGTCGTTGATCTCGGAACGGCCCAGCGGATCCAGCGTGGTGGTGCGCACGCGCCCTTCCATGACAAACGCCCACTCGGCCGCGGTCGCATGCCAGTGCAATTCGCGAGTCACACCGGGCTCAAGCCGCATGGAAACGCCGGCGATCCCTTTGGAGATCGGCAATTGCGTGACGGTCGCTTCCTTGCCGAAGCTGCCGTCCATCACTTTGCCTTCGGATTGCTCCAGCGCAAATTTGAATGTCGGCAGCTGTTTCCCGGAAAGGAGTGGATCGGGGGCATTGTTCTTGAAGGGAAAGTCGGTCAGGTCGCCGGTTCGCATCGCCCGCCTCGTCGGATGTGGAAAATTTGCAGCTCATTATCGCGCGCCGCCCGCTCCATATTATCGCGTAGGCCGCGAAACCTGCCAGCGCCGGTCGGCGCCCGCGGTTCGGGCTTAGTCCTCGCCTCGCCGGCGCCTGCGCGCCATGGCCAGCGTAAGGTCCCAGGCATTGCGGATGTTGACGAGCGTCAACAGCAAAAGCGCGCCGGCGAGCGCATTGAGACCAAAGTCCATTTGCAGGTAGATCGACACGGCGGCGGCCAGCAGTGCGACGTAGCCGAAGCCGGGCAGCACACCGTAGGCAAAATAGTCTTCCATCAAGTTGGTCAGGTCGGTGCGTACGACCTGAACCGTAATGTAGCTCGAGATCCCGGCGCCGATCACTGCCGTCGCGCCAACGAGCGTCGCGAACAATTTGGCGCCATGCGTCGGAAACAGAGCGATGGCGGCGACGAAAAATACGCTGCTGAAATGAGCCACGACCGGGCTCATGAAGGTTCGCGTCGCGGACTGGCGCTCTTCGGTCAAATAACCGGCGCCGAGCGAAACGGCAACGAACAGCAGGGCGAGCAGGGTGGCGCCGGCCGTCCCCACCAGCAGGTAGAAGTCATGCCAATCCTTGAGTGCTGCGTCAGCCCACATAACCAAAACCGGCCCTAGCTTTGATGCCGGGCGGCAACACTAGAGACTGATCCTTCGCCCGTAGCTGCCTATTGACCACAATCTTGGTCGCCGAAGAAAGCTTAGGGGTTATTACGTCATTGTAGGCGCTTAGCGGCCTCCTCGATCATGCTTAAGTCCGCGTGGGCCTTCACGTCGAGCCGCGCATGCACGAGGCCGAGCTTCTGCACGAGATCGACGTTGTTCTGCAAGGCGTCGAGGTTCGGCAGCATTTGCGGATTGCGGTAATAGTCGCTCTTGGTGAACACCCAGCCGAACTGGCTCGCCGGCTTCTTGGTCACGTGCGCAGCGATCTGCTCGACGGCGTCGTGATTTTGCGGGTCGAGATACCAGCGGATGATACGCAGCGAATCTTCAAGCAGATCGACGAGTACAGCGCGGTGCGCGTCGATAAACGGCTTGCGCGCCGTCCACATGATAAACTGCGAAAGGCCGAGCCCATCCTTGCTGGTGAACAGTGTTCGCCCAATTTTTTTAAGCTCCGGATCGAATGAGAAAGGCGGCACCGCCGGGATGAGGTCGGCCTTCTTCTCAGCCAGCATTGCACGCATGGCCGGGAACGGCGCCTCGATGATGGTGTAGTCGCGGTTGGCTTCGAGGCCATGTTGGTGCAGGAAGGCGCGCATGGCGACGTCGACTGCGCTGCCGGCGGCATTGGTGGCAACCACCTTGCCCTTGAGGTCTTCGACCCTGCGAATGGGGCCGTCGGCGAGCACCTCGTACTCGTTGGAATAATAGCCCGGATAGCCGTCCTCGAAATTCTCGGAGATGACACGCATATCGTCCATGCCGGCATTTTCAACCGCGATCGGCAACGTCGAGTAGGCAAGGGAGCCGATGTCCAGTTCGTTGGCGCCAAACGCCGTGATCATCGGCGGTGTGCCGCGATAATGCACCGCGTCAAACACATAGGTTTTGCCATAGTTGCGGGCGAGATCTTTCTTTTCCAGCCAGATCGAGGCCCAGTCGGAGACTGGAGCGGTCCAGGACACACGCACCTGCAGCGGCTCCGTCATCGCCGGTCCGCCGCCGAGCGCCAAGAGAGTCAAGAGCGTCAAAGCGATCAATTCCATTCTTCGCAACATGACCGTTTCTCCCGAGCGCAATGGCGAGTTCCTATGGCAATAGTGGGCGCAGGCGGGTTGAAAGCGCAATCCCGCGGCATGCCGCAGTTTTCATCTAAACAGCGGCCTGCGCCTCATGGTGCCAAAGGAGCAGACGGCGGCGGATCGCGCCCATGGCCTTCATCAGCGCATAGCCGATGATCGCGACCTCGACGATACCGGCGAACACGCCGCGTGAATCGGCAAAGCGCGAGGCACTCATCATGGCGGCACCGAGCCCATAGCCTCCCATGGCCATTTCTACGACGATTTCTACGATCAGCGCGATCGGCAGCGCGACCTGCAAGCCGGTAAGGATTTGTGGCAAAGCTGCCGGCAGCGCCACCTGCCAGACTAGCTCGTGCTCGCGCGCGCCCATATTGCGCGCCGACCAGATCAACTCCTTGTTGACCGCGGCAAGTCCGGCGAGCGTTGCGGTCACCACCGGAAAAATGGCGTCGAACACCACCATGGAAACCTTCGACCGGTCATAGACACCGAGCCAAAGCATAACGACCGGCAGGAAGGCGATCTTCGGCATCGGAAAACCGATCGAGATCAGCGGGTCGAAGAACCAGCGCACGGTCCGTAGCCGCCACATAGCGGCGCCGAGCACGATGCCACCGGCTGCCGCGATAAAAAAGCCGGCGAGGACGCGAAAAACCGTGAGGCCAAGATTAATCCATAGCGCTCCGGAGGCGGCGTCATCGTAGATGCGGACAACGACGCCGCTGAGCGGTGGCAGCATGAACGGCGTGACTTTGCCGCTGCGTGCGATGACTTCCCAGGCAACGAGCAGCAACACCAGCGAAAACGAGCGCGCCGCGATGCGAGCGGCGGCCTTGAGGCCGCGGCCTCTGCCCTCGCGGGGAGGGGTCGCGGCCACCGTTGCGGAATGTTTCGCTACTCGCGCCATTGCAGCAGCCACCCCATCAACGACTGAAAAATCCGGTCAGCGGCAAAACCGAGAAAGGCGACGGTGAGCACCACGGCGAACATGCTCGAATAGGAGCCGTTATCGCCGAGGTAACCGATCAGATAACCAAAGCCGCGCTGCGACGAGATGAGCTCGGAGCTCACCAGCAGAATAAAAGAGAGCGCGAGCGCAGTGCGGATGCCGTTGAGCATCTCCGGCAACGCACTCGGCACCACCACATCCCATAGCGTGCGTAACCGGCTCGCTCCCATGCTGCGTGCCGACCACAACAGAACCTGATCGCTGCCGCGCGCCCCGTTATAGGCGCCGATCGTGACCGGGATCATGCAGCCCAGAAAGATCAGGAGAATTTTTGAGCTGTCGCCGAAGCCGAGCCAAAGCGCCGTGACCGGAATGAGCGCCGATTTCGGGAGTGGATAGAAAACTTCGACAAGCGGGGCCAACAGCACATTGACCACGCGCGAGCAGGCCATGGCCACGCCCAAGCCGCTGCCGATCACCAGTGCCAGCACAAGCCCTGCGGTACCGCGATAGATCGAAGTGAGGCCGTTGCTGATGAGGTCGCCGTCGCGGATCAAATCGACCCATGCCGCCGCGACGCCGCTTAGCGGCGGTAAGGTGAGTGGCGAGACGAGGCCGAGCCGCTCCGCCGCCTCCCAGGCGAGCGCGAGTATCAGGATCGGCAGATAACGGACTACGGCACGCGTCACGGGGCCTCCTTGCCCTGCGCTTTGTTCGCTTCGATGCGCACGAGATTCCAAATCTCGTCCACTTTCTCGACGAATTCTCGACTGCGCATGAGTGCTGGATCGCGGTTGCCGAAGCGCGTTTCCACGATGGTCTTAATGCGTCCGGGTCGCGCCGACATCACCGCTACCCGATCGGCGAGATAGACCGCCTCCTGCACGTCATGGGTAACGAAGATCACGGTCTTCGGCGTGCGTTGCCAGATGCCGAGGAGTTCAGTCTGCATCAGTGCGCGGGTTTGCGCATCCAGCGCGCCGAACGGCTCGTCCATGAGCAGGATATTGGGTTCGATGGCGAGCGTTCGGGCGATCGCGGTGCGCTGTTTCATACCGCCGGAAAGCTGCGAGGGGTAGCTATCCTCAAAACCGCGCAGGCCGACGAGATCAATCAGCGCTTGCGCCCGGGCCTCACGTTCCGCGCGCGGCATTCGCTGCCGCTCGAGACCGTAGAGGATGTTCGCCTTGACGGTTTTCCACGGAAACAGCGCGAAGTGCTGAAAGACGATGCCGCGATCCGCTCCTGGCGCTGCCACCGGCCTGCCGTCGACGAGGATGCGGCCGGTCTCGGTCGGGAAAAAGCCACCGACCAAATAAAGCAGCGTCGATTTCCCGCAACCGGACGGCCCCAGCAGGGCGAGAAATTCGCGATCGTGCACTTCGAGCGACACGTCGGCGAGGGCTTGTATAGGGCGGCCGTGCGGCGGACGATAGGTGTGCGAAACTTCCTCGACGACGATTGGTAGCCGGCCGGACATAGGAACCTTCCCGTGGGCGGTCCCGACTGGCGGCAAGACGCGCGCCGGTTGCCCGCGCCAACCTAGCCGCCCCCCGAGGCAAGACCAAGGGCGCGCGGTGTCGCCTCGCTCTCGCGCGCCTGGTGCCCGGCATCAACAAAGCCGCTCTGACTTCTGCATAAAATGCGTCGGCGCAGCTTGGATTGCCCGGTCAGTTTTCGCCGCGGCGCCGGCGCGCCATGGAAAGCGTAAGGTCCCAAGCGTTTCGAATGTTGACGAGCGTCAACAGCAAAAGCGCGCCGGCCAGCGCAGTGAGCCCGAAGTCCTTCTCCAGATAGATCGACACCGCTGCGGCGAACAGCGCCACATAGCCGAGGCCGGGCAGAACACCGTAGGCGAAATAATCTTCCACCAAATTGGTTAGGTCGGTGCGCACGACCTGGACGGTGATGTAGGTCGATATTACCGCGCCGACGATGGCGGTCGCGCCCACAAGCGTCGCGAACAACTTGGCTCCGTGCGACGGAAACAATGCGACGGCAGACACAAAGAACACGCTGCTGAAATGGACGACAACCGGGCTCATGAAAGTCCGTGTCGCCGACTGGCGCTCTTCGGTCAAATAACCGGCGCCCAGCGAGACGGCAACGAACAGTAGCGCGAGCAGGGTGGCGCCGGCCGTTCCCACCAGCAGGTAGAAGTCATGCCAATCCCTGAGCGCTTGGTCAGCCCACATGACTAAGACCTTGATGCCGGTCGAAGCGGGCGCGAAATTCGCCTCGATGCGTTGGAAGGCCGCTGCCTTAAGACTTGGGCGACACGCGAGTCCAGAATTCGTCGAAGTCTCGATTATCGAAGAACGCAGTTGCCTTGACGACCTGCCCGTCTTTCATCTGAAAATACCACGAGTAGGTGTTGCGGTAGGGCTTGCCGTCGCGCGCCGTCGCAGCGGCGTTGAAGAGAATAACAACGGTGTCGCCATCCGCGAAAATGCCGAGGACCGTCGGGACGAGTGGCGTCGACATACGCGCATTGAACGGCGTGATCACCGTGTCGATGAATTCCTTTTTGCTGCGAAAAGTCTTCGCCAATGGTGATGAACCGGCGATGGTCCATTCCGCATCGTCGGCCAGAAGCTCAAACGGCCCGCCGATTCCGCCTTTCCAGCGATCGAAGCTCGCCTGAACGAGCGCCTTGTTGCTGTCCTCTTTGCTGAAATCGCGCACCACGCGCTCCGCGAATATCTTGTTGAAAGGTTTGGATGCGGAGGGCGCCGGCCGCGGCAGCGAGCGGCTTAATCTTTCGCCCGCTCGATGTAGCTGCCGTCTGCCGTATTGACCACGATCCTGGTGCCGGTGCCGACGAAGGGTGGGACCATGGTGCGTACGCCGTTGGAGAGGATGGCGGGTTTGTAGGAGGAAGCGGCGGTCTGGCCTTTGACAGCGGGCTCGGTTTCGGTGACTTCCAGCGTCGCGCGCGGAGGCAACTCGATGGCGACCGGCACGCCGTCATGCAGGCTGAGCGTGACCTCCATTTCCGGCTGCAAATAAACCGATTGGTCCCCGATGATATCGGGCGGCACGGCGACCTGATCGTAGCTTTCCATATTCATGAAGTGGTAGCCATCGCCGTCTTGATAGAGGTACTGATGCTTGTGATCCTCGACAAAGGCGCGCTCGACCTGTTCGGTGGTCTTAAAGCGGAGCGACAGCTTCACGCCGTCGGCGATCCGCCGCACGTCCATTTGGGTGACCGGCGTTCCCTTCCCGGGATGAATGTTCTCCGTGGTGACGATGACGCCAAGCTTGCCGTCGATCTCCACGATATTGCCCTTTCGCAGCGAGCTGGCGATGACTTTCACGGGTTCCTCAAGGTTGTGCTTTAAAAACAGGCCGCAACATACTCATCCTGGCCCAGATGGCCAGATATTTCCTTAGCTGCGGCAACACAAGGATAATGTCCGTCAAACCGTCTTCCGCTTCGCCCTTATGGGCTCCCCATGTCCACGCTGACCGCCGGCCGTTTTTGCTGGCGCGGGCGCGGATCGTCGCGGCTTTGCGCGCGTGGTTCGGCGGGCAGGGTTTTGTCGAAGTCGAGACCGGGATCGTCCAGGTTTCGCCGGGCAATGAGACCCATTTGCACGCATTCGCCACCTCGCTTGAGGCGCCGGATAGTGAATCGTCGGCCAGGTATCTACGGACATCTCCCGAATTCGCTTGCAAGAAGCTTTTGACCGCCGGCGAGCGTCGCATCGTCGAATTCGCCAGGGTGTTTCGCAACCGTGAGCGCGGCGCACTGCACCATCCCGAATTTACGCTCGTCGAATGGTATCGCGCCGGCGAACCCTACACGAAACTTATGTCCGACTGTGCGGCAATCGTCGCCGAGGCGGCGGAGGCCGCAGGAACGAGCAAGTTCTGTTTCCGCGGCCGGTCGGTGGATCCCTTCGCAGAGCCGGAGCGGCTCAGCGTTGCGGAGGCCTTTACGCGGTATGCCGGCATCGATCTTTTGGCGACGCTCAGCGCCGGAGGTAGTGACCGTACCGCTTTGGCGAAAGCCACACTGGCCTGCGGTATCCGCGTCGGCGCTGACGATACCTGGGGGGACGTTTTCAGCCGTGTGCTGGTGGAAAAAATCGAAACAAAGCTCGGCATCGGCCGCGCCACCATTCTCGACAAATATCCCGCGGCGCATGCCGCGCTTTCCAAAACTTCGACGGCGGATCGGCGCGTCGCCGAGCGCTTTGAGCTTTACGTTTGCGGCGTCGAGCTTGCCAACGGATTTGACGAGCTCAATGACGCGGCGGAACAGCGCCGGCGGCTTGAGTGGGAAATGGCCGAGAAAGAACGCATTTACGGCGAGCGTTATCCGCTCGATGAGGATTTTCTTGCCGCACTTTCGGCGATGCCGGAGGCTTCCGGCGTTGCGCTTGGCCTCGATCGTTTGGTGATGCTGGCGTCCGGCGCCGAACGCATCGAGCAAGTATTGTGGAATCCCATGCCGGAAGGTTCGTCATGAGCGTCAAGACCGAACGCGATCTCACCCAACCCTGCGATCACGTGGCATTGCCGGATAAGCGCTTGTCACAGCTTAAAGAAGTCGCCGCGCGCTACGCGGTCGCCATCACACCGGCCATGGCCGAATTGATCGATCCGGCGGACCCGCACGATCCAATCGCCCGGCAATTCGTGCCGGACGTGCGTGAACTCGAAACCACGCCGCAGGAGCGCGGCGATCCGATCGGCGACGGCGCCTACACTCCGGTCGGCGGCATCGTCCATCGCTACCCCGACCGTGTATTGCTCAAGGTCGTCAACGCCTGTGCGGTCTATTGCCGGTTTTGTTTCCGGCGTGAAATGATCGGGCCGGGGCGGGGAGGACTTTTGCCCGCACAGCTTGAGGCGGCGCTCGGTTATATCCGGGGCAACTCGCAAATCTGGGAAGTGATTCTGAGCGGCGGCGATCCGCTCATCCTGTCGGCGCGGCGATTGAAGGATTTAACAGCGCGGCTTGCCGCCATCGATCATGTCAAAGTGATCCGCGTGCATACGCGCGTGCCCATCGTGGCCCCCGAGCGCATTTCGGCGGCTCTGGTTCGTGCGCTGCGCGTACCGGATAAGGCGAGTTTCGTCGTCGCGCACCTCAATCACCCGCGGGAACTGACGATGAAGGCGCGCGCCGCCTGCGCGCGTTTGATTGACGCCGGCATTCCGATGCTCTCGCAGTCGGTGTTGTTGCGCGGCGTCAACGACGACGTGGAGTCGCTCGGCGCTTTGATGCGGGCGCTGGTCGAGTGCCGCATCAAGCCATATTACCTCCACCATGCCGATCTTGCGCCGGGCACGGCGCATCTGCGCACGACGATCGAAGAAGGTCAGGCGTTGATGCGAGGGCTGCGCGGCCGGTACTCGGGGTTATGTCAGCCGGCTTACGTGCTTGATATCCCGGGCGGCCATGGCAAATCGCCGATAGGACCGAGCTATCTGCGCGATGACGGTAAAATGGTTGAAGATTTCAACGGACAGCGGCACCGCTATCCGCCGCTGCGGTGAGGCGGCTGATGGCCGCCTGCTCAGGCGACTGCCTTTTCCAGGACCGGAAAAAATACCGTCGTCTCAAAGCCATAGCCGCAGGCACTGCACGACCAGTTGTGGCGGACGGAGCGCTCGTTGATGTGTTCCGACCAATCCGGCGCAAGCAGCCAAGCGTTGCATTGCGGACAGTTGTTTTTGTCGTATGTGCGCGCGTGGGCCGCACCATCCGTGCGCAGAACCATGATTGGTCTCCTGCCTGAACGTTTCCCTTTAGGGAGGGCGTAGAGGAAGTCTGTGGCGGCCCTGTGACCCAAGTGAGTTCGTACGCCGACATTCGCGATTGATCGTTGCAACAGTGGCTATTGTGCACAAGCAACTTGCTTAGAATTCGCCGTGATTTTTAAGCTTCGCGCGCGCATATCCCGGCGACGATACCCACCGAATTGGGGGAAAATCCGAATCTCGTCAGTGCGGGCCATGGGACAACAGCGAAGCGGTGCCGAGCGCTCTGCAAAATGATGGACGAGCGCTTGGGCCGTTGGAATGCAGCGTTAGTACGCCGAACCGGTATCTTGTATCCAAAGAAAATCCGCGTTCTCGATAGTTGGCACCGAGATCGGATTGTTGCTGTTGTCGACCATCGTCATTTCCTGCAGCGTCAGCGTCGCAGGGTTTCTCCCCATATAGTGGTAGATCGGGTTGGCGGCCTGGTAGTTCCAGGCAACTCCGAATGACCACGGTACGTCGATGTAGTTGGTAAGGTTGGCAAGGGTCCCGCCAACGCCCGGCCGCTCGACGATCCACTCCACGCTGTTGCCGACCAAAGTGGTTCCGCTTGGCGCCGTGAGAGAATATTGCGCGGTTTCTCCAGTCGACTGGTCGGAGAAATAGACGTAGCCGGTGGTCGGACTGGTACTCCACACCTCAACAAGCAAGAGATCTCCCGGATGGATGACAGGTGAGCCGACCCGCACTTCGTTAAATGGAAACCATTCGATCCAGGCGCTGTAGAAAGGTGTTGTAGTGCCGCCGCTGCACGAAGCATCCACTTCGGCTCCGCCCTGCAACACATCGGCCGAGCCGTTGCCATCAATACCGGGCCACTGCGATGAGTAATACTCGGTACCGGTGCATGTCCCGAGCGGAACGTGCGCGGTCGGGACAACGAACAAACCTATGATGACCTCGGTCTTGAACGGAGTGCCGGCCGACACGATGGACGTTCCGCTCCAATTGGAAGATGTAGCGCCGACGGTATTGTTTGCCTGTTGAGTAATTCCGCCCACCGCCCGGTTCGGACCGTTGGAAATATTGGTTTCCTTGACCTCCACCTGGGTCTGTCTGTTGGACAGCCCGGATACCGCGCGCCGCCATACCGAGTGCAAGTAGGGCACTTTGGTCACATCAGGTTCGGGCGGTACGGCGTAAAGCGCGCGCTCGCTGTTTGATGCGGTTAGCGCGTTAAAGCCGGCGGGTGGCGGAACGACGATCCCCACGCCCTTAGTATTGGTCGACATGGTGACAGGCGATTGAAGGTTCGGCGCGTTTTGCGCGTTAGCCGCGGCGACGCCGCTGACTGCCACGCACGCGATTGCCGATAGCGCGTGCCTGATCGAGGCACGCGCTAGATTCCACGCACACATCATCATCTGAACCCCCATTTGACAGTATGATCAACGGCTTGAATCTATTGGCAATGACGTTACGGACTTCGGGGCGGGCGAACCGAACACTGCTTGATGACTTGCCGCCGCGCCGACCCCGAGCCCCCGCTCAGGATTGC
The DNA here is from genome assembly GCA_036490575.1 of Xanthobacteraceae bacterium. Lineage (GTDB taxonomy): Bacteria > Pseudomonadota > Alphaproteobacteria > Rhizobiales > Xanthobacteraceae > BOG-931. The sequence goes on from DASXDP010000092.1 coordinate 59,070, forward strand.
AGATCGCACAATGCAGGACGCGGCGATTTTTGCGCTTGTGCTCCGCAGCGTCAACTCTGGGTGCTCACGACCGATCGGCACGTCCTCCCCACCCTGTCAGAACATGTCGCCGAATTAATCCCTCTGGCCATGCAGCGGGAAGACGCGGGCTCCTAGAATGCGGCTGCGACGCCGACCGAAATCAACGCCGGAATGTAACCGCAGACCGAACTGGCTCACGCAAGGTTGACCGACTTGCACAGGGCGGCTTCTGCCGCCCCGTTTGATTTCGCCATGCCGCCGTAATGCTGGCCGCCATCAAGCTCAGAAATGGAAATGCCGGATCGGCAGTCCAAGATGCGCACGCCCGATCGGCGCCCAGAAATTCTCGTACAGCGCGGAAGGGTGCACGCGATACATCTGGGCGTCGCGGAAATAGCGCTCCATCCGGGTGCCTTTGCGCGTCACAGAGGTGCCGGCGGTCTTGAACAACAGCTCGACCGCGTCGCAAGCCATGCGCCCGGCTTGCTGCATCATCGCCCATAGCCTCAAGTTCTCTTCGACCGTAATCAGCGTGCCGTCGGCGGCCCATCTCTCGCACATTTCCATGTAAACCTCGGCGCCGCGGATCATCAGGTTTTCGGCGGAGTCGGTCAGAATGGTCGCCTGACCAAACGCGCGCTGGTAGTCCTCATGCTCGGCGCGCGGAACAATCGGTGGAAAGGTCGTTTTTTTGCTGCGGATGATGTCCTCGTATTCGTCAAGCGAAGCCTTGGCGGCGCCGACGACTGTCGTGACCAGCGAGATGTGATAAGGGCCGGAGACGCGTCCCAGATACATCGGGTTGCGGTGAAGCCGCGTCCCCGGCGTTCCGTCGCGCATATCCTCCGGCCGCGTGAACATCGCTTGCAACGGTACGACGTGATGCGCCGGGATGAAGACGTCCTTTATCTCAACGCTGTTCGATCCGCTCGCCCGCATGCCGAGCGTTTGATCGCCGCCCCAGTCGTCGAGGATGTTGAGCTTGTCGCGCGGCACGGCGGCGCAAAAGGCCTGCGGCGGGCCTTCGGCAACCGGCAGCAGCGCGCCGCAGACGAGATGAGTGGAGTAGGGGATGCCGGAGCAGAAATCCCATTTGCCGGTAAGCCGGTAGCCACCTTCCACCGGAGTGAGCTTGCCCATCGGCGGCACGCGGTGCGGCGCCGCAAAGTGCCCTTCGGGCCCGAATAGTTCGCGTTGCGCCCGTTCCGGCCAGTGCGATGCGATCAGGAACGGATGCGAAGCACAAAGCGTCAGGCACCACCCTGCCGACGGATGGCCGTGCGCAATTTCCAGCATCGCCCGGTGGAAGGTCGGAATGTCAAATTCGTAGCCGCCGAACATGCGCGGCTGCACCGCGCGATACAGACCGGCTTTGACGAAGGCTTCGTGCAATTCGGGCGAGTAAGTGCCGCGCTCGTCGTTTTCTGCCTGCTGTGCGCGCAGGAGCGGTTTGAGCGCTGCGGCGCGCGCAATCAGTTCCTGTGGCGTCAGGTCAGGTTCTGGAACAGGCACAACGGATGAAGCGCCCCGCCGCTGTGCCAGACTTGAAGCCGCCATTACCTTTTCGTCCTCGTTATCGTTTGCAACTTCGCGGCGGCACCATAACGGCATTGCCGCTCCCGGAACAGCCGAAGAGCGCCGGAAAGGTGCCGAACATTCCAGGCTTGCCGATTAGATGCCCGCGTAAATGGCCCGTTCGAAGGCGCCGTAGACCGCCAGCGCGCGCGGATCGGCGAACGGCACGACCTGGGTCATGAACACGGCGGCGATCCGTTTCTGCGGATCAATCCAGTAATAGGTATTGAACAAGCCGCCCCAGGTCAGGCTGCCGGCGCTGCGGCCGCCGGGGATGGGCTGCATGTTGATCATGTGGCCGTAGCCCCACTTCAGGCTGATGCCAGGAAAGAAATCGACATCGTTGGAGTATTGCCGCGACGTGGTGCGCATCCGGCCGGCCTCGAGCCGGCCGATTTGATTGCGGCCCATCAATGCCACCGTCTCCGGCCGCAGAATGCGAACGCCGTCGCGCGCGCCGCCGTGCAGGAGCGCGCTGATAAAGGTCAAATAGTCCGGCGCGGAGGAATAAATGCCGCCGCCACCGGAAAACCGGTGCGGCGCTACCATCTGCCGTTCGCGTGGCTCCGCCATCAACGAACCGTCCGGCATGCGCCGATGCCCGCTCGCCTCGCGCGCCTGTTGCGCGGGGGAGATGACGAACGCCGTGTCGTTCATGCCGAGTGGATCAAAAATGTGCTGGCGGAAATAAACATCGAGCGGCTCACCGCTGGCGAATTCCACCAGTTTGCCCGCCCAGTCGAGGCCGCCGCCATATTGCCAGCGCTCGCCCGGATCGAACATCAACGGCGTCGGCGGCAAGTTTTTCCGATCCTTCGCTGGAAGGCGCGCTACCGCCTCGACATATTTTACGGCCTTTGCGTCCCACAGCCGGTACGCAAACCCGGACGTATGGGTCAAAAGCTCGCGCAGCAGGATTGGCCGTTTTGACGGCCGCAATTGCGGCCGTCCTTTTTCATCGAAGCCGTCGAGCACTTGCGGTGCGCCAAGCGCCGGCTCGATCGGCGGCGCCGGGGCATCCAGGGAAAGCTTGCCGCGTTCGACGAGCTGCATCGCCGCGACGGTCGTGATCGGCTTGATCATGGACGCGACGCGAAAGATGGTGTCGCGCGTCATCGGGGCGCCGTCCGGCAGGCGCCGGGTGCCGGACGAGCCCTCGTAAAATATGCCGGATTCATCCGTCGCCATGGCGACAATGCCCGGCAGGTCGCCGGCGTCCGCCGCGGTGCGCAGCAGTGCATCGATTTTGCCGACCGTGCCGGCGCGCGACGCGGTTTGCTCCCGCGCAGAAGCGATGCCAAACGGATTTAACGGCAATGCACCCAGCGCGGCCACACGCGCCACACATTTTAGGATCCCGCGGCGGCTGGCATGGCTGGTCATGAGCGCCCGCAGCTTAATGGGCGGCGACTCAGGTCTTGCGCGCCGCTATCACGGCATTAGCGGCCGCGAGACCGGTATGCAACGCTCCGTGCGCCGTCGAGAAATCGTGCACCGAGCAAGCTTCACCGGCAAAGAACAAACGGTCGTCGACGGGTTCGGCGAGCACCGTGCGGCCATCGGCGCGACCGGGCAGGGCGAATGAATACGAACCGCGGGCAAACGGATCGACGCCCCAACGGTGAATGCGGTTCAGTTTCACACGCTTGGCGAAATCGTTACCGAAGAGATGGGTCAGCTCGGAAACCGCGAAGCGAAAGAATCCTTCGTCGCCTTCGCCCTCGAGTTGCTTTGGCAGCCGACCGCCGAAATAGACTTCGATCAGCGGCCGCCCGAACGGCCTGAATTGATAAACCGCCGTGGCGGCGCGATCGGTATGTCCGAACAGCCGGACGTCGGGCCCGAATTCCTCGGCATGCTCGAGCGACAGAAAGAGCTTGTCGTTGAGACCGAGCGGCAGACCGGCCGCGGCTTCCGTCTTTTGCGGCAGCGCCGGCGTGAACTTGATCTCTTCACCGGCCAGAATGGTGGTCGGCACCGTAATGATGGCGCGGTCTGCGGTGAAGATGCCCTTGGCGGTCTCGATGCGCATGCGCGTGCCGCTGTGGTCGACGCAATGCACGGGGCAGTCGAGCTCGGCCGGCAGGCCGGCCGCATGTTCGCGTATCACCGCTCCAAGACCGGTGACGACCCGCCAATTGACGCCGGTGTCGTCGTAGCGGTCGAAATCCTTGACCGAAACGCATTCCAGCTCGCCGCCGCTGATATAGGTGCCGAGCGCCGAGATCAGGCCGTTCCAGCGGTCGCCCGGTTCGAGAAGGCTCGACGCCGCAACATCGCGCGTTTCCTCCGCCGCCTTGCTTACGCGCCCGAAGAAGGCATGGAATGCCCGTTGAAAGTCGTCCTGGTCGGCGCGCGGAAATCCGATTTCCAGTGAACGGCGCTGCCAGGGCGGCACCGATTTGTCGATCGTCACGCCTTGCTCTTGCGCAATCGCGACCCACGGATTGCGATCGGCGGAGTGCAACCATCCGCAGCCGAGGTCGAGCGCAAAACCCGACTCGTCGATCGCCGTCAACGAACGGCCGCCAAGGCGCGGTCGCGCTTCGACGAGGAGACACGGAACCTCGGCCGTCCAAAGGCGATGAGCTGCGGCAATGCCGGCGGCGCCGCCGCCGATGACGAGAACTTCGACATCGCTGCCAGGCATGGGAAAAGGCCAAAACTCCGCGATATTGTGGGCGCTTCGCCGGTGTCTATATCCGTTGGGGTGCGAAAAAACCATTGCGGGGCGTGCGTGGAGGTTCCTATGGCGCGGCCATCGACGGCGCTTCTCAACAATCCCGGCAGCTATTTTGCTTTGCTTGCCGCTCTGATCGCGGGAGGTTGCCTGCTTGGTTCGGCGGGCGCCCAAGAGGGCCAGACAAACCCCAATCCGGCGCAGAACTTTCTCATCGAACATGAGATTGGGCACCGGTTTCGCATCGATCCGAACGATCTGCCAGCGCCGAAGACCGGCCCGATCGTCACCAACAGGTCGCTGGTCGTTCCCTATAACGGACAGACGCCGCAAGTGCCGGCGGGCTTTACCGCGACGGCGTTTGCGACCGGGCTTGCCAATCCGCGCCGCTTGCTGGTCCTGCCGAACGGTGACGTTCTCGTCGCCGAGCAAAGCGCCGGCTATCTGACATTATTGCGCGACGACGGCAGCGGGCACGCGGCGTGGATCGACCGGCATGTCGAGGATCTGAACCGGCCTTATGGCCTGGCCTGGCGCGACAACAACGTGCTGGTCGCGGACCAGGACGGCATCTGGAACGTGCCGCATAACCTTGGCGCTCTACGCGCCGGCCGAAGCGAAACGCAGCGCGTCGATCAAGTGCCGCCGAACGAGCGCAAGCCGGTCGACGGTGCGTATGGCGCGAAGATGATCACCAAGAAGGGCGTTTTCGGCATTGTGCAAGGCCATCAGAACCGTCCCATCGCCGTCGATCCAAAAATCGGCGCGCTCTTTGTCGGCGTTGGGTCTTCAGGCAATGTCGGCGTCGAGCCGGCGCCGAAGGCGACCATCCAGCGCTTTGCCGCAGATGGCTCCGACCAAACGACATTTGCGTCGGGCATGCGCAATCCGACCGCGCTCGCGTTCCATCCGCAGACCGGCGAGCTCTACGCGCTGGTACAGGAGCGCGACGGTCTCGGCGACCGCCTGCCGTCGGATTACCTCACCCACGTCAAAGACGGAGGTTTCTACGGCTGGCCGTACGCCTATATCGGCAAGCACCCGCAGACCGGGTTCGCCAATCTCGCGCCTGACAAAGTGAACGCCGCCATCACGCCTGACGTTTTGTTCGAGGCGCACTCGTCGGTGCTCGACCTCGTGTTCTACGAGGGCGATCAGTTCCCGCCCGAATACAAGGGCCACGCTTTCGTGGCGCTCAAAGGCTCATGGAACAGATCCGAACCGACCGGTTACAAGGTTGTGGATGTGCCGTTCAAGGACGGCAAACCGGAAGGCTATTATACGAATTTCGCCACGGGTTTCTGGATCTCGGGCGAACGGCGCGCCGAAGTCTGGGGACGGCCCGCGGCGCTTGCGGTGGCGAAGGACGGATCGCTGCTCGTTGCCGATGACACCGGCGGCACCATCTGGCGCATCACCTACACCGCAACGCGCGCCGATGCAGGTAAACGGCAGGACTGAGTGCAGCTTATCGCGCCAACTTCATCCGAGCGCGTCACAAAACCAGGTAATTTCGCTGAACTTCGTCGTTGACGGCGAGCTCCGCCATCGTCCCGGTCCAGCGGATTTGTCCCTTTTCCAGCATGTAGGCGCGGTCCGACACCGCTTCCGCGAATCCGACGTTCTGCTCGGACAACAGGATCGAGAGGCCGGAACGCTTGAGTTGGACGATGGTGTCGGCAATCCGTTCGACAATGACTGGCGCGATGCCCTCGGACGGCTCGTCAAGCAGGATGACCCGCGGGTTACCCATCAGCGTGCGGGCGATGGTGAGCATCTGCTGTTCGCCGCCGCTCATGTGGCCGCCGCGACGGTGGCGCAATTCGGCGAGATTCGGGAAGAGTTCAAACACGGCATCTACGGTCCAGACTTTTGACGGCGCGCCTTCCGTGGATGCCCGCGGCGACTGCACGCCGACGTCAAGGTTTTCCAGCACGGTGAGATCGGAGAAAATGCGGCGGTCTTCCGGCGTGAAACCGAGCCCGAGCCGGGCAACTTCAAATGGTTTGAGCGAGGAGACGTCCTGGCCGTTGAGATGGACGCTTCCGCTGCGCCGCGGCAATAATCCCATGACCGCTTTCATGGTGGTTGATTTGCCGGCGCCGTTTCTGCCCATCAGCGCCACGACTTCACCGCGGCTGACGGTAAAGCTCAAATCGAACAAAATGTGTGCGGTGCCGTACCAGGCATTGAGCTTGTCGATTACGAGGGCCGGCGGCCCGTTCATGACAGCGTGCGCTCCCGCGCCGAAATCCGTCCGCTGCCGAAGTAGACTTCGCGAACGGTCGGGTCGTTGCGGATTGTCCTGGTATCGCCGGACGCGATCAGGCGGCCGCGCGCCATGACGATGATGCGGTCTGCGTATGCGAACACCACGTCCATCGAATGCTCGGTGAAGAGTACCGAAACGCCGCGTTCGACAACAATGGATTTGACCAGCCCGATCAATTCGTTGCGCTCGCGCGGCGCCATCCCGGCGGTCGGCTCGTCCATCAGGAGCAACCGCGGATCGCTGGCGAGCGCGATCGCGAACTCGACCCGTTTGACGTCGCCGTAAGCAAGCTCACTGCATGGCCGGTCCGCAGCCTCGGCCATTCCGACCTGATGCAAAAGCTGCATCGCGCGCGGGCGGTGATAAGCGCTTGCCTTGCGCCAGAGCCCGTAGGTCTCGCCGGCGTGCGCAATCAGCGCCATCTGCACGTTTTCCACGACGGTCATCGAGCCGAACGTCGCGGCGACCTGGAAGGTGCGCGCTATGCCGTTTCGGCAGATTTCGCGGGGCTGCAATCCCGCAATATCGCGGCCTTCGAAGCGAATGGCGCCGGAGTCCGGCTTGAGCTGTCCGTTGATGGTGTTGAAGCACGTGGACTTACCGGCACCGTTCGGTCCGATCAGCGCCAGAAATTCACCCGTGGCCAGTGAAAAACTCACGCCGTCGACGGCGCGGACTGCGCCGAAGGTCTTGCAGAGTGACGATACGGCGAGCTCGCTCATGTCGCGCGCCTGCGCGCGGTCAAGCGCAGAAATGACCCGGCCAATCCTGCCGGAAACGCGAGCACCAGCACCAAGATGATGACGCCAAGCAGCGCATGCCAATATTCGGTCTGCTGCATGACAAAATCCTGCAGCGTGGTGAAAACGGCCGCGCCGACGATCGGGCCAGACAAGACCTGTATGCCGCCGAGCAGCACCATGACGAGCCCATCAATCGAGCGGCCGATGCTGATGGTCTCCGGCGATATCGATCCCTTGGCAAAGGCGAAAATGCCGCCTGCCAGGCCGCAGACAAGGCCCGAAAGCGCAAAAGCAAGCCAATGCACACGCTTGACGTTGATGCCGATGGCCTCAGCGCGCAGCGGCGAATCCCGGCCGGCGCGCATGGCGTAGCCGAACGGCGCGAACAGGATGCGGCGCAACAGCAAAATGCCGGCGACCACCAGCGCCAGCGCCAGCAAAAAAAACGCGGCAAGCTTGTCGAACGGTGCACTCGGCCAGATGCCGAGCACTCCGTTCGAGCCGCCGGTCAGATCCTGCCACTGGAAAGCGATGGACCACACGATCTGCGCGAACGCTAACGTCAGCATGGCGAGATAGACGCCGGAGAGGCGCACCGAGAACCAGCCGAACAGCAATGCGCCCAGCACTGCCGCAACAGGTGCGGCGGCGAGCGCGACGCCCATCGGCACCGCAAGCCATTTCACCAGCAGGGCCGCGCCATAGGCGCCCAATCCAAAATACGCGGCGTGGCCGAAGGAATGCATGCCGCCCGGGCCCATGATGAAATGCAGGCTGGTCGCGAACAGCGCGGCAATGACCACGTCGATCCCGAGCACGAGTGCGTAGGGCGGGGCGCGGCCGCTCAGCGGAAGGACAACGAGCACGGCGATGATCACGGCCGCGACAATCACGGACGGCAAAGACGCTGGCCGGATCGGCGCCTCCGCCGTACCGGACGTGCGGGCCGTTTGCTGAGGCCGGCCCAGCAGACCCTGCGGCCGGACGATCAGCACTGCCGCCATGACCAAAAATTCGGCTACCAGCGTCAGCTTGGAAAAATTCACCGAAAAGCCGGCGAAATGAGCGAGGCCGATGCCAATGCACAGGGCTTTCACTTCGGCGACGAGCACGGCAGCGACATAAGAGCCGACGATCGAGCCCATGCCGCCGATGACGACGACGACAAACGCATCGGTAATCACCGCAAGGTCGGTGCCGAGATCGGCCGGCTCGCGCGCAACCTGCAGCGCGCCGCCGAGCCCCGCCAGTAGAGAGCCGAGCGCGAAAACGGCGGTGAACAAAACCGCCTGATTGACGCCGAGCGCACCGAGCATTTCGCGATCTTCGGTCGCCGCCCGCACCAGCCGGCCGAAACGCGTGCCCGCAAACACGACGTAGAGAACGCACAGCACGACCGGGGCCACGGCGATGAGAAAGATATCGTACGTCGGCATATGGCGGCCAAGGACTTCGATGGCGCCGCCGAGCCCGGGAGCGCGCGGGCCAAGCAAATCCTCCGGTCCCCACAGCCAAAGCGCGGCGTCGTTGATGATCAGAAGGACGGCGAAAGTCGCGAGCAGCTGGAACAGCTCGGGCGACGAATAGATGCGGCGCAGCAGCAGAAATTCGATCGCGGCGCCCAACACCGCGACGGCGAAGGCGCTTAGAACGATGCCGCCCCAAAAGCCGAGCGCGCCGCCCATCAACGTCACCAGCGTGACGGCGATATAGGTGCCGAGCATGTAGAGCGAGCCGTGCGCGATGTTGATGATGCGCGTGACGCCGAAGATCAGCGAAAGGCCGGCCGCCACAAAGAACAGCCCGGACGCCGAGGAAAGGCCGTCGAGGGCCTGAAAAGCGAGGCCTTTGCTCATGCAGCGACGATAGCAAAGGTGCGGGAAGGGGTCACCGCACTTCGGCAGGTCTTACCGGATCAATCCGCCGACGCCGGCCGCAGCTTTTTCACCGCTTCATCATCCGGCAGCACGCTTGCCCCATCGATGTATTTGAAATCGGTCATGGTGCCGTGGCCATTCTTCAAGGCGAGCTTGCCGACGAAGGCGCCCATGGTCGCCTGATGGTCACTTGCGCGATAGACGACCGGACCGAACGGGGTATCGACCTTCAGTCCACGGAAGGCCTCAACCAGTTTCTCGGTGTCGGTCGAGCCTGCCTTGGCTATGCCGGCGGCGATCGACTTGATGCTGACGTAACCGACAATCGAGCCGACCCGCGGATAGTCGTGATAGCGCTCCTGATAGGCCGCGACGAAGGCCTTGTTGGCCGGCGTGTTGACCTCGTCCCAGGGATACCCGGTGACGATCCAGCCGGCCGGGGCCTCGTCCTTGAGCGGGTCAAGGTATTCGGGCTCGCCGCCCAGCAAGTCCACAACGACCCGGTCCTTGAACGTGCCGCGGGTGCCGCCTTCGCGCACGAACTTGGTCAAATCGCCGCCGAACAGCGCGCTGAAAATCGCATCCGGCTTGGCGTCGTCGATGGCCTGCGCGACCGCGCCGGCGTCGATTTTACCGAGCGGCGTTGCCTGTTCGGTCACAAACTCCACGTCCGGCTGCTTGGCCTTCATCAGCTCCTTGAACGCGGCGGCCGCCGCCTGTCCGTATTCGAAATTCGGATAGACCAGCGCCCAGCGCTTCTTCTTGGCCGCGACAGCGTCCGGAAGAAGCATGGCGACCTGCATGTAGGTCGAGGGCCGCAGGCGGAACGTATAGTGATTGCCGTTCGCCCAGGTGATCTTGTCGGTGAGCGGCTCCGCGGCGAGGAAGAACACTTTTTTCTTGCCGGCGAACTCAGTCACGGCGAGGCCGACGTTGGAAAGGAACGTGCCGGTAAGGATGTTGATGCCGTCCGCCGTCGCCAGTTCCTCGGCGACACGCACCGCGTCGCCCGGATTGCCGCCATCGTCGCGCGACACGATTTCGACCTTCTTGCCCAACACGCCACCCGACTTGTTGATCTCGTCGGCGGCCATCTCCAGTCCCTTCTTGTACGGTTCAAGAAAGGCCGGCTGGCTCTTGTAGCTGTTGAGTTCGCCGATCCTGATGGTGTCCTGGGCAAATGCCGGGAGCGCCGCCGAAAACGACAATGCGCCGGCGAGAAGTGTGATGGCATGAGCGCGCATGAACCTGCTCCGATTTTCGCTGATCGACCTTACCGTGCCGCCCGGTTTGTGTCCTTACCATGCGGCCGGTAGCCGCGCCGCATACACCACGCCGCACGCGTCGATCGCTAGCGCCGCGAAAAGATCGCCTTGGCGACGTCGCCGACGGCTTCCACCGAGTCACCGCAACCGCTGAAACACAGGATGCGGCAGGGACAGGCTTCCAGGCCCTCATAGCGCCAGGGAAAGGCGCCGATGATAAAACGCTGGTTCACGGCCTTTTCCAAGTCGCCGCCAATATTTTCGGCGTGGATTAAGCCCTCGGAAAAAGCGTAGCTGTGGAAGGGAAAGATATTATCGACAACGTGGCGGCCCGATTTCTTGTGCGTGTAATGAAACTCGCCGAAAAATTCTTCGCAGGTTTTGCCGACTTTTTGCTCAAAACGCTTGGCGATGTCGGGCCGCATCAGGCGGATCGACGTGTTCATTGAGTGGTCGGCCGAGCCGCAGTCGATGCCGAACCACTTGATCTTCTTTTTCAGCATCCATTCCAGGAGCTCAATCGAGCCGCCGGGATGCATGCAAAAATACCGCACCAGATCCTGCTGCGGCTGTCCCTCCCAATAACGGTTCCAGCCAGTGCGAATGATAAGAATATCACCGTCCTTTATCTCGACCGGCGCGGACTCGATCATTTTCGGCGTGATCACCGCCCAGTCGTCCATGTGCGCGGAAATATCGACGACCGCGCCGGGGCCGACCAGGAAATCGAGCGGATAGGACGCCATATCGCCCATGCCATCGGTGCCGTGCATGGCGCCGTCGATGTGCGTGCCGACATGCAGCGCGGTGTCGATCCGCTGCGCCACAATCATCTTGGTTTGCAGGTTTTGCGCGTAATACATCTGGTTGCCGGCGTAACCGACCCAACCGGGCGTATGCACGTTCATCAGATGGCTAAGGTCGACAATTTTCATGAAGCGGCACCTCGATGTGAATAATGGGGTGAATGAGGGAGAGTTAAGCGCGCGCAAGCTTCATGCGCGCGACCGGCGCGTTGCCGGCGTCGATCTGCTTTTGCCATTCGGCAACGAGATCGGGGCTCTCGGCGACGAGCCCGATATGCAGTGAAATCATTTTCAATGCCGCGTCTTCCATCTCCGGATTGGTGCCGCGGACCAGGTCCTGTGCCACCGTTACCCGGTATCCAAGATTGGACGCGTCGAATGCGCTGTTGAGAATGCAGCAGTCGGTCATGCAGCCGTTGAGCACGACCCGCTTGACGCCCATGTTGCGCAACAGAAAATCGAGATCGGTCGGATAAAACGCCGAAAGCCGTTTTTTGGTTTGCACGATTTTGTCTTCGTCGGCGACCTCGGTGACGAATTCGTTCCAGCGGCTGCCCTCGATCGCGTGCTGATCCGAATTCGGAATCGGGCCGACGTAAAGCGGGAAGACATAGCGCCACGCCGATTTAATTCCGTTGACGTCGTCGCTGCCGTCGGCGCGCACGGTGCTCTTGACGTGAATGACCGGGACACCGAGCGCGCGCGCCGCGCCGTGAAAGCGGTTTACGCCGTCAACGACTTCGCGCGCCCGCGGCGCAGGGCAGGGGCAGTCCGGGGTATCGGCGAGATGGCCCTGGTGCAGATCGATTGAAACGATCGCCGTGTCCGACACAGTAAGAAATTCCTGGAAGTCCGCCGGCAGCGGCCGCTTTTCGCCGTACACAAAAACGTCCATGGCGCTCCTCACTACCGTGCCGGTTGTAACCGGCCGCCAATCTGGCAACTCGTCGTATAACGACGCTTGCGCAACTTCAATTATTAGAACATTTTTCGGATTAAAGCGCCCGCCCGCGTACAGCGCTCGCGGAGGTGGGCAAAAGAGAACTAGCAGCGCCACGATGGGGAGTGCGAAAATGTTGGGACGAGCGTTCGTTGTCGCCGGGGCCTTGTTGACGCTTGCGGGACCTCCTGCCAGTGCCTTTACCCTTGAAGGTCCGCCGAAAATCGCCTGGATTTATCTGAATGCCAAGAATGACGGCGGCTGGCAGCAGGCCATCGAAGAAGCGCGCGTGAAAATGGAAAAGCAGCTCAACACCACCATTCCGTTTGTGGAGAGCATCCCCGACGACGCCGCCAAGATCAAGCCGGCCGCGGAGCGTTACATCCAGCGCGGCTACAACATCATCCTCGGCAGCTCGTTCGGATATTCCGACGCCTTCAAGGAATTGGCGACGGCGAACCCGAAGGTCGCGTTCATTGACGTGTCGGGCATTCAACACGCCCCCAATCTCGGGTCGGTCTACGGCCGCAGCTACGAGAGTCAGTATCTGTGCGGCATGGTGGCCGGCGCGATGTCCAAATCCGGACATCTCGGCTTTGTCGCGGCTCATCCGCTCGGGCTGGTGAACTGGACGATCAACGCGTTCGCGCTTGGCGCCCAAGCAATGAATCCCAAGGCCGACGTCCGCGCGGTGTTTACCGGCGCGTGGGACGATCCGGTCAAGGAACGCGCGGCCGATACTGCGGTCATCGATCAGGGCGCCGATGTGCTCGGCCAGCAAATCGACACGCCGACCACGCAGATTGTCGCGCAGGAGCGCGGGGTCTACGGCACTGGCCACAACCGCGATCTTCGCGAATTCGCCCCCAAGGCGACGCTGTGTTCATCGGTTTGGGTGTGGGACCGCTATTTCGTTCCGGAAATCAAAAAGATCGAGGCCGGCAACTGGACACCGGACCCGTACGGCTCGTTCCCGGGGATCGCCGGCGGCGGCACCGATATTGCGTGCTGCAACAGCGTCGTTCCCAAAGACGTCGTCGACAAGGTGATGGCCGCGCGCGAGGAGATTCTGAAAGGCACCAAGCAAGTGTTCGGCGGTCCGCTCGCCGATCGCGACGGCAAGGAGCGCGTTGCCGCAGGCAAAGTGCTCGACGACGCAGGCCTTTGGAAAATGGACTGGTACGTGAAAGGTGTCATTACTCAATGACGAAAATACCGGACGGCGCAGCGGCGCCGCCCGGAACTTTCAAACCTCCCGCTGATCATGGCGCCGGCGCTCGAGCTTAGCCGGATCACAAAATCTTTCGGCGACTTCCTCGCGCTGGACGGCGCGAACTTGAGCGTCGACTACGGCGAAGTGCATGCGCTGTTGGGCGAGAACGGTGCCGGCAAATCGTCGCTGATGAACGTGGCAGCCGGTCTCTACTCGCCGGATTCCGGCTCGATCGAGGTTGCCGGGGTGCCTTGCCGGTTCTTCGGTCCGCGCGAATCCATGCAACACGGCGTCGGCATGATTCACCAGAATTTCAAGCTGGTGAAACGCTTCACCGTTGCCGAAAACGTGTTGCTGGCCAACCCGCGCGGCAGTTTCCGTAGTGCCAAATCGGCTATCGAGCGCGAGATCAGGGAAAAAGCCGAGGCGCTTGGCTTTTCGCTCGATCCCGCGCGCCGCGTCGATCGCCTGTCGATCGCCGAACAGCAGCGTGTCGAGATCATCAAGGCGCTGGTCGCCGGCGCTCGAATCCTCATCCTCGATGAGCCGACGGCGGTTCTCACCGAAGGCGAGGCGCAGCGTCTGCTCACCATGGTGCGGGATATCGCCGAGCGCGGCGCCGCCGTTATTCTGGTGACGCACAAGCTGCGCGACGTAAAGACGTTCGCCCATCGTGTGACCATCATGCGCGGCGGCAGGACGCGGGCGACGGTCGATCCGCGGCAAGCAACGGCTGAAGAGCTGACCACGCTGATGGTCGGCTCCAACGTCGTCACGCCGAGCCGCTCGGTCAAATCGGCCGGCGCGGTCCGGCTCAGCGTCAGCGGGCTTGCCAGCGCTACGGTCGAAGGCCATACGCCGCTGGTCGACGCGACCTTTTCCGTCCGCTCCGGCGAGATTTACGGAATTGCCGGTGTCGGCGGCAATGGACAGACCGAGTTGGCCGAAGCGCTGGTGGGCGGCCGGCAGCCAGGCGCCGGCGTCATCTCAATCCGGGAGCCCGGTTCGGCAAAGCCTACCGAGATTACCGCGGCGACGCCGCGGCAACGCCGCGACGACGGCGTTGCCTCCGTCCCGGCGGACCGCCAGTCCTTCGGTCTCGCGACCAGGCTTTCGATCGTCGATAATTTCGCGATCGGCTTCGTCCACGAAGGGCGGTTCGGATCAGCGGCCCTCATTGACCGCGCCCGCATGCGGCGGGCGACCGAAGTTGCGCTCAGGGAGTTTGAGGTGCAAGGCGTGCGGAGCTTGTGGCAACGAGCCGGAACATTGTCCGGCGGCAACGCCCAAAAGCTTATTCTCGCGCGCGAACTCAGCCGCACGCCCTCGATCATTGTCGCTCATAGCCCGACCCGGGGGCTTGATGTGCGGGCCTGCGCCGCGGTGCACAGCCGGCTCGTAGCCGCTCGCGACGCCGGCGCGGCGGTCGTGCTCATCAGCGAGGATCTCGACGAAGTTCTCGGCATCGCCGACCGCGTCGGCGTGATGACACGGGGCCGCATTGTCGCCGAGTTTGACGCTCCCGCCGACCGCCACGCTGTTGGCCGCGCGATGGTGGATCATGTCTGACCGGGAGGCGACGCTATTAGCGCTTCCGCTGTCGCGCGCGGGCGCTGCCGGCAACGGCTATCGTCCGTTTGGGCGCATGATTTTGGAAGTAAGGCTCGATATGCCGGCCTGGAAGCAGGTCGTCGCAGTTGCCTGCTCCATCATCATTGGCATGTTCATTTCCGCGATGATTCTGGTGGTCTCGGGCGTGCCGCCCGCCGAACTGGTCAGTGAATTCGCCAGCAACGTCTTCGACCGGCAAAGTTTTCAAGCCGTGCTTGTTCAGGCCGCGCCGCTCATTCTTGTCGGCATCGCCGCCTCCATCGGCTTCCGCGCGCGATTTTGGAATCTCGGCCTCGAAGGCCAGATGGTGTGGGGCGGGATCGCCGCCACCGCGGTCTCGATCTATCACGTCGGCCCGGAAGTCCTGCGATTGCCGATCATGGCCATAGCCGCGATGTTGGCCGGCATGGCCTGGGTTGCGATCCCGGCGCTCCTGCGGCTGCGATTTGCCGTCAACGAGATCATCTCGACGTTGCTGCTCAACTACGTCGCAACTTATTTCCTGTACGATCTGCTCTACGGCTCCTGGAAAGACCCGGTCGATGCCTTTCCGCACTCGACCATTTACGCGAGCGCCGAGCGATTGCCGGACATCGGCTACGGCGTGAACGCGGCGTTGCCGCTCGCGCTCGCGCTGGTACTGGTCGTATGGTGGTACGGCGAGTTCAGCCGTTTCGGGTTTTATCTGAAATTCATTTACGCCAACCCGGCAATGGGGCGCCTCGTCGGCGTGCCGATCATGCCGGTGGTGTGGACGGCGGTGCTGATGTCCGGTGCGCTTGCGGCGCTTGGGGGCTTCGTCGTTCCCTCAGGCATCGCCGGCCGTCTAACGCAGGGCTTCTTCGAAGGTTATGGCTTCTCCGGCGTCCTGATTGCGTTTCTCGCCCGCAATAACGCAATTGCCGCGGCCATTGTCGCCGTTCTCATCGCCATGCTGTTCGTCACTGGCCAGAGTTTTCAGATTTTCTATCAGATACCATTCTCGATGGTGCAGATGATCCAGGCGATCATTGTCATGTGCGTGGCGGCGTCCGAGTTCTTCATCCGCCATCGCATTCGCTGGCAGCGCTGAGGCAACGGGTCATGCACGACATCATCGTCAGCTGGTTGACCAATCTGCCGTCGCTTGCGGTCCCGTACGCGCTGGCCTCGCTGGGGCTGATCATCAGCGAGCGCTCGGGCGTGCTGTCGCTTGGCGCCGAGGGCCTCATGCTGGTCGGCGCACTCGCCGGCGTGGCCGCTTATCTGTCGTTTGGCGGGTATCCGCTCCTGGCGCTCGTCGTGGCGATGGTGGCGGCCGCGGTGGTTTCCATCCTCTTCGCCGTGCTGGTTGTGTTGCTGCGGGTCAATCAAGTGATCGCCGGCCTGGCGCTGGTGTTCTTCTGCCAGGGCTTCACCAATCTCGTTGGCACCGTCGCGAATTGGTCCAATCACACCATATCCGGCTTGCACACGCTGCCGATCTATCCGCTGTCGGAGTTGCCGATCGTTGGGCGGGTATTATTCTCCCAGGACCTGATCGTTTATCTGACCATCCCGATTTTTATCGCCGTTTCCTATTTTCTCAACCGGACCAATACCGGGCTCCGTCTGCGCGCCATCGGCGAGAACCCCGAAGCTGCCGACGCCGCCGGCCTCAACATCTATCTCTATCGCTTCGCCGCCGTCATCGGCGGTTCGGCATTGGTCGGCCTGGCCGGCGGTTATCTTTCGGTAGTCAGCGCGAAAATCTGGATCGCCGGAATGACCAGCGGGCGCGGCTGGATCGCGGTCGCGCTCGTGATTTTCGCGCGCTGGCATCCTTGGCGGGCGCTCCTTGGCGCGCTTCTGTTCGGCGCTATCGAAGCGCTGATTCCGCAAGTCGCGGCGGCGGCCATTCGTGTGCCGCAATACTTCATGCTGATGACGCCGTACGTCGCGACGCTCGCCGTCATGGTCTGGCAGGAAGTGCGCGGGCGGATCGGCTCCGACGAGCCGGCGGCTTTGGGCCAGCCCTATGTCAGGGAAGAGCGAACCTGAGCAAAACGCTGGACATGGCGCCGGCGCCGCTCGCCTTCATGCGTCCGGGCAAAATCGGCGGGCTTGTGCTTAAGAACCGCGTCATTCGCGCGGCGACATCGGAAACAATGGCGACGGCGGACGGCGCGGCGACCGACGAACTGGTGCGGCTCTATTCCGATGTGGCGCGTGGCGGCGCTGGGCTCATTATTACCGGTCACGTTTATGTAGAGCCTCGCGGACAATACGAGCCCCGGCAGCTTGGCCTCGACCGCGACGAGCGCATCGCACCGCTCGCCCGCGTGACCGAAGCGGTGCATCGGCACGGCGGGCGCATCTTTGCGGAATTGAGCCACGCCGGCAGCCAGTCCCTCATTCCCGAAATCGTGCCGCTCGCGCCTTCCATTGTGCCGAACGCGATTTTTGCGCGGCCGCCGGTCGAAATGACCGAGAGCGACATTGGCGACGTGATAACGAGTTTTGCGAGCGCCGCCGCGCGCGCGCAGCACGCCGGCTTCGACGGCGTTCATCTTCATTCCGGCAACGGCTACCTGCTGTCGCAGTTCAATTCGCCATTCGCTAATCGCCGCGGCGATCGCTGGGGTGGCGACGACGAACGCCGCGGCCGCTTCATCATCGACGTTTATCGCGCGGTGCGCCGCGCGACTGGCTCCGATTTTCCGATCACCGCCCGGCTTGGGCTTGCAGATGCGGTCGAAGGCGGTCTTGAGGTGAGCGACGGTCTTGCCATCGCGCGGCGGCTCGCGGCGGAAGGTCTCGCGGCGCTCGAAGTCACTTACGGCGTGATGACGTCCTACCGGGAGAACATCCGCCCCTATGCCGGCACCAGCCGCGTTCGCGCGATTGCCGACGGCATGCCGCACCGTCTTTTCGCGCGGCCGGTGCCTGAGGCCTATTATCGGCCGTTCGCGCGCGCCGCGAAGGCTGCGCTCGACATTCCCGTTATCCTCGTCGGCGGCATGCGTTCGACGGAAGTCATGGACGATGTCATTTCGTCAGGCGATGCCGATTTTGTCGCCATGGCGCGGCCGTTCGTCCGCGAGCCCGACCTCGTCAACAAGATCGCGCAGGGCCGCCGCGGCCCCGTCGATTGCGTATCGTGCAACATCTGCTTCCTGCACGAAGGCATTGATCCGCTGCGCTGCTGGCGGACGCCGGCGGCCATGCTGGCGCACGTTTACGGGCATTATTTGAGGGGTCTACTCGGCGGCGGTGGCGCGCGTTGACTTCGGAGTATCGCCGTTCCAAGCATGAATGGAAATGCGCTTGAACTTGACAGGACATATGGTCCGGTGAAGCCCGCGGCGTTCGCTTACCACGCTCCCCGGACCGTCGAAGAGGCGGTCGCGCAGCTTGCCGAATTCGCACCGCTCGACGGCCGCGTTCTCGCCGGTGGCCAGAGCCTCGTGCCGATGATGGCGTTTCGGATGGCGCGTCCGGCGCATCTCATCGACATCAACGGCGTTGAAGGTCTCGACCGGCTTGCGATCGACGGCCATGTGCTGACCATTTCCGCGTGCGTGCGTCATGCCGCATTTCATCATCCGGCAGCGCCGGGACCAACCGGTGCGCTGCTTTCCGCCGTGGCCGCCAACATTGCCCATTACCCGATCAGAATGCGCGGCACCTTCTGCGGCAGCCTCGCCAACGCCGATCCCGCGTCGGAGTGGTGTCTGACCGCGGTGACGTTGGACGCGGAACTGGTCGCGGTCAGTCAACGCGGCCGCCGTACCATCGCCGCTGCAAATTTCTTCACCGGAATGATGGGAACGGCGCTCGGCGAAGACGAATTGTTGCTCGAGGCGCGCGTGCCGCTGCTCCCGGCCGATGCGCGGTTCGGTTTTTATGAGTTCAGCCGTCGCGCCGGCGATTATGCCCTGGCGATGGCGCTGACAGTCTACCGCCTTGAGGGCGGAGCTATCGCCGAACCGCGCATAGGAATTGGCGGCGCTGAAGGGCACCCGCGACGGATTGCGCAAGCCGAAGCTGTCCTGGTTGGCAAAAAGCCTGGCGAGGAAATCTTTCGCGCTGCCGCCGCAATCGCCGCGGAGGCGATCGAGCCGATGGAAGACGCACACGCCGATGCCGCGTTTCGGCGCGATCTGGTGCGCGCGGTCACGCAACGCGCACTGGAACGCACGCTTCGATGAGCGCGCCGACCAAAGGCTCGGGAATGACGTGGGTCGGCCGCTCCATACGGCGCGTGGAGGACCCGGCGCTACTGCGTGGCCGCGGCCGCTTCACCGCCGATTTCAAAGCCGCGCACCGCGTGCGTTTCGTGCGCAGCCCGGTCGCGGCCGGCCGTATCGAAAAGATCGTCATCCCTGATGGCGCGACGGTAATCACCGCGTCAGATCTCAACGGCGTGAAGCCGATCGCGCCGGCGTTGCATAAGTTCGGGTATGTGCAGGTCGAGCAACCAATCCTGGCGAATGGTGTGGTGCGTTTCGTCGGCGAACCGGTCGCTGCGGTGGTTGCCGCGAGCGAAGCGCAGGCCGAAGACGTCGCCGATCTTGTTGCCGTGGAAATTGCCGAAACCGCGGCGATCGCCGATGCGCGTACGGCTTTTGCGCTCGGCGCCCGACCGGTCCACGCGGCCGCGCCTCGTAACATCGCGGTCGAGGCAAAAGTCGAGACGCCAGGTTTCGCGGCCGCGCAGCAAGGAGCAGCGCGGCAGGTCGCCGTTGAAATCCGTTCGCGGCGCCAGAATGCCGCTCCGCTGGAAGGTCGCGCCGGACTGGCGGCCTATGACGCCGTTTCGGGGCGCGTCACGCTCACCTGCGCGACGCAGATGCCGCACCTGATGCGAACCGCCATCGCCGACCTGCTCGGAATGCCGGAAAGCGATTTGCGCGTCGTTGCACCGGACGTTGGCGGCGGGTTTGGACAGAAAATGTCGCTCGTCGCCGAATATGTGGTTTTGGTCTGGCTCGCGCGAAAACTGCAAAGCTCGGTCGCTTGGACCGAGGATCGCCGCGAGAACCTGATCGCCGCGTTTCACGGCCGCGATCAGTATCTTCGCTTGCAGGGCAGCTTTGATGGCGTCGGAAAACTCGTCGCGCTATCTGCGGAAGTGACCGCCAATGTCGGCGCGTATTCCTGTTATCCGACGACCTGTGCGGTCGAACCGCTGATGGCCATGGCCGAATTCCCCGGTCCTTACGATGTGCGCGCCTATTCCTGCATCGCGCGCGGCGTCCTCACCAATACCTGCCCTATGGCGCCTTATCGCGGTGTTTCGCGTCCGTCCATCACGCTGGCGCTGGAACGGCTGATGGATATCGCTGCAGCAGAATTTTCCCTGGAGCCGCTGGAAATTCGCCGCCGAAACCTGATCGAAAAATTCCCTTACACATCGGCGACTGGGCTAAAATTCGACGAGGGCTCGTACCGGCAGACGCTGGATATGGCGGTCGGTGCGCTCGATGTGCCGGCGTTCCGCCGCCGCCAACGCGAGGCGCGAGGGCAGGGCCGTTATTTGGGACTAGGTCTGGCGACCTTCTCCGAGCGGACCGGCTATGGCACGCCGGCATTCGCCGCTCGGGGCATGGGGGTGACGCCCGGTTGGGAAACCGTCGAACTGTCAATGGACCCGTCCGGCTTTGTCGAGCTTCGGATCGGCGCGAGCCCGCACGGGCAGGGGCTGCGCACTACGCTTGCGCAAATTGTGGCTGACGAAATTGGCGTTCCGCCGGAACGGATCAAGGTGGTTCACGGCGATACCGACCGCACGCCCTATGGCTGGGGAACATTTGCCAGCCGGTCGCTGGTCATCGGCGGGGGAGCAAGCCTTCTCGCCGCGCGTAAGGTGCGGGCGAAGCTCCAGCGGATCGCCGGCCGGCTTCTCGAAGCCGCGGCCGATGACATTGTGATTGAAGATGGGGTCGCCCGCATTGCCGGGACCGATCGCGCGTTGGCGATCGAAGAGCTGGCACGCGCCTCCTACCATCAGGCACACCTCTTCAAGGGCGACATCGACCCGGGCATTTCCGAAACCGCGACCTACGATCCCGCGGGCACGTTCTCGAACGCCTGCCACGCCGCGATCGTCGAGGTTGATTGTGAAACCGGGCGCGTCGGCATCGAGCGCTTCATTGTCGCCGAGGATGCCGGGCGCCTGGTCAATCCAATGATCGTCGACGGCCAGATTGTTGGGGGTGTTGCTCAGGGCATCGGCAATGCGTTGCTTGAGGAAATCATCTACGACGAGACCGGCAACATCCTCACCGCCACGCTCGCCGATTTTTTGACACCGACCAGCCGCGAGATGCCGCCGGTCGAAATTCTGCACATGGAGACATCAAGCCCGGAAACGGTTACCGGGTCGAAGGGGCTCGGCGAAGGCGGCGCCATCGGCGCGCCCGCCGCTGTTCTCAACGCCATCAACGATGCGCTGTCGCCGTTTGGCGTCTCGATCAATGAAATTCCGGCGACGCCGCAGCGGATCCGCGCAGCTTTGCGCTCCGTCGGGGAGCGCCGGCCATGAGCGACCGGACCGATATTACGCTAAGCATCAACGGGCACGACCACGCCATCAGCGTCGAGCCGCGGCGTACGCTGGTCGATGCGATCCGCGAAGATTGCGGCCAGACCGGCACCCACATCGGCTGCGAGCACGGGGTGTGCGGCGCCTGCACGGTGCTCGTTGACGGCGCCCCGGTCCGCTCCTGCCTGATGTTTGCGGTGCAGGCGCAGGGCAAAATCATTCGCACCGTCGAAAGCCTCGCCAACGGCGAAGAGCTCAACACCCTGCAGCGCGCGTTCATGGAGCATCACGGTTTACAGTGCGGCTTTTGCACGCCGGGATTTCTGATGCTCGTGACCGGCGTGCTGGAGCGCGATCCAAACATCAGTGACGAAGAACTCGTCGACGTGCTTTCGTCCAATCTGTGCCGCTGCACCGGCTATCAGAATATCGTGAAAGCCGTTCGCGCGGCCGCCGCAGAGATGCGGCGGCGCTAGTCGCAATGGCCGCGGCGCCAACCAAAAGGACTCAGCATATCGGCCGGTCGTTGCCGCGGCTGGAGGACCGGACGCTATTGACCGGACGGGGCCGGTTTGCCGCTGATATCTCGTTTCCCGGCCAGCTGCATATGCGGATCGTTCGCTCGAACTTTGCGCACGGTCAGTTGCATTCGATCGACGCCAGCGCGGCGCTGGCGAAAAGCGGCGTGCACGCGGTATGGACGGCCGCAGATGTCGCCGACATTCCGCCGATTGATTTTCGCTTGAGCCGCGTCGCGGGTTTGGAGCCTTACCGGCAACGGCTGTTTTCTACCGGCACGGTTCGGTACGTCGGCGAACCGGTCGCCGCGGTGTTTGCAGATGACCCGTACCTCGCCGAGGACGCGGCCGAGCTTGTCGCGCTCGACATTGAGGAATTGCCGGCGATCCTGCGCGCCGACGACGCGCCCGGAGAGTTCGAGCCAGACCTTTCCACCGAGCCTGCGATCCTGCGCAAAGGCTACGGTGATGTCGATGGTGCCTTTGCGTCGGCATACACGATTGTCGAGGCCACGCTTTACATCGGGCGGCATTCCGGCGTGCCGCTGGAAACGCGTGGTGCCATCGCCCGCCATGACGCCGAGCGCGACGTGCTCGAGCTGCACGGCGCCGCGAAGGTACCGCACTGGAACAGGGATCAGATCGCCCGCATGCTCGGACGCCCCGCTGCTTCCGTACAACTCTACGAGGGACATGTCGGCGGCGGCTTCGGTATCCGGGGCGAACTTTATCCTGAAGACTTGTTGGTGTGCGCGGCCGCCTTGCGCTTTGGCCGTCCGGTCAAGTGGATCGAGGACCGCCGCGAGCATCTGATCGCCGCCAACCATTCGCGCCAGCAGCAGCATCGCGTGCGCGCCGCGGTCGATGGGCACGGCGTCATCCTCGCCATCGACGACGAGAGTTTTTACGATCAGGGCGGCTATGTGCGCACGCATGCCGCCACCGTGCCCGATCTAGCCGCAGCCATGCTGCCGGGGCCGTACCGCATCCCCGCCTATCGCGCGACAACACACATCAGGCTGACCAACAAGACCCCATGCGGGACCTATCGGGCGCCCGGTCGCTACGAAAGCACCTTCGTGCGCGAGCGGCTGATGGATGCGATCGCCGAGAAGCTTGGCCTCGACCGGATTGAAGTGCGGCGGCGCAACTTGATCGGCAAAGAGCAAATGCCGTATGCGCGCGCACTCGATACCCTGGGAACGGAAATCATCCTCGATTCCGGCGACTACGCCGGTCTTCTTGGCAAGGCGCTGGCGGCGGTCGATTGGCCAAAGCTTCGACAGCAGATCGAGAAGCGCCGGGCGATGGGTGAACTTGTCGGCGCCGGTGTCGCGTTGTTCGTGGAAAAAAGCGGCCTGGGGCCGTTTGACGACGTGAAAATCGAGATTGGTGATGACGGCGTGGTGGAGCTGATCAGCGGCTCGGCTTCGGTCGGGCAGGGCATGGAAACCGCGCTGGCGCAAATCTGCGCCGATACGCTCGGCGTGGACTATCGAAATGTACACGTTGTTCACGGCCAGACCGACCGCATCGCGCGCGGCATGGGCGCGTTTGCCTCGCGCGTGACGGTGATGACCGGTGAAGCGACGCGCATAGCGGCTTCCGCCGTGCGCACCAAGGCGCTCGCGGCCGCGGCCGAATTCCTCCAGGCGCCGGTCGGCGCGCTCGACGTGATCGACGGTGAGGTGGTGCGCACCGATGCGGTCTCCGGTCCGTCCATCAGCCTCGGCGCGTTGGTGCGCACGCTCGGGCCAACGACAAACGGCCGCCCGGCGAGCGAGAGCGGGCTCAGAGCCGAAGGCTGTTTCCAGAGCAGCCACATGAATTATCCTTACGGCGTGCATATCGCGGTGACCAAAATCGATCGCGAGACCGGCGGCGTCGCCATCGAGCGCTACCTTGTCGCCTATGACGTCGGCAAAGCGGTCAATCCGATGCTGATTGAGGGACAGATCACCGGCGGCTGCGCGCAAGGCATCGGCGGCGCGTTGCTGGAAGAGTTTCTCTATGACGAACGCGGCGAGCCGCTGTCGGTGACGCTGGCCGACTACCTGATGCCGACCGCGCGTGAGATACCTGCGATCGACGTGCTGATTTGCGAAGATGCGCCGAGCCCGCTCAATCCGCTAGGTTTGAAAGGCGCGGGCGAGGGCGGGGCCAACGCGGTGGGCGCCGCGCTCGCCGCGGCAATTGACGATGCGCTGGGCCTGCCGAATGCGGTGACCGAGCTTCCCATCACGCCGCAACGGCTCAAGCGCCTGATGGCGGAAACCACGTAAACGGAACGACAAGGAGCTTTCCACATGGACCTGCAACTTCACGGCAAGACGGCGCTGGTCACCGGCGGCAGCGAGGGGATCGGCAAAGGCATCGCGATTGCGCTGGCCAGGGAAGGCGTCGATGTCGCCATCTGCGCGCGGCGCAAGGATGTGCTCGAGGCCACCGCAAAGGAAGTCGCGCGGGCCACCAACCGCAAAATCATTCCGATTGCCGCCGATCTTCGCAAGGACGCGGATGCCAAAGCCTTTGTCGAGAAAGCGCACGCGGAGCTCGGCCGCGTGGATATCATGGTCAACAACGCGGGCTCGGCTGCCGGCGGGGTTATCGAACATTTGACCGAAGACGACTGGGAAAAGGGACTGCAGCTGAAGTTCATGGGCTACGTGCGGTGCCTGCGTTACGTGCTGCCGATCATGGTCAAGCAAAACGGCGGACGCGTGGTGAACCTGATCGGCAACGACGGCGTAAAGCCGTCCTATTGGGAAATCTGTCCGGGTGCCGCCAACGCCGCAGGCCAGAACCTGACGATTTCGCTCGCCGGTCAGTACGGCAAGAACGGCATCAGCTTCGTCGCGGTCAATCCGGGTCCGGTGCGTACCGAACGCTGGACCGGGCTGGTGAACGCCATGTCGCGCGACATGAAAATTTCCTACGAGGAAGCGGATACGCTGGCCCCGGCGTCGATCCCGCTCGGCCGGATTGCCGAAGTCGACGAGGTCGCGAATCTCGTGGTGATGCTGGCGTCGCCGTTGATGCAAATGGTCAACGGCACCATGATCGAGATCGACGGCGGCCAGGACAAGCCGTTGATGGATCGCTTCCGCGACAAGAATCGCTGAACGCGTACTTGGTCATTGCGAGCGGCAGCGAAGCAATCCAGCCGTGATGTAAGCGATCTGGATTGCTTCGTCGCGGAGCCTGCCACCGGACTTGATCCGGTGGCTCCCGGCAAGACGCAAACGAGATCAGCCGATGTCGGCCGACTCGATCTTCTTGACGCCGGCGTCGGTCATGTCCTTCCACGCCGCGGCCACCGAGCCATTGATGTCGATGCCACGGCAGGCGTCGTCGACCACGTAGACGTTGAGCCCGGCGTGGCGGCCGTCGATCGCGGTCCAGGCGACGCAGAAATCCGTCGCCAGCCCGGTCACGAAGATCG
This sequence comes from Xanthobacteraceae bacterium, assembly GCA_036490575.1. GTDB lineage: Bacteria > Pseudomonadota > Alphaproteobacteria > Rhizobiales > Xanthobacteraceae > BOG-931. The sequence goes on from DASXDP010000092.1 coordinate 84,538, forward strand.
TGTCGATGCGGCGCTCTTTCAGGTAGCTAGCGAGACCGGTCTTGGTTTCCTTGTCGGCTTCGAGGAACGCCGAGTAGCTGTCGACGTCGTTGTGGAAGCCTTTGCGGATGATCAGCTCGGCGTGTGGAATGTCGATGCCCTTGGCGATCGACGCGCCGTCGGTGCCCTGTACGCAGTGATCCGGCCACAGCACCTGATTGCCGTAGGCGAGCTTGATCATCTCGAATGGCTTTTTACCCTCGTGGCTCGAAGCGAACGAAACGTGGTGCGCGGTGTGCCAATCCTGGGTCATCACCACATTCTCGAAGTCCTTGGCGATGCGGTTGATCACCGGAATGACCTGGTCGCCCTCTTTGACGGCGAGACTGCCGCCGGGCAGGAAGCAGTTCTGCACGTCGACCACGATCAGGGCGCTCGACGGTCCCGGTTTGATCTTGTCGGCGGCGAAAGCCGTGCCGATCCGCCCCAGCGTGGTCTGCGCCAGCGCAACGCCGGCCATTCCCAACATCACTTCACGCCTGTGCAACATTACCCCCTCCATCACACGTCGCGAGAAGGCGCTATTCAAGCGCAAGGCGTTGCCTCTTGGCAACCGTGATGCGCGAGCGCCCCGGTGCGGGAGCGCGCGGCATTCGCGGCGGCGGGTCAGCGGCTGTGGAAGTAAGGAATCGGAGCCGGCGGGAGCGGCAATGGGGCCGGCGGCACGATGCGTTGCCACGCGGTTCCGTCATCGAAAATAATGAAGCCGTCCGGGGAATAGGTGGCGCCTTCGCGCCAAATCTGCGCCCAGAGGTGGCCGGAATCATCGATCCAGCCGCGCGACGATTGACCTGCCTCGTTGATGAGATGAAGTTCCTGCACGCTTTGCGTGATGTATGCCGGTCCCGTGCCCTTGCAATTCTGCACGCATTGATACTGGCCGGTCAGAAGAAGTTCTCCTGCCGCGCACGGCGCAACGCCGACAACAGCCAGTGCTGTAATGATAAGCAGGGCTTTCATGTCACGCTTTCCCGCACCCGCACCAGAACCAGTACGCCGCGGCACAGTCTAAACATCTGCAGCGTGCCTTGCTAGTGCGGTTTAAATTTTACGTGGAGCGGGCCGCGAAATCGTGCCGCAGCGGGCGGCGCGCTCAAGGTCGGCGGCGCTGTCTCAGGCGGCGGAACATTGATCGGCACTTAAGCGATCGTCGTTCGTTCGTTCGTGCCGCAGTCGCCCTCCGCGGCGAAACGAAGTGTTGAAAAGCATCTCGCGGATTTGTTCCGGCCGCGCGCCAAAAAGCGCGTGAAACAACCTCTCAACTTCTAATGACCGCGTAACCGGGTTTTCACCGTGCGAGACATCTCGCGGCATCCGCTGCGAGGCTGAGGCGTTCTGCAGGCAAGGGTGAGGTTACGTGAAGGAGACGTCAAATGAAGAACACTATGTCCCGCACGGCCATTGCCTTGGCTGCCACGCTTTTCGCAGCCAGTGCCCCGTCCCTTGCGATGGCGCAGAGCACAGGGATTGGCGGCGCTCTCGGTGGCGGCGGCATCGAGGACTACAACGGGCCGTCGAATCCGTCGTCGCATCCTGTTCAACTCGATGTCAACGCCGGTCACGTTGCCGGTACCGTTTTCGCCGGCAAGGGCGACGTGGGTGGGGGCGCCGGCACGGTCCATGGCAATCACGTGCGCGCCCTCGGTGTCGAGTCGAGCGCTCCGGGCAAAGCATGCACCTACCTGCCCGGCACCAATATTCCATACGATTGCTAACTTTTGATCGCGAAAGGGGAACTGCAAACAGGCAGTTCCCCTTCACCTTTCTTGACGAAAGTTAGAACCCTTCGTGCGAATAAACCCGATCTCAACTGATCATCCGATTTTGTTAGATCGAAAGGCGTCGCCTTGCGAACCGGCGGACGCATCAGTCGCACTTCAACAGCACGCTGTTTCCGTTCGCCTCGCCCGGCAGGGCCGCGGTAACAGGAGCGGCCTCCGTGGTGCATTTGTAAGTGACAGTAAAGTCCTTGCCGCAGTCGGGTGCGACGTCGTTCAAGCGCGCGACGTCTACAAGGTACTCGCATTGATTCGTAAAGTTGCACGTTTCGCGGACCGAACTCGTGGCATTGCCTTTTTTGACCGTGTTTAAATATTTGGAATCCACACAGCTCCAGCCATATGTGGCTTCGATGACGCGCATACCGGGACGATACCTCGCCAGAAGCGGCGAACTAAACTGAACAGCGGCACAAAAGGCTGCCAGGCAGAGCACGCCCAATACTCCGGTTGCCCAACCGGCACGTATGCGAGTGAGCCAATCCGGCAGCATCATCTTTTGATTGTGGAATATCCTTTCAATGAGAATGCCGCTCCAGTGGCGGAGCCAGCGGCGGCTGGGGACTTCGATCAGGCGATAAGTCGCCGACGATACGATCAGGGTGAAAAGTATTCCCAATACGAAACGAAGAGCGCCGCCAAACATCGTCAATGTGTTCGCCGGCATTGGACCGCGGGCAAAGAGCTTAAGCGTCCAAGTGTGCACTATGTAGATCGAATAGCTTGTCTCACCAAGAGTGACCAGCAGCCAGCCGCCGAGCCAGCGCGAGAAAACGGTGTCGTAGCGTGAAACGCAAAAGATGAGTGCGGCGATTTCCGGGGCGCAGCCGAAGTTTTCGCTTGCGAAATGACCGTACCGCGCGACGGCGGCGGGCCATCCCATCCTTTGAAAGTATCCGTAAGCAATGAGCCCGCAGAGCGATAGCCAGAAAACGATTTGCCCCAAGCGCCATTCCGCGCGGGTAATCTTCCGATCGGACAATTGCAAAAACAGTTGGGCCGCGAAACAGCCGGCGATGAACTCAAAGACACGGATGTAGGGCGAAAAATAAAACAGCCATCGATAAAACGAGTCACGAAAATTGCTCTCAATAGAGACGTAGTCAGGAAAAATCCTATCAGCTGTGTGCAGAATATTGCCCACATGATCGGCCAATAAAAGGAAGATAGCGGTCGCTACTAATACGAACACGATAGTCCCAATCAACGCTTGTCGCGGGCTCCTGAGTGTGGCGAAGACGGGAACGATCAGCACGTAAATCAAATAAAAGAACATTTCCGTCGAAATCGACCAGGACAATCCAAATGTGTAAAGGAGCAGCAGATGCCCGTTGATCTGGCGATAAAACCACGACTGGGTAAGCGTGAGGTAAAAGCCAATGGCTTGATCAAAATGATCTGCTAGGTAGGTATCGTCGGCGGCAAATGAAAAAATCAGAAAAAATAAAAAGAGCGGGTAAAGCCGGGCAAACCGTGCTGCGGAGAATTTTGCAAGGGCTTCGGCGTAGCCAGTGCGAAAAAGCCGACAGTAATTATAGTGGATGACAAATCCGCTGAGCACACCCGGCGAATGTATCATAAAGGTAGAGCGTCTTGCCGGAACTGGCGAGATCGACGGTACGCGCGATCATCCACGTCATGTCGCCGCGATAGACGCCGCATTCCACGTAATCCCCCGGTAGAGAAAGACAGGCGCGCGCCGCCCAGATCAGCGTATTGTAGCGCCAGGCGATTCCGTCGGGCGACTCGTATTGATTGCTCCCGGTGGAGCTGTCAGCGTGTCGCAAAGCTGTGCGAAAGGCGTCGCTATCACGAAACGCAGCCGACTTGTCGAGCGTTAGCAGTCGGTCGCCCCAAGACATGCTCTCGTGGTACGGACGCACGAATTCCCGCAATACATGATCGACGATCTTCGCTGCGTGGTGTGGGGTAGCCGCATGGAGCCGTAGCGACTCCATCACCACGTCAAGGCTTGCATCCTGTTCGTCTGCCGCCTCGTCCGCTGGAAGGTCTTTCATGACGTCGTTATCCCTCCAGTACCGTAAGCGCCGAAGCATGCCCCCGCAGCTTAGTTACCGAACCAAACGATCATTGGCGCGCCCTACGGGAATCGAACCCGTGTTTCCGCCGTGAAAGGGCGGCGTCCTGGACCGCTAGACGAAGGGCGCACTGCCGCCGCCCCAACGGGGGCACGAAGGCGCGCGAGGTATAGAGAGGTTCGCCCCGGCCAGCAAGCGCGGCTGGAGCTTACCAATGCCCGGTATTGGGCATGGATTTCCAGGGCTCTTGCGCCGGCAGCGCCGCGCCTTTTTGCAGTAACTCGATCGACTGCTTATCGGGCGAGCGCACGAACGCCATCATCCCGTCGCGCGGCGGCCGGTGAATGGTGACGCCGGCTTTCATCAGCCGCTCGCAGGTCGCATAGATGTCGTCGACCTCGTAGGCGAGGTGGCCGAAATAGCGCGCCTCGCCGTAATCCTCGCCGCCATCCCAATTGTAGGTCAGCTCGACCAGCGGGGCCTGGCGGTTTTGCGGGCCTTTGGCAATCAATTCGCTGTCAGCCGCCGCGGCGAGGAAAACGAGCGTGTACTTATTCTTTTCGTCGACGTGGCGGCGGACTTCCTTCAATCCGAGCTTGTTGACGTAAAAGTCGAGCGCCGCGTCCAGATTTCGCACGCGCAGCATTGTGTGCAGATAGCGCATAATGGCACCTTGGCTAGTGTCTGACTTACATTCCCGGCTTATCCATTCCGGCCCCGCTTATGTAGGGCGGCGGCAAAAGGGTCGAAAGAGCGGATCGAAAGGATGAACGCTGCGGGTTTTGACGGCGCAGTCGCGCGGCTTGCCGATGCCGTCGCGGCAGCGTCCGTCATCCTGCCATTCACCGGAGCCGGCATTTCCACTGAATGCGGGATCCCCGATTTCCGCTCGCCCGGCGGCGTCTGGACCAAGAACCGACCCATTCCGTTCGACGAGTTTCTGGCAAGCCAGGAGGCGCGCAACGAATCCTGGCGGCGGCGTTTCGCAATGCAAGATGAGTTTGGCCACGCCCGCCCCGGACGGGGCCACCGGGCGCTGGCCAGCCTCTACCAGGCCGGGAAGGTGCCTGCCGTCGTGACCCAGAACATCGACAACCTGCATCAAGCCTCTGGCATCGCACCCGAAGACGTCGTCGAACTGCACGGCAACACCACATACGCCTTGTGCCTCGACTGCGGCGAGCGTTACGAGGTCTCGTGGGTGCGTCAACGAATGGAGAACGGCAACGGCTGCGCGCCCGATTGCGCGGCCTGCGGCGGTTACATCAAGACGGCGACGATCTCGTTCGGTCAGGCCATGCCGGATTTGCCGATGCGGCGCGCCGAACAACTGACATTGTCGTGCGACCTGTTTCTGGCGATCGGTACGTCGCTCGTGGTCTGGCCTGCGGCCGGCTTTCCATTGCTCGCCAAGCGCAATGGCGCGCGGCTGATCATCATTAATCGCGACCCCACCGACTTCGACGACATCGCCGACCTTGTTGTGCACCACGATATCGGCGCGGTGCTCGAACAATTCGCCGCGTGCGCGTCATCCACCGATGTTCACAGGTTGTGACGCTTTTGGCTCAGTGTTGCATTTTTGTCCTTTTCCGCCGGATGGCGGGTGTTATGTTCAAATCAATTGATTGATTCGTGCAGCGCCCGCGCGGGGCGTGATCATAAAAAAGCGGCGGCGGTCACGGCGTCATGTCGTCGGACGGAATCGAAACAAAATCCACCACGACTGGGCTTGGGCCGGATGTCGAGCTTGCCGACGACGCTCAAGTCATCGAAGTCGCCGGTGTCATCAAGTGGTTCGATGTCGCCAAGGGTTATGGCTTCATCGTTCCCGACAACGGCATGGCCGATGTGCTGCTGCACGTGACGTGCTTGCGCCGCGACGGCTTTCAAACCGCATACGAAGGTGCGCGCATCGTTTGTGAGGTGCTCGCCCGCTCAAAGGGCCTGCAAGCCTTCCGCGTCATTTCGATGGACGAATCCACGGCGATCCATCCGGCGCAGATGCCGCCGCCGCGAACCCATGTTACAGTAACCCCCACCAGCGGCCTCGAACGGGCACAGGTGAAATGGTTCAATCGGCTTCGCGGGTTCGGCTTCCTGACGCGGGGGGAGGGGACGCCCGACATCTTCGTCCACATGGAGACACTGCGTCGCTTCGGCATCGCCGAACTGCGGCCGGGCCAGTTTGTGCTGGTCCGCTTTGGGCCGGGCCCGAAAGGCATGATGGCGGCCGAAGTCCGTCCCGAAGCCGGACCGCTCGGTCCCGCATCTCACTAGGCCGCGACTTATTCGCCGGAAGTCGGCTGCGCCTCGAAGGTGCCGTTCGCACCCTTGGCCGTGCCGCTGCAAGCCTGCTTGTCGCCGCCGCGGTAGCGCTGTTCGCGGGCGTCCCATCGCACGCCGCCGGCGACTCGACGCTCGATATTGTCAGCAAGAGCGGCGTGCATGCGTTCAGCGTCGAGCTCGCGACAAACGAGGCGGAGCGATCACGCGGTTTGATGTTTCGCAAGGAACTGCCCGAAGGCCACGGCATGCTGTTCGACTTCGTGCGGGATCAGCCGGTCTCGTTCTGGATGCACAACACCTACATCTCGCTCGACATGATTTTTATTGCCGCTGACGGCCGCATTGTGCGGATTGCGGAAAACACCGAACCGATGTCCGATCGGCTCGTTCCCTCAGGCGCTGCCGTGCGTGCCGTGCTCGAAGTCATCGCCGGCACTGCGCGCAAATTCGGCATTGCGCCGGGAGACCGCGTCGAGAGCCCGATCTTCGGCCGCCACTGATCGGACGGAGGGGAAACTGCCGGCGGCGGGAAATTTCTCTCTCGCCGCCTTGGCTAGTTCCGCTGGCGTAGGGCTAATCTTGCCGGAAATGGCCGAAACATGTATCCACTAAACCACCGGGCGGGGTATAGCGCAGCCTGGTAGCGCGGCAGTTTTGGGTACTGCAGGTCGCAGGTTCAAATCCTGCTGCCCCGACCACCCGCTTCATGGTCGTGCTTGGGTGCCGTTGCGGGTTGAATTTGTCTTTATTTGAGCGATTTCGCCAATGACCGCACGCATCTACAAGCCCGCCCGCACGGCTATGCAATCAGGCCAGGCGAAGACCAAGGAATGGATGCTCGATTATGAGCCCGAGCAGCCGCGGACCGTCGAGCCGCTTATGGGTTGGACAAGCTCCGGCGACATGAAGCAGCAGGTGCACCTGCAGTTCGACACCAAGGAAGAGGCCATCGCCTATTGCGAGCGGCATGGCATCCCCCACCAGGTGTTCGAAACCAAGCCACACGAGCGCCAGCGCATCGCCTACTCCGATAATTTTGCCTATCCGCGCCGGGAGGCCTGGACGCACTGAAACGGCGCGTCACACGAAGTCGTGAGCGCAACAGGCCCCGGCTTCGCGCCAATTGTGATTGGCCGTGGCTGCGCCCCCTGCCGTAGGAATAACCCGAACATGAGCCCGCGATAGCGCCGGGCTATTTGGAGGCGGCAATGGGATTCCTGCGCGTTATGCTCACCGCATTTAGCATCGGTCTCGCGACCAGCGGGGCAAGGGCCGCGGAACCCGCTGTAGTCATTCCGGCTCCCGCAACAGATGCCCAGCCTGCGTCCGCGGTCGGTCCGCAGACCGTGGTTCTGGCAGGCGGCTGCTTCTGGGGCGTTCAGGGTGTTTTCGAGCATACCAAAGGCGTCGTCCGCGCCGTGTCCGGCTACTCCGGCGGCAAAAAGGAAACCGCGCATTACGAGATGGTCGGAACCGAAAGGACCGGGCACGCCGAGTCAGTCCAGATCACTTACGATCCGAAGCAGATTTCCTACGGCAGGATTTTGCAGATCTATTTCTCAGTCGCGCACAATCCGACTGAATTGAATTTTCAAGGCCCCGATTCAGGTCCATCGTATCGCTCGGCCATCTTCTACGCCGGCGAAGACCAAAAGCGAATGGCCGAGGCTTATATCGCCCAACTCGACAAGGCCCATGTGTTTCCAAAGCCAATCGTGACCAAGCTGGAGCCGCTGACCGGCTTCTACCCGGCCGAGGACGATCACCAAGACTTTCTGGTGCTGCACCCGTCGCATCCGTACATCGTGTTCAACGACTTGCCGAAGGTGGAGAACTTGAAGCGTCTGTTCGCCGCGGATTATCGCGACATGCCGGTCACGGTCATGGCGGCGTCGAATAAGCCTGGCGAATAGTCTTCGGCTGCGGTCGCGACCGCACTCCAACGCTTTTCGTGTCCGCCTCGCACTGCGGCCATGCGTCTATAGCCAGCCGCACATTCCCTGAAGTATCATCCTGAAAGGAGCGCAACCGCAAAAAACGCTCCATCAGGGGCGGCTACGGGGAGAAACGCTATGGCTATAGCGACAACGGCCACTGGTCCGCTGCCGGATGCGGAACATAGTTCGCAGCTGCGCAGAGCGGTCATCGCGTCGACCATCGGCACCACCATCGAGTGGTATGACTTCTTTATTTATGGAACCGCGGCCGGCCTCGTTTTCGGCAAGCTTTTCTTTCCACACGAGTCGGCCGTGGCCGGAACGCTCGCCGCGTTCGGCACCTATTTCGTCGGCTTTGCGGCCCGTCCGGTCGGCGCGGCCATTTTCGGTCATTACGGTGATCGCATCGGTCGCAAAGCGACGCTGATCGCGACCCTTCTCTGCATGGGTATCGCGACTTTCCTCGTCGCCTTCGTGCCGACCTACTCGTCGATCGGCATCTGGGGCGCGGTCATTCTGACTATCCTGCGCGCGCTGCAGGGCATCGGCGTCGGCGGCGAGTGGGGCGGATCCGTGCTCCTGGCGATGGAATGGTCGCGAACGCACGGGCAGCGAGGCCTGGTCGCCTCGTGGCCGCAATTCGGCGTACCGGCGGGTTTGTTTCTCTCCAATCTGGTTATCCTTGCCGTCAGTACCTGGTCGGGCGATCAATTCCCGGTCTGGGGCTGGCGCATTCCGTTTCTGATCTCGATCGTGCTGGTCGGCATCGGCCTGTGGATCCGCCTAGGCATCCTCGAGACGCCGGTATTCCAGAAGCTGCTCGACCAGAACAAGATCGAGAAAGCGCCCATCGCAGAAGTTTTGCGCAAGCAGCCGCGCGAGATCATTCTCTCGGCGCTATTGCGCATGGCCGAGCAGGCGCCGTTCTATATCTTCGCGGCTTTCATCTTCTCCTATGCAGTCCACACTCTGCATATGTCGCGAGACCTGATACTTGCGGCGGTGCTGGTGGCGGCCTGTGTCTCCTTCGTCACCATTCCACTCTCCGGCCATATCTCCGACCGCATCGGACGCAGAAAGATGTATCTGATCGGCGCCGCGCTGACCGGGCTGTTCGGATTCCTCTATTTCGCAATGGTGGACACGGCGATTCCGTCGGCGGTGTTCATCGCCATAGTGCTGTCATTCATTCCGCACGACATCATGTATGGACCGCAAGCGGCGCTGATCGCCGAGGCTTTCACGCCGCGCTTGCGCTACAGCGGTGCCTCGCTCGGCTATCAGCTTGCCTCCATCATTGCAGGCGGGCCGTCGCCGATTATCGCCACCGCCTTGTTCGCCGCCTATGCGTCGGGCTACGCCATCGCCATTTACGTGGCCGCTTGCGCAGTCATAAGCTTAGTCGCGACGGCGTTCATGCCCGATTACACCGGCAAGGACATCTCGGCGGAGTATGACGCCTGACGCTTGATACTTATGCGCGCGTCCGTCTCGTCGCGCGCATACCGTTTGTGAAATAAACTACCGGCATGGACAAAGCGGCCGACGGTCCTGCCGCCATCCGTGCGAACGGGCGGCCCTTCTATCTGCAACTTTGGTTTTTGGTGCTCGCCGCCATGGTGGCGGGCATTGCGCTCGGCTATTTCGCGCCGGACGTCGGCGCCCGAATGGAGCCCTTGGGGACAGCCTTCATCAAGGCGATCCGCGTGCTCATCGCACCGATCATCTTCTGTACGGTCGTGCATGGCATTTCCAGCATGGCCAGCATGGCCAAAGTCGGCCGCGTCGCGCTCAAGGCGCTGATCTATTTCGAAGTGCTGACGACCGTTGCGCTGGTCATTGGCCTGCTCGCCGTCAATTTATTCCAGCCCGGTGCCGGCATGCACGTTGATCTTTCGCATGTCGACACCTCGGTCGCCGCGCCATACTTGCAACCAACGCAGCGCCAAGGCGCAATACAATTTCTGCTCAATATCATCCCTAACACCTTCGTCGGCGCGTTCAGCGAAGGCAACGTCCTGCAGGTGCTCTACGTATCGGTGCTTTGCGGATTTGCGCTGAGCTGGATGGGGGAGGCCGGAAAGCCGCTCAACAAGCTGATCGAGGTGGCGGCGCAAATGTTCTTTCGCATTGTCGCCATCGTGATGTGGGCGGCGCCCATCGGCGCGTTCGGCGCCATCGCCTTTACCGTCGGCAAGTTCGGGACCGGTTCGCTGTTCTCTCTCGGCAAGCTGCTGATCAGTTTCTATGTCACTTGCCTCATCTTTATCTTCGCGGTGCTCTGGCCGATTTCACATTGGTGCGGCGTGAGCCTGTTTCGTTTCATTCGCTATATCCGCGAAGAGCTCTTGATTGTGATCGCGACCACGTCCTCGGAAACGGTGTTGCCGCGCATGATCGCCAAGCTTGAAGCTTTGGGCGCGGAAGAAAGTGTGGTCGGACTGGTCATTCCGACCGGCTACTCGTTCAACCTCGACGGCACTTGCCTCTATCTGGCGACCGCCGCGGTATTTTTGGCGCAGGCGACCGATACCCCGCTTGGTATCGGGCAGCAACTCGGACTCCTCGCGGTGCTCCTCTTGGCGTCGAAAGGCGCCGCCGGAGTGGCCGGCGCGGCTTTTGTCGTGCTCGCCGCGACCTTGGCAACGACCGGAACGATCCCCGTTGAGAGCGTCGCGCTCATTCTCGGGATACACCGGCTGATGTCACAGGCGCTGACCCCGACGAATTTGATCGGCAATGGCATTGCGACACTCGTCGTTGCCAGATGGGAAGGTGCTCTCGACGAAGGCCGGCTTAGTCGGGGTCTGATGCTGTCGAGCGGATAAAAGGCGATCAGGCAGCCGCCTTGACGTCGGCCCGGCGGGTGAACTCGATCGCCTTGTCGCCGACCGCCCCAAAACGCAGACTGAAGAGATCGCGCACATAGTTCTGATAAAGCCGCCACGGCTTTTTCGATCCTTGCCGTGGAAATTGATCAATGGCGCGCTGGATATAGCCGGACGAAAAATCGATCAGCGGCTCCGATCGGATCGAGAGGTCGCGCTGGCGCGGCGTGCAGGCAGCGTAATCGTGCCGGTCCATGTGCTTGATCAGGCGGGCGACGTAGGCACAGGTCAAATCGCATTTCAGCGTCCACGACGCGTTGGTATAGCCGAATACCGCGGCGAGGTTCGGTACGTCGCTGAACATGACACCCCTGAAATTCATGGTCTCCGCGAAATCGACCGGCCGGCCATCGACGGCTATGTCGATGCCGCCGAGTAATTTGAGTTTCAGCCCGGTCGCCGTGACGACAATGTCGGCGGCAATTTCGCCGCCCGAGCGCAAGCGGATGCCGCTTTCGGTGAAGGCATCGATTTCATCGGTGATAATTTCGGCGCGGCCCGATTTGATGGCCTGGAAAAAGTCGCCATCCGGCGCCAGGCACAAACGCTGATCCCACGGATTGTACCGCGGCGTGAAGTGGGTTTTGACGTCGTAATCAGGGCCGAGCTGCAACTGCGCCTGTTTGACGATCCAGTTTTTGACGGCCTGTGGCTTGCGGCGGGACAGGTTGTAGAAATAAAGCCCGAACAGCACGTTGTACCAGCGGGCAAGCCCATAAGCCGTGCGTGTCGGCAGACGGCGCCGCAGCCATTTCGCCAGCGCGTCCTGTGACGGACGAGAGACCACATAGGTCGGCGAGCGCTGCAGCATGGTGACGTGAGCCGCGCGCTCGGCAATTGCCGGAACGATGGTGACCGCTGTTGCGCCGCTGCCGATCACCACGACGCGTTTGTCGGCATAGTCGAGATCCTCCGGCCAGTGCTGCGGATGGATGAATCGCCCTCTGAAGTTGTCAGCGCCCGGAAAAGCCGGTGTGTAGCCTTCGACATAATCATAGTACCCGGTGCAGCCGAGGAGGAAGTCGCAGGTGAAGGAAACCGGCTTCCCGCCGCTGCCGCGCTCCGCTTCGATGGTCCATTGCGCGGTGGCAGACGACCACGACGCCCGTTTAACACGATGTCCGAAGCAAATCTTGCGATCTATTCCGTAGGTCTCCGCGGTGTCGCGAATGTAGGTGCGAATGGAAGCGCCATCGGCAATGGCGGCATTCGCCTGCCAGGGGCGAAAAGAATAGCCGAACGTGTACATGTCGGAATCGGACCGAATGCCGGGATAGCGAAACAAGTCCCAGGTGCCGCCGATGGCGTCGCGGGCTTCCAAAATGACGTAGGACTTCCGCGGACAATAAGTCTGCAAATGATAGGCGGCATCCACGCCCGACAGTCCGCCGCCGACGATGATGACGTCGAAATGCGGCAAGCCGGGCTCGGTCATGGCGAAAGACCTACGCGACCAGTTCCGGTTCGGCAGGGTAGGTGGCTGCGCGGCGCGCCATGCGGGTGATGAAATCGGCGCAATGGTCGGCCGCGGTGATAATGATCATGTGGCCGCCGTCTTCGATCAGCTCGATGTGGGCGCCGGGGCATTTTTCAACAAATCCGCCGCCGTGCACCGCATGATCGAGCAGAAGATCGCTCGCCCCGAACAGGACACCGACCGGAACAGTCAGCTCACCGTAACGCGCGGGCATGTGCTGGAGATCCTCGATGGCCGCGATCAAATCGGTTGACGCGGCAATGTAGCTGCGGGGCCGCAGCGTCAGAAGACCGCCACCCTTGATCGGAAAATCCGGCGGCGCACCACCCGGTCCAAATACCGTGCCGAGCACAAGCTCGCGGTTGGTAATCGACATTGGGATGGCGAGCGTCCAGGCGACCAGCCGGCGCATGAGGCTTGAGCGGACATAAATGCCACGAAACATCGGCGGCACGGTTTTGCCGGCGTGCGTCGCCGGCGCGAGCAGCGCGAGACCTCCGATCTTTTCCGGATGATCGAGCGCCAACATCAGCGCGATTGCGCCGCCCAGCGAATGCCCGACAATCAACGGCCGCTCGAGGCCGAGCTTGTCGACGAGCCCTGCGACGGTCTTGGCCTGGGCACCGAGCGCGGCCGATCCTTTGCGGGGACGGGTGGAATAGCCGCAGCCCGGCCGATCCAGAATAATGACGCGGTGATTGTGCTTGAGGCGATCGAGCAGCGAATGGGTGAAGTTATGCATCTGGCCGCCGAGGCCGTGGATGAGCACGAGCGGCGGGCCCGAACCTTCATCGACGTAATGGATGCGGGCGCCGTCGACTTCGATGAAACGGCCGCGCGGCGGCAGCGCTTTCTCGACCCGCCGCGCCGTCCATGCGGCGAAAACGGCAAGGCCGCCGACCACGGCAACAATCGCAGCCAGGCCTAAGCCAAGAATCCATACGATGACGGTCATTCTCCACCTTTGCTTTGGCGGTCACGGGGGCCGTTGACGGCCCAGCAGCAAGCAATCCCGCGCTCTCATCAAACTGTCAAATGCAGCGGCGTATGATGGGAGGTTTGGGGAGACGTCCTGGGAGACGGGTATGCGCACATTGTTGCTGCCGCTGCGCGCGCGGTTTGCCGCCTATACGCTGGTTTTGGCAGTTACGCTTACTCTCGTTGTGTTATTTATCTTCGGCTCGCCGCCGCTTTATTTGGCCATTCCGCTTGCGGCTTTCGCCGTGCTGGCGGCGATCGGCACCTCCGATCTCACTCAGAAGCGCCACGCCATCCTGCGCAATTATCCGCTCTTGGCGCACATCCGCTTTATCCTTGAGGAAATTCGCCCGGAAATCCGGCAGTATTTTTGGAAAGCGAGAAAGATGGCGCGCCGTTCTCGCGCGACAAACGCGCGATTGTTTATCAGCGCGCCAAGCAAGCCTTGGACAAACGCCCGTTTGGAACGCAGAACGACGTCTACGCCAGCGGCTATGAGTGGCTGCATCACTCCATGGCGCCGAAGCTTCCGTGCAGCGATCCTTTTCGCGTTACCATCGGCGGCCCCGATTGCCCGAAGCCCTATCTCGCCTCGATCTTCAACATTTCTGCCATGAGCTTCGGCGCTTTGAGCCCAAACGCTATTCGCGCGCTCAATATCGGAGCGAAAAAGGGTGGCTTCGCACATGATACGGGAGAGGGCGGCTTGAGCCTCTACCACCGCGAAAACGGCGGCGACATCATTTGGGAAATCGGATCGGGTTACTTCGGCTGCCGCAATCCCGATGGCACGTTCTGTCCGGAGACGTTCGCGGCCGGCGCCGGTAGCGGCCAGGTCAAGATGGTTGAACTGAAATTGAGCCAAGGCGCCAAGCCGGGTCATGGCGGCGTTTTGCCGGGCGCCAAGGTCACAGCGGAGATCGCCGCGGCGCGCGGCGTCGCGCCCGGGATCGACTGTGTCTCGCCATCGCGCCACTCGGCATTTTCAACGCCGGTCGAAATGATGCAGTTTATCGGCACCATGCGGCGGCTCTCCGGCGGCAAGCCGGCGGGGTTCAAGCTCTGCGTCGGCCACCCTTGGGAATTTCTCGCAATCTGCAAGGCAATGCTGGAGACCGAGATCTATCCCGACTTCATTGTGATCGATGGCAACGAAGGCGGGACCGGAGCGGCGCCGCTGGAATTTGCCGATCACGTCGGGACGCCACTCCGCGAGGGACTAAACTTCGTCCACAATGCGCTTATCGGCATCAATGCGCGCGAACGCATCAAGCTCGGCGCATCCGGCAAAATCATCAGTGCCTTTGACATCGCCCGCGTCGTGGCGCTCGGCGCAGATTGGTGCAATTCGGCGCGCGGTTTCATGTTCGCCCTCGGCTGCATTCAGTCCCAGTCCTGTCATACCGACCGTTGCCCGACCGGCGTGTCGACGCAGGACCGCACGCGCCAGCGGGCCCTCGTAGTTGCCGATAAATCGGAGCGGGTGTTCAACTTCCATCGGGCAACTGTACAGTCGCTCGCCGAGCTTGTAGCGGCGGCCGGCCTCGATCATCCGCGCGAACTGCGTCCCGTCCACTTCTCGCGTCGTGTTTCACCGACCGAGGTGCTGAACTTTGCCCAGCTCTATCCGGCATTGGAGCCGGGCGAATTGCTCGCCGGCTCGGCAGACAAACGTTTCGAAACCGGCTGGTCTTTGGCCAACCCGGCGGAATTTCGCGCCGCGGCCTAAATCCGTCGCGCTCGACGGTCGGTTTGTCCGCGGCAGTAACGCGCGCCGCGGCGCTAACTTCTGTGAAAATCTCGATTTGGCGGTAGCGCGAACGCACGCCGTTGCGCCATGATGGCGGATCGAAGCGGCGCCCCAAGCACAACACCAGGGCTGGCGAGCGCGCTTGGGGGCCGCAGAGGAGACAGCAATACGCAGTACCGCTGCTATCCCTCCGGCTGCAAAAAAGCACGGGCCGGGAAAGCCATCCATCGCGCTTCGGGATTAAGGTTACGACGCGGCGGAGACCGGTTCGGTCCGGACCGCGCCGCGCGCGTTTACCAAAAAATTCAGCGCCGAATAATGAAGCTGGTGGACGGCTGGCGCTCTTCCCATCCGAGCTGCTCGAGCTCGGGCACGGTGCCCTGGTTTTCCGGATAGCCGAGACAGAAATAGCCGAGGAACTTCCATTGCGGCGGAACGTCGAGCAGGGCGGCGATTTTTTTTGGGTCGAGGATCGAAATCCAGCCCATGCCAATCCCCTGCGCGCGCGCGGCGAGCCACATGGTATGGACCGCCGTAACCGCCGAGTACTCGATCATTTCCGGCATCGTGCGCGATCCCAACCCATGGCCTTGAGCGGCTGAACGGTCGGCAAACACCGCAAGTTGCAACGGCGCCGCTTCCAGTCCGGAGAGTTTAAGCCGCGCATACAGCGCCGATCGCGACGGTGGCTGCGCCGCTAGCGCTTCGGCATTACTGATCGCGAAGACTTCACGGATGCCGGCGCGCACCGTTTCGTTGTCGACAATAACGAACCGCCAAGGCTGGCTCAGCCCCACGGACGGAGCAAGGCACGCAAGCTCGATGAGGGCCTCCAGCGTTCCGGCCGGCAACTGATCGCGGCGGAAATGCCGGACGTCGCGCCGCCAAACCAGCAGATCACGGAGCCGCGCGCCGAAAGCTTCATCAAAAGCGGCCGGACCTTCGGCCAGCCGCACATTTTCTCTGCGTCTCACAGTAAGCAAAGATACCCCACAGCCTCCCGTCAGTCAGCGCGGAACTGACGAGCTTAAGTTTCTTGGGGCGGAAGGAATTTACCGAGATTTGACGGCCATTCTTGCCAAGGCGGCCGAAAGACCGAATAATCGTTGCAGAAACAACAAATCAACGGGTTGATGGGGTTCCAAGGGGATGCGCGGTCGATGCCACACATTGCTGGCGGCGTCGGTGTTTACGCGGGCGCCGGTTCGCCGGGCGTCGCGCGGGAACTCGCGGACAAAATTCGCGCCGCCGAAGCGGTAATTCTGCGTCGCTGCAGACGTTGGACGCTCATCGAAATAGTGAAAGAATGCGGCAAGCTTCTGTCGGAGTGCCTGCGCGGAATTCCGATTTAGCCAAGAAAACCGCGTGACCGAGCGCCACGCAATGGAGGAATGAAATGGCCTACGAATCGAACGGCTGGAACGGCGACGCCCACGGGCCCGTCCTTTTCACCAATGTCCGCATTCTCGATGCCACCGGCGAATATCCCTACACCGGTGAGGTTCTTATCCAGGGCAACCGCATCAAGCAGGTGTCGCGCGGTTCGTCGCGCGTCGGTGGCAGCCCGATGCAGGGCAACGCGACCGTCATCGACGGCAGCGGCGCGACCGTGATGCCGGGCATGATCGATGCCCACTTGCATCTATCGTGGAACAACGCGCCCGGCATCGACCCAATCCAGATGATGGAATTGGAAGAGCACATGCTGGTCACCATGGAGATGGCGAAGCTCGTGCTGGACGCCGGATTTACCGCCGGTCGCGGCGCGGCAGCGGCCAAGCCGCGGCTCGACGTCGTCGCCAAGAAGTTCATCAACGAAGGGCGCTTTCCCGGCCCCCGCTACCTGGCGGCCGGTCCCGAAATCACCACGGTCGGCGGACTTGGCGACGCGGCCCCATCTCACATTCCGCACGAGGGCCTCAATCTCGGCCTTGTTGTCTCGGGACCGGAAGAGGTGCGGCGTACGGTCCGGCAGCTCATCAAATACGGCGTCGATTCCATCAAGCTCAACCTCTCCGGCGAAGAGATTACCGGCATGGGCGCCGAAGAGACGCCGATGTCGGACGAAGAAGTCGCCATGGCGGTCAAGGAAGCCAAATGCCGGAACAAGGTGCTGTCCGCGCACGCACGGTCCTCCGGATCGGTCAAGCAATGCGTGCGACATGGAATTCAGAACATCTATCACGCTTCTTTCGCCGACGAAGAAGCGCTCGACATGCTTGAGGCCAACAAAGAAAAGCACTTCGTCGCTCCAGGCATCGCCTGGCTGATCAATACGGCGCGACACGCCGAACAGTGGGGCATCAAGCCCGGCTCGCAGGTCGCGATGCTCTACGAGCGTGAACTCGAGATGTGCATTGAGACCATGAAAAAGATGCACCGCCGCGGCATCCGCGTCCTGATCGGCGGCGACTACGGCTTCGCGTGGACGCCGCAGGGCACCAACGCCAAGGACATCCAGACGTTTGTCGAGATGCTCGGCTTTTCGCCGATGGAAGCCATCCAGGCCGCCACCAAATACGGCGGCGAAATCATGTGCATGGGCAATGAGCTTGGCCTCGTTCGCGAGGGTTACCTGGCGGATCTCTTGCTCGTTGACGGCGACCCGATTGCCGACGTGCGCATCCTTCAGGACCGCTCACGCATCCTCGCCATCATGAAGGACGGCAAGTTCCACAAAGCGCCGCGGATGAATCAGCAGCGTCTGCGTCTGACGGCATGAGCCTGGTCGAGCGATCGGCTCCGGTATTGACCGGGCGGCAGGCGTGGACCCTTGTCTGGGTGCTCGTTGCCGCCCTGGTCGCCTGGCTATTCATCGTGGTTTGGCCGACGTGGCTCGACGCTCTCCTCATTTCAAAAAAAGCATTCATCAATTCGCTTTTCAACGGCGTGACGCTGGCGGGACTTTATTTCCTGGTCGCCTCCGGCTTCACGCTCGTCTTCGGGCTGATGCGGAACGTCAATCTGGCGCACGGCTCGCTTTACCTGCTCGGCGCTTATCTCGGCTACGAAGTCACCGAGGCCACGGGCTTTTGGTTAGTTGGCGTCGCCGCAGGCTTTGCCGCGCTCGCCGTGGTCGGCCTGTTGATGCAGGTCTTCGTTTTTCGCCGGCTGGAGGGTGACGAGCTCCGCCAAACTCTGGTGACTCTCGGCATCGCCATCGTCGCGGCTGACCTGATGCTCGCGATCTGGACCGGCGTCACCTATCAGATCGGTGTGCCGACATGGCTCGACGGCGCGATCAAACTCCCGATCGTTACGGCGGTCCGCTCCAACGGCGCCGCGGTGATGATGACGTATCCGCTGTATCGGCTGGTCGTGCTCGGCGCCGCCATCGTCATCGGGGTGGGATTGTGGCTGATGATCGGCGCCACTCGCGTCGGCATGATGATCCGCGCCGGCGTTGATGACCGCTCGATGCTTTCGGCGTCCGGTATCAACGTCCATGTCGTATTCGCCATCGTGTTCGCGGTGGGAGCAGGACTTGCGGGTTTCGCCGGCGTCGTCGGCGGCTCGGCGCTGTCGCTCGCGCCCGGCGAGGACGTGCGCTACCTGCTGGCGTCTCTGGTCGTCGTCATTGTCGGCGGCATGGGCTCGATCACCGGCGCCGCCATCGGCGCGTTGCTCGTCGGTCTCGCCGAACAGATCGGGCTGGTGTATTTGCCGACCTATGGCATCGTCCTGACCTTCATCATCATGGTGGTGGCGCTGGCGATCCGCCCCCAGGGCATCATGGGCAGGGCGCGGATTTCGGCAGCGCCGGTCCTGGCGCTCGATCGGCCGAACCAGGTCAGCACCGTGCCCGTGCATTTTGGCCCCGCGCACATCGTGCTGGCCGCTGCGCTCCTTATTTATCCGCTGCTGGCTTCAAATTTTTTCGTCACTCAAATCGGCGCCTACTCGCTGATCTGGGGTTTGCTGGCGTTATCGATGATGCTGCTCGCCGGCTACGGCGGAATGGTCAGCCTCGCACAGATAACAACCGCCGGTATCGCGGCTTATGCCGTCGCCATCTTCGGCACCAACAACATGAACATTCACGGCTTCGGCTGGCCGTTTTGGGTTGTCGTTCCGTTTGCCGTGCTGCTGGCGGCCGTCGCGTCCGCCATCATCGGCGCCATCTCGGTGCGCACCGAAGGCATCTACACCATCATGATCACGCTCGCGATCGCGGCGGCGTTCTTCTATTTCACCCAGCAGAATTACGCGCTGTTCAATGGCCATTCGGGTTTTGCCGGGGTTGCGGTGCCGCACTTCTGGGGAGTTAACTGGCGCGATCCGCTGCCGTTTTATTATTTATGTCTGCTCGTGGCGGCAGCGGCTTATGCCGCCGTGCTTTACTGTTCGCGCTCGACGTTCGGGCTCGCGCTGCAGGCGATCCGCGACAACGGCCGCCGGGCGAGGGCGATAGGGTTTGATCTCACCGGCCACAAGATCACCGCGTATTTCTATTCCGGGATTATCGCCGGTCTCGCCGGCGTACTGCTTGTTTGGTTCAACGGGCGGGTATCGCCCGGCACTGTCGACGTCGGCCAAGCGATCAACGTGCTGGTCATTGCGGTGATCGGCGGCTTGCGCCACCCGATCGGGCCGTTCATCGGCGCCTTGTTCGTGGTGCTCATTCAAACCTTCGCCATCGATATCGTCGGCGCCGAACGGTACAATACGTTGATCGGCCTGCTATTTCTGGCGATCGTGTTTGTTTCGCCGGATGGTCTTCTGGGCCTGTGGGGGAAACTGAAGCCTCTGCTTGCGCAGCAATCCGTACTTCCCCGCGTGCCCGGGGAGGCGGAACTTCGAGCTAAAAGTTGAAGCGTTTAAAACAAGGGAGAATGGAATGAGAATGCATCGACGCGCGCTTATCGGCCTGGGGTTGGCCGCGGGAGTGATGATCCCGCAGCTGGCAATGGCCGAAGACACCATCAAGATCGGCGTGCTTGCCACGTTCGAGGGAGCGTTTGCGATCCTCGGCGACGACAGCATGCGCGGAGCGCTGATGGCGTTCGACGATTTCGGCGGCAAGGTCGGCGGCAAGAAAATCGAAGTGGTGAAAGGTTCGTCTGACGGCTCGCCGGACAGCGCGGTCCGCGCTGTGCGCAAGCTCGTCGAACAGGATGGCGTAAAGGTCATCGTCGGTCCGCTGTCCGGCGACGAAGGTTTGGCGGTGAAGGATTATGCCAAGACCAAGCCGGACGTGACCATTGTCAACGGCACATCGGCCGCGCAGGACACGACGCTGCGCGATCCGGCGCCGAATTTCTTCCGCTTTTCGACGGACGGCGCGCAGTGGATGGCCGGCCTCGGCGACTACGCCTACAACACCAAGCACTACCACACCGTGGCGACGCTGGCGGAAGACTATTCCTTCCCGTACACGCAAGTGTTCGGCTTTATGGCTCCGTTCTGCAAGGCCGGCGGCCACGTGGTGAAGAAGTTCTGGGTTCCGATCGGCACCAAGGATTTCTCCTCGGTCATCGCGGCGATGCCGGACAACATTGACGCCATTTATGTCGTGCTCGGCGGTTCTGACTCCGTCAACTTCCTGACCCAATACAAGCAAGCCGGCGGCCAGGCACCCCTGATCGGCGGTTCGGTAACCGTCGACCAGACGATCCTCGGCTCCAAGGGCAAGATCCACGATGTGGTCATCGGCACCCCGTCCGCGGGACCGATTGCCGACGACAACGACTCGCCGGCATGGAAGAAGTTCGTCGCCGCTTACAAAAAGCTGCCGAATGCCTTCCCGTCGCCGTCGCTGTTCGCGCAAGGCTACTACATCAACGCAACCGCGCTCCTGACCGGACTGCAGAAGGTCAACGCCGACGTCTCTGACGGCGGCGGCAAGCTCCGCGCGACGCTGGCGAGTCTCGTTCTCGAGACCCCGACCGGCAAGGTGTCGTTGGACAAGAACCGCAACGCTATCGCCGACAACTTCTTGACCGAAGTCACGGCGGCTTCCGACGGCACGCTCTACAACAAGCTGATCAAGGTCATACCGCAGGTTAACCAGACGCTGGGAATGCCCGAAGCGGAGTTTCTCAAGCTTGGTAGCGTCGGCCGCGATAACCCCAGCTGCCCGTAGCGGCTTTAAAGGTACGCGGAGGAGAAGATAAAGTGGCCGAAGTGTCGGTTGCCACGCGTTTGCAGGAGTCGGGCGCGCACGCGCTTGAACTTGACAACGTGGGCCGGCACTTCGGCGCGCTGGTGGCGCTCGCCGGCATCAGCATGCGGATCGCCGCCAGCGAGCGACGGGCCGTTATCGGCTCGAATGGCGCCGGCAAGACCACGCTGTTCAACGCCATCACCGGCGACTTTCTGCCGACCTCCGGAAGCATTCGCTTCTTCAACGAGGATATCACCACGCTTCCGGTCCAGGAACGGATCCGGCGCGGACTGCGCCGGACCTATCAGATTTCTCAGCTGTTCGGCGGTTTGAGCGTCCGCGATTCGGTCTATCTCGCTTGTTGCGGCGTTTCGCGCGGGCGTTTCTCATTGTCGCGGCCGCGCACCGACGACCGCACCATGATGCAGGCGGAGTCGATCCTGCACGCCGTTCACCTCGAAAGTATCCGCGATCGGCTGGTCGCGACGCTCAGCCACGGCCAGCAGCGGCAACTTGAAATCGCACTCGCGCTGGCCGGCGCGCCGCGTTTTATTCTGTTCGACGAGCCCGCAGCCGGACTGTCGCCGCCCGAGCGGCGCGATCTCGTGACCATCCTCAACGCCCTGCCAAACCATATCGGCTTTATCATCATCGAGCACGATCTCGACGTGGCGTTACGCGTCAGCGGTTACGTTTCGATGATGCATAACGGCCGGCTGCTGAAGGAAGGCACGCCTGAGGACATCGAGGCCGACAAGGAAGTCCAGGAGATTTATCTCGGAGGACGCCGTGGCTGAGCGCAGCGGCAGCGGCGCCGCTCTCAAGATAGCCGATCTCCACGTCTATTACGGCGAGAGTCACGCCATTCAGGGCGTGTCCGTTAACCTCGACCGGGGCGTTCTCGCCGTCGTCGGCCGCAACGGCATGGGCAAGAGCACGCTGTGCAATGCGATTACCGGATTGAAAGCTTCGCGCTCCGGCAGCATCAGCATTTACGGCCGCGAAACGACGCGGCTCGAGCCGCACCTCATTCACCGGCATGGCGTCGGCTACGTGCCGCAGGGGCGGCGCGTTTGGCCTAGTCTCTCGGTCGACGAGCATTTGCGGCTCGTGGCCGTCGGCGGCGCGGACGCCAAGTGGACGGTCGACCGGGTCTATCAGACCTTTCCACGGCTTCACGAGCGACGGGGGAGCGGCGGCACGCAGCTTTCCGGCGGCGAGCAGCAGATGCTCGCGATCGCGCGCGCACTCCTTGGCAATCCCCGGCTTTTGATCATGGACGAGCCGACCGAAGGGCTCGCGCCGATCATTGTCGACCAGGTCGAAGCGCTCATGGTCAAGCTCGCCGATGAAGGTGAGATGGCCATCCTTGTGGTCGAGCAAAATATCGGTGTTGCCACTGCGGTCGCCGACAACGTCGCCATTATGGTCAACGGCCGTATCAACCGTCTCATGGAGGCGCGCGCGCTCGCCGCCGACCGCGAATTGCAGCAGCGGTTGCTCGGCGTCGGCCGCCAGGACGAAGAAGGCGATCTGCCAGCGCCGGAACCGGCGAGGGGAGAAAGCGCCGCCGAACTCATGGCCCAGGTTTATCGCGTCGAACGCGGCGGCAGCGAAGCTCCTTTCGCGGCGTCGGCCGCTGAAAGCCCATCGCCGGCGGCTTCGTTGCCGGAGCGCTGGAAGATGCCGGCCAGCAGCCTGCGCGACTCCATGGTCGAAAGTTTGCGGCGGCCGGAAGATGGCGAAAACCTTTTTGCTATCCCGTTCGCCGAGCGACTCAACCGCACGGCGATCGTCGCCGGCACGTTCGACACCAAAGGCCGTGAACTCAACTTCATCCGCGACCGGCTCAAGGCGCTGGGCATTTCCGCCCGCACGGTCGACCTGTCGACCTCCGGCAAACCCTCGACAGCCAATGTCACGCCGCTGCAGGTGGCGAGCATGCATCCGCGCGGCGCCGCGGCGGTCTTTTCCGACGATCGGGGCAGTTCGGTCGCCGCGATGGCCGAAGCGTTCGCGCGCTGGATTGCGCGCGAGGCGCGTGTCGGCGGTGTCATTTCCGCGGGCGGCTCGGGCGGCACGACGCTTGCGACGGCGGGCATGCGCGCGTTACCGATTGGCATCCCCAAAGTCATGGTCTCCACCGTTGCCGCCGGTGACGTGCGAACCTATGTCGGCGCCAGCGACGTCGTCATGTTTCATTCGGTCGCCGACGTTCAGGGCCTTAACTCGATCATGGAGCGGGTGCTCGGCAACGCCGCGCATGCGCTCGCCGGCATGATTGCGCAGATGCCGACCCGCGAAGCCTACGAGGCCAAGCGCAAGCTTGCGCGGCCGGCGCTCGGCATCACCATGTTCGGGGTAACGACGCCGTGCGTGCAGGCGCTCACCACGCGACTCGAAGCCGATTACGAGTGCCTCGTGTTCCACGCCACGGGCACCGGCGGCCGCGCGATGGAAGCGCTCGGCGATTCCGGACTACTTGCGGGCTTTCTCGATATTACCACGACTGAAATCGCCGACATGCTGGTTGGCGGCATTCTGCCCGCCGACCAGGATCGGCTGGGCGCGCCCATCCGCACCGGTCTTCCGTATCTCGGATCTGTCGGAGCGCTTGATATGGTAAATTTCGGACCGCGCGACACCGTGCCGGAACGGTTCGCCGGGCGCAAATTCGTGATTCATAATCCGAACGTCACGCTGATGCGCACCACGCGCGATGAAAATCGCGCCGCTGGCGAGTGGATTGGCGGCCGGCTCAATCAGATGGAAGGTTCGGCGTTATTGTTACTGCCGGAGGGCGGCGTTTCGGCACTGGACCGGCCGGGCGGACCATTCCATGATCCCGAAGCGGACGAGGCTTTGTTCGAGGCGATTGAGAAATCCGTACGCCCGACGTCGCGGCGACGCGTGCAGCGGGTGCGGGCGAACATTAATGATGCGGCCTTTGTCGACGCGGTGGTCCAGGCTTTTGACCTGATCGCGCCGGCGAGAACGAAAAGTGCGTGAGGACGGACGATCCGGCGCTTGAGCGGCCGAGATCGGGCGGAGGAGTGTCATGAGTGCCAACTTGTTGGGGACCGTGCTGCTGTGGCTGATCGGGCTGGCGGTCGCAATTGTCATTCTCGTCTATATCCTGCGCTGGCTTTATCGCCGCTCCACCAAGGAGACGGCGTTCGTCAGGACCGGCTTTTTGGGCGAAAAAGTCGTGGTCAACGGTGGTGCCTTCGTCATCCCGGTCCTTCACGAAATCACGCCGGTCAATATGAACGTCATGCGCATCGAGGTGGCGCGGCGCGAGAACGGTGCGCTCATCACCCGCAACCGCATGCGTGTCGATATCATCGCCGAATTCTTTGTCCGTGTCGGCGCCTCGACCCAGGCGGTTGCCGCAGCGGCGCAAACGCTCGGCCGGCGCACGTTGCAGGAAGACGGCATCCGCAGCCTGCTTGAAGGCAAATTCGCTTCGTCCATGCGGATGGTGGCGGCGCAAATGTCGCTGGAAGAGATGCACGAGCAACGCCGCGACTACGCGAGCCAGGTCCGCGATCTCGCCGCCGAAGCGCTCGCCGCCAACGGCCTCGAGCTTGAAAACGTCGCGATCGTCGATCTCGACCAGACCAGCCTCGAATATTTCGATCCGTCCAATGCCTTCGATGCCGAAGGTTTGACGCAGCTTACCGAAGCCATCGAAGTGCGGCGCAAGATGCGCAACGAGATCGAGCAGCGCACTCTGGTCGACATCCGCACCCAGAATCTGGAAGCGCAGAAGAAGGTCTTTGAGATCGATCGCGAAACCGAATACGCGCGGCTGGAGCAGGAGCGGGAAGTCGAGTTCCGGCGCGCGGTGCAGCGCGCCGAATTGAGCAAGGAACGCTCGGTGCGCGAACAGGAGGCCGAGCAGGCCCAACTTTCCGCGCGCGAGGCGGTCGAGAAGTCGCGGCTGGCGCAACAGCGCGCCATCACCGAGGAACGCATCAAGACCGAAGAGGATACCCAGCGCCGCGAAATCGCCCGCCGCCGCGGCCTCGATGAGGCCGAGCTCAAGACCCGCGAACAAACCGCCCGCGAGCAAATCAATCTCGAATTGCAGATCGAGACCGCGCGTATCGGCCGCGAGCGTGAGCAGCGCGAACTGGAAATCGCCCGGCAGAAATCGCTGGAAATTTTGGAACTGGACCGGCAGGTCGCGCTTTCCGAGAAAGCGCTCGCAGTGATCAAGGCGGAGGCGGAAAAGCGCCGCACCGAAATCATCGCCAATCAAGAAACCGAGTCGCAACGAATTGCCCAGGATCGGGCGCTGGATCAAGTGCGGCTCGAACGCGAGCGTCACCTGGAAGCATTGCAGATTTCCAAGCGTCAGGCCTTCGAGGAAGCCGAGATTGCGGCCGCCGAAGAGGTGGAGCGCGCGCGCATCGCTACGGAGCGGGGCATCGAGGAAGCTCGTATCGCGAAGGACCGCGATATCCGCACGCTCGCAACCGAGCGCGACAAGCTGGTCGAGATGGCGGAAATCAACAAGGCCGTGGAACTCGCGAGAAAGGCGTCCGAACGTTCCGCCGCTATTGCCGCGGCCGAGGCGGTGCGCGCCAAGGTCATCGAAGCGGAAGAGCACGCGGTCACCGTCCGTGAGCGCGAGATCGCCGAACGCCATAAGCTCACCGACATGATCGCAGCGCACCGCGAAGCCGAACGCGAGGCATTGCGGCTGACGGCCAGGGCGGAGGCGGAAATGCGGGCTGCGAAGAGTCTTGCCGAAGCGCAGAAGATCGCCGCCGTAGCCGCGGCCGAAGCGGAAAAGATCCGCGCGCTCGCCGCGGCAGAGCGGTACCAGGTGGACGCCGAAGGCGCCCGACAGATCAACAGAGCGGAAAATGTCTTGAGTCAGGACGCGCGGGCCGGGCGGCTAAAGGAAAAGCTGCTTGAACGCATCGAAGGAATCGTCCGGGAAAGCGTGCGCCCGCTCGAGAAAATCGACGGCATCAAAATTTTTCACGTGGACGGCATGGGCGGCGGCGCGGGCGGCCGCAACGTGACCGACGAGGTGATCGACTCGGCGTTGCGCTATCGCGTGCAGGCGCCGGTGATCGACTCTCTCATGCGCGAAATCGGCATTGAGGGCGGAAGCCTCGGCCGTATGACCGAAGTGCTGCGCGACGCCAAGGACATCGCGTCGCTGACGCGCGGCAGCAAAAAGGCCCCAGGCGAAAAGCCGGCAAAGGACGCCGAGGACGACCAGGAGCGCTGAGGCGATAACCAAGCCTTGACGCAAAATCTCGCCGTTGCGGGCCGCCATAGCGCGGGAGCGTGGTCGTTATCGAGCGCTCTGGGCCGGCCGCGCATAACTGATTGAAACTATTGGCGACCCCGGCAGGACTGTGCCGGTGTAGAAGAATCAACCGCTTGCGCTGGCAACCCGGCGCAAGATCCCCCTTTGAGTACCAAACGCTTTTTGCCGTAGTGGCAAACCTGTGGCGCAGCGAAGCTAATAAGCGCGGTCGTGTGCCTATCAGTGAGGCATCGCCAGGAGCAGATAAGAGGCCAAAGCTCACAAAGCTTCCAAACAAGCACCCTTGGCCAGTTGGCATCATAGCGCCCTACAAATGGCCGCTGGCGCGTTTTCAGCGGAGGGAGGTTGTCCTCTGCAGCATGCCGACGAGTCACTGGGTGCGACTCCTAGGGGCTTGTCATGCCTAAGCAACGAACAGCGGGCATGGCGCGGACTAAGCCCGCAACGGCGGGCAGGGCGTCGAAAACTCACGGGCAGTCGCACCCCGTCCGAACAAGCCGTTCAGCGAGCTGTCTGCCAGCATCTTTGGCAGCGAGGTGTAGCCGGTCTCGTTTGGTTTCACGTCCCCAACGGAGGCCGCCGCAGCCCCATTGAGGCAGCAATCTTCGCCGGCTTGGGTGTGAAGGCGGGCGTCGCTGACTTGATCTTTTTGCACAACGGCAAAACGTTTGCGCTCGAGTTGAAAACAGAGCGCGGCCGGCCAACTGCCGCCCAAACGCAATTTATCTCCGAATTTCGCGCAGCCGGTGGCGAGGCCTCTATCGCCAGCGGCTTGAACCAGGCTCTGCGCGCTCTAGAAACCTGGGGCCTGCTGCGAGGGCGTGCGGCATGAGCAAACAGCAATCCGTCGTCGAACAATGCGAAAGGATTAGACAATGAAGCATCGTCACAAATTGGCGCAAGCAAAGCGCCACAAAACGGCATCTCCAGGCAGGCGCTCCGAGGCTAACGAAGCAGCGGACCAGGAAGCGCAGCCGGCTTCGGGCCGAGCCAAGAAGCGCGTCAGACATGAGATGCATGTCGAGGGCGGCCGCCCCAAATTCCGCCTCGACAAGTTTCGTCGCCGCGGTCGCTCGCGGTCGAAGAAATACGATATCGGTGGCGCAGCACCGCCCGGTGGCGGTGTGGCCAATCTGCCGTCCACGCCAAGCCTATCGGATTTTGCGTTTACGGCTAAACCAAATCCCATTGTGAAGATGGTTCAGGCGAATTTGCCGCCGATTGATACCGCCGGCGGGATTATGAAGGCGCGAGCACTCGCGGCCGGACAGCAGAAACCGGTGTTTCCAATGCCATCAAGAGCCCCAGGATCGCCGACAGCCATCGGCAATAAGCAGGGCGGCCGTATCGGCCAGCGAAGGTTTGACGACGGTGGCGGCGTCGGCGGTCGCAATCCAGACGATCCAGGAGGAGAGCTCGCTTCAGCGAACAAGAGCCGCAAATCCACCGCGGACTGGATCAAAGACGAGATAATGGG
>DASXDP010000093.1:0-2476 GCA_036490575.1 Xanthobacteraceae bacterium
GGATCGCGAGTTCGCGTTGCTCTGCGACTACATCGAGGGGAATCTGGAAGACAAGCTTTCTTGCGCCGACCTGTCGCGGGCAATGAACCTGCCGCTGCGGACGATCCATGAGAGCGTCAAACTTCGCACCGGACGTTCGCCCTACAACCTGATCATCGAAAAACGAATTGCCCGTGCCTGCGAGATGTTGCGGAATTCAAATGCATCAATCGCCGAAATCGCTTGCGCCAGCGGCTTTTCCTCGCAGCAACACCTAACCGCGACGCTGTCGCGCAGATTAGGCCGCACGCCCCGGCGGCTGCGATACGATACCTGAGTTCAGGTGGCCAAGGCGCGCGACAACCGCAGCCGGCTATGCGCTGGCGGCACGCCGTCGCGCTACACTGAAAAAGATCGCGGCGAGCAGAGTAAGCGTACCAATGACTACGTAATGCACCGAGGAATTCGCATCGATAAAGGAAGAGGCGCTCGAGGTTGCCTGCACCAGGGCCGCGCCAAAAAACGTGCTGATGAACGAGCCTCGGCCGCCGGCCACGCTGGCGCCGCCTAAAACCACTACCGTGATGCTCATCAGGGTGTAGTCCGTGCCGGTGGACGGGGATCCGACACCGACTTGGCCGGCAAGCATCAGGCCGCCGATGCCGGTCAGAAACCCGGAAATCACGAACGCGACCCAGGTCAGGCGCCGGCTGTCGATTCCGAGCCGATGGCTGGCGAGCGCGCTTGAGCCTACCGCTCGGAAACTCCTGCCGAACGCGGTCCGAAACAGCAGCCACTCCGCGCCCAAGACCATCAGCAACGCCAGCACCAATCCGGCTGGCACCAAGCCGAGCGGATATTGGGCAATGTCGGAAATGGCGTCATCGATCGTTCCCGCGGCGACCGGGCGCAACAGCAGCGACATCCCCTGCAAACCGATGAAAGTTGCGATCGTGACCACGATCGCCGGAAGGCGAAGCGAGGTGATCAACAGACCCTGCAAAAATCCAAAGGCCGAGGTGAATAAGAGGATCAGCAGCACGCCGCCGACCAGTGGGCCGGTTTCGACCCCATCGGGGGCGAGAAACGAGGCGAGCACGACGCAGAAGCCCGCCAGCGGACCGATGGAAAGATCGATGCTGCCCACCAGCACAGTCGCCAGTTGCGCGCTGGAGAGAAACGTCAGAATGCCGAGAAACGTCAGAATGCTTTTGACGCTGAACGCCGAAAGAAAATAGCCATTTAGCGCTTGCGTGCCACCGAGAATAATCAAGGTCAACACTGCGAGAATGAGCGCGGGAAAGTGGTCGCCGGAATAAAATCGACGCCAAGCGCTCTCACGACTCGCGGCGACCGCCTTGCTCGTACGCGATACCGTCGCGGTGAGGTTTGCCTTGGTGATGGCGGCGTCGGTAACCTCATCACCCGTGAGCTCGTGAACGATCCGTCCGCGGGCAAATATCAGCACCCGGTCGCAAATGCCCTCAAGCTCAATTCCGTCCGAAGACGAAACCAGCACCGCCATCCCCTGCTCGGCAGAACCTCGCAAGCGCTGATAGATCTCGCCGCGGGCGCCGATGTCGACGCCCTTGGTCGGTTCGTCAACCAAAAGCACCGTAGGTTTCGCCGCAATTTCGCGGCCGAATAATGCCTTCTGCTGGTTGCCGCCGGATAGCTCGTTGAGCTTCGATTCGATCGACGCCGCGCGAACCCGCAAGCCCTCGCTGATGTTCTTCGCCTTGGCGGCCTCCGCGGTGCGATCGACGATGCCCAACCGCGAAATATCGTTGAGGAAGCCTAGACTGAAATTCTCACGCAAAGTCAGGTTGAGAAAAACGCCCTCGCTGTGCCGGTCATCGGGAATAAAGCCGACGCCGGCAGCGCGAAATGCACCGGGCGAATCTCCGGTGATCTTGCCGGCTTCGACCCGCACTTCGCCGCCAAGACGGCGGTCGATTCCCGCGGCGGTGCGAATGAACTCGCGCTGGCCCTCGCCTTCTATTCCGGCGAGGCCAACGATCTCACCGGCGCCCACCGTGAGATCGATTTGATCGAATCCGCGCCCGCTCAAGCCTGTGACGGTAAAAAGCGGAGCACCGGCCGACTTGCCTTTGGCCGGGAAAATCTGACCCAGCGGACGCCCGGCAATCAGCGAAACGATTTCCGCCGATGTGATTGTCTGTGCGGGACGGCTGTCAATAATCTCGCCGTCACGCATCACCGAAATGCGATCGGCCAGCTCGTCGACTTCATGCAGCCGATGCGACACGTAGACGATTCCGACGCCGTCGCGTTTCAGCTCGCCGATCAGGTTGAATAGCTTGCGCACGTCCGCCTGCTGCAGCGGCTCGGTCGGCTCGTCGAGAAACAAAACTTTTGGACGAGTGGCAAGCGCACACGCAATCTCGACCACGTGCCGCTGCGCCAGCGAGAGCTCGCCTACTCTCTTGTTGAGCGGCATCAAGAGTTCGGCGGTAGCAATCCTGCCCAGAATGCG
>DASXDP010000094.1:0-16005 GCA_036490575.1 Xanthobacteraceae bacterium
CGCGCTCGCGCCCGGCATGCCGGGAAGCTTTCCCGCGATCAGGTCTCGGAACGATTGGCCGGCCACGTCGACGTACTCGTCGTCGTGCTTGACGAAATACATCGGTACGTCGAGCGCGTAGTCGACCCAGCGTTCGAACCCCATGCCGTCCTCAAAAACCCACGGCAACATGCCGGTACGGTTCGGATCGGTATGGCGCCAAATTTCTGCGCGAAACGACAAAAATCCGTTGGGCTTGCCCTCGGTGAAGGGTGAGTTGGCGAACAGCGCAGTCGCTACCGGCTGCAGCGCAATCGACACGCGCAGCTTCTTGACCATGTCTGCTTCGGAGGAGAAATCGAGATTGGTCTGCACCGTGCACGTCCGATACATCATGTCGAGGCCGAGCGTGCCGACCTTCGGCATGTACGCGGTCATGATCCGGTAGCGGCCTTTCGGCATTTTCGGAATTTCGGCGCGTGTCCAGTTGGGCGTCATGCCCATGCCGAGAAAGCCGATGTGCAGAGGCGCCGCTACTTCGCGCACCTGCGCGAGGTGCGCCATGAGTTCGCTCGACGTCTGGTGCACCGTTTCGACTTGCGCGCCGGACAACTCGAACTGCCCGCCGGGCTCGAGCGATATCGCGCCGCCGCCGGTCACATCTGAGAGCCCGATGATGTGCTCTCCCTCCATGATCGGCTGCCACCCAAGCAAGTGCTGCATGCCCTCGAGCAGCGCGCGAATTCCGCGGCGGCCTTCGTATGGCACAGGCCGGTGATCTTCGCGGAAGAACACGAACTTCTCGTGCTCGGTGCCGATGCGGAACGCCGACTTCGGCTTGGCGCCTTGCGCCAGCCAATCGACAAGTTCGTCGCGCCGCTCGATCGGCGTCAAGTCGACTTGATCACGCGCCATGGAATCGCAGGGGAATTTGTCGCCGCATCAATGAGGTAAGGCGGTTACGCGGCCGCCTTGCGCTTTTCCGGTGGAAAGCGGCCATAGAAAGTCTCGCCGGTACTCGCCAGATCGCGCAACAGCCTGCCGGGCTTGAACCGGGCGCCGTAGCGTTTCGTCAAGCCTTTGCACAGCTCGACGAAGGCCGCAGTGCCCATGGCGTCGATATAAGAGATCGTGCCTCCAGTGAACGGTGCATAACCAAAGCCGAGAATGGATCCGACATCGGCCTCGCGCATGTCGGTGACGACGCCTTCCTCGACGCAGCGCGCCGATTCGAGCGCCTGGATCGCGAGCAAGCGTGTCTTTAGTTCTTCGACGTCAAGCGAGTCGGGATCGAGCTTGGTGGTTTGCAGTTCAGCAAGTCCGGGCCACAGCCGTTTCGGCCCGCTTTGCGGATAGTCGTAGAAGCCTTTGCTGTTCTTGCGGCCATATCGCCCGCGCTTTTCAACCATTTCTTCCAGCAACGCCTTTTGCCGAACGTCGATCGCGTCCGGTCCGAGGTCAGCTTCGGTCGCTTTGAGAATCTTCCAGGCGAGATCGACGGCCACCTCATCGTTGAGCGACAACGGGCCGACCGGCATTCCGGCCATACGGCCGACGTTCTCGATCATGGCCGCGGGGATGCCCTCGGCGAGCATCAAATGGCCTTCGCGGATATAGGTGCCGACGACGCGCGATGTGTAGAAGCCGCGCGAGTCATTGACCACGATCGGGGTCTTGCGAATGGCGCGGACGTAATCAAGCGCCGTCGCCAGCGCCGCGTCCTTGGTTTTTTTGCCGAGAATGACTTCGACCAGCATCATCCGGTCGACCGGAGAGAAGAAGTGAATGCCGACAAAGCGCCCCGGATCTTTGAAGCTTTTTGCCAGGGAGGTTATCGGCAGCGTCGAGGTGTTGGAGCCGAACACCGTGTCCTTGCCGATTGCGGCTTGCGCTTTGGCGATGACCTCTTCCTTGATGGCGCGGTCTTCGAACACCGCTTCGATGATGAGGTCGCAGCCGGCGAGCGCTGTGTAATCCGGTGTCGCCGTAATGTGCGCGAGCAAGGCGTCGCGATCAGCGCTGGTGGCGCGGCCGCGATTGATTTGATCGGAAATCAGCTTCTGCGAATGCGCTTTGCCCTTGTCGGCGGTTTCCTGGTCGCGGTCGATCAACACGACATCGATGCCGGCTTGGGCGCTGACATAGGCGATGCCGGCCCCCATGAAACCCGCGCCGAGCACGCCAATTTTCTTGATCGGCTGTGCCGGCACTTCCGCCGGGCGGCGCGCACCTTTGTTGAGTTCCTGCATTGAAACAAACAGCGAGCGGATCATCGCCGCGGCTTCAGGTGAACGGAGGATTTTCGCGAAGTAGCGCGATTCCACGCGCAGCGCCTGATCCATTGGCAGCTGCAGGCCCTCGTACACGACCTGCAGGATGGCGCGCGCGGCCGGGTAATTGTCATAAGTTTCCCGCCGGTACAGCGCGTTCGCGGGCGGGAATACCATCATGCCGGCTTTCGAGTAGACCGGGCCGCCCGGCAGTTTGAAGCCGTCGGCGTCCCAAGGCGCTTTGGCCGAACCGCCCGCCTTGATCCAGTCTTTGGCCTTTTGCGTCAGCTCGGCCGCGGGCACGACTTCGTCGACAAGCTTCATGGCTTTGGCGCGGTTCAGCCGCAGCTGGTCGCCCTTGAGCAAGAACTGCAATGCGTCGGCCGGGGGTATCATGCGCGCGATGCGCTGCGTCCCGCCGCCGCCGGGAAACAGACCAACCTTGATTTCCGGCAGGCCGAGGCGGGTCTTGTCGTTCTCGGAAGCGATGCGATGGTGACAGGCGAGCGCGAGCTCGAAGCCGCCACCCATGGCGGTGCCATTAAGTGCCGCTACCCACGGCTTGCCGCAGGTTTCCATCCGGCGCGCGATCTGGGAAAGCTTGCGGCCTTCCTCGAACAATCGCGTATTGGCGGCTTCCTGGCCTTGCGAACGGGCCAAGTCGACAAAGGTGCGGCTCAAGTTTTCCAGCATCGTCAGATCCGCGCCGCCGCAAAACGCGTCCTTGCCGGAGGTCAACACCGCACCCTTGATGCCGGTCTCACTTGCCACGCGCTCGACGATAGCGGCGAGCTCTTCCATCACCTTGGCGTCGATCACGTTCATCGACCGGCCCGGCATGTTCCAGGTCACAAGCGCAATACCCTCGGCATCGACGTCAAAGGAAAAATTCTGGAATGTCATTTGCGTCTCCCGTCACACCTTTTACGCCTCGCCCCAGCGGGAGAGGGAGAGTTCTATTTCGGATAAAGCTTGCCGTCCTTGTGCGTGTAACGTCCGCCGGTCTCGTCGCGGATCACAACGAGATCCACATCGGGATAGTCGGCGCGCTCGATCTTCGAACGTGTGCCAATCTCCAGATAGATCGCATCGCGGTTTGATTTGTTGACGAGATGATGACCGTTCTCGACGTTGGCCTTGAATCCCGCGGCGTCGCCTGGTTTGAGCAGCGTTTCGCCGTCATCCTCGATCAGCGTCAATTCGCCTTCAAGTACGTAAACCAGTTCATCTTCCTTGTGGTGCCAATGCCGCAGCGCCGATGCCGCGCCGGGCGTGAGTGTCGTCAGGTTCACCCCGAACTGATCGAGGCCGGCGGCGACGCCCAGCCGCCTGCGCGAACGGCCAGCGACAACATGAGTGAACGGCGCTGGGTAGTTCGTGCGCGCGTCCACCGGTAGTTTGGCAATATCGATTTTGGGCATTCAACCTTCCTAATACGCTCCCCTCGCAGCGGGAAGGAGAATGGTCTTAAAGCCGTTCGATAATCGTGGCCGTGCCCATCCCGGCGCCGATGCACAACGTGACCAGGGCGGTCGCAAGATTGCGCCGTTCAAGTTCGTCAAGCACCGTGCCGAGGATCATCGCGCCAGTCGCGCCGAGCGGGTGGCCCATGGCGATCGCACCGCCGTTCACGTTGATCTTTTCCGGATTGATGTTGAACGCCTGGATAAAGCGCAACACCACCGAGGCGAACGCCTCGTTCAGCTCGAACAGGTCGATGTCCTCAAGGGTCATGCCGGATTTTTTCAGCACCTTCTTGGTCACATCAACCGGCCCGGTGAGCATGATTGCCGGCTCCGAACCGATGTTGGCGAAAGCGCGCACTCGCGCCCGCGGCTTGAGGCCGGCCTTCTTCCCGGCCTTGCTGTTGCCGAGCAGCACGGCGGCGGCGCCATCAACAATGCCGGACGAATTGCCGGCGTGATGGACATGGTTGACGAATTCGATTTCCGGATGCTTCTGAACGGCTACGGCGTCGAAGCCGCCCATTTCTCCCATCTGCACGAACGAAGGCTTGAGCGATCCGAGCGACTGCATGGTCGTGTCCGGCCGCATGTGCTCGTCTCTGTCGAGAATGGTGAGGCCGTTGACGTCTTTTATTTTGATGACAGATTTGCTGAACCGGCCATCGCCCCAGGCTTTCGCGGCGCGCTTCTGGCTTTCGACCGCGTAAGCGTCGACGTCGTCGCGCGAAAACCCGTATTTGGTGGCAATCAGGTCGGCGGAAATTCCCTGCGGCATGAAATATTCGACGACGGCACTACTCGGATCGGCGGCCCACGCGCCGCCCGATGCGCCGATGCCGACACGGCTCATGGACTCGACGCCACCGCCGATTGCCATGTCCTGCTGTCCTGACATGATCTGGGCAGCGGCGAAATTGACGGCATCGAGGCCGGAGGCACAGAAACGGTTGATCTGCACACCGGCAACCGTTTCGCCGTAGCCGGCATGAAGCGCGGCGATGCGTGCAATGTCGCCGCCCGCTTCGCCCACCGGATCGACAACGCCCATGACCACGTCGTCAACCAGCACAGGATCGAGTTCGTTGCGCTCCTTGATGGCGCCAAGCGCCTGGCTCGCAAGATTAAGCGCGGTGACTTCGTGCAGGGAGCCATCCACCTTGCCGCGGCCGCGCGGCGTTCGAACGTGGTCGTAGATCAATGCGTCGGGCATGGGTTTCCCTCCTGGCAGGCGGGCGCGTCGCGACCGGTTCTTGAGCCCCGGCTGCTCATATAGTCCAAGTTCCGGAGAATTGCAGCCTAACGCTGCCTATCGAATCCGGCAGGACTACAGGCGGAAGCGTGCAAATAACGCGCGCTTGACGTGGGCGGTCAGAATGCTTCGGCCGGCAGCGCCATCGTAGAGGCGGCGCCGGCCTTGATGCGCGCCAGATGTGTCGTGGCCGCCGGCAGCATGCGCTCCGCGAAAAAGCGGCCGGTCGCAAGCTTCGCCGCCATGCGTTCGCCGGAGCCGCTCTCTCCGCCGGCCATTTTGGCTTTCGCGGCTTGCGCGATCATGCACCACATGTAGCCGAGTGCGACGAGACCGAAGAGGTGCATGTAGTCGGTCGAGCCGGCGCCGGCGTTATCGGGATTGCCGAGCGCGTTCTGCATGAACCACATGGTCGCCTGCTGCAGCTCACCAAGCGCCTGCGAGAGCGGTTTGACGAAGGGCGCAAGCTCAGCGTCGGCGCCATGATCTTTGACGTAAGCCGACACCTCCGCGAAAAAGGCCTGTAAGGCGCGGCCGCCGTCGCGCGGCAGCTTGCGGCCGACGAGGTCCAGCGCCTGGACGCCATTGGCGCCTTCGTAAATCATGGCGATGCGGGCATCGCGCACAAATTGCTCCATGCCATGCTCCGCGATGTAGCCGTGGCCGCCGAAGATCTGTTGCGCCAGCACAGTATTGGCGAAACCCTGGTCGGTGAGCACGCCTTTAATCACCGGCGTCATCAATCCCATGTGATCGTCGGCGGCCTGACGTTCCTTGGCGTCGCCGGACCGATGGGCGACGTCGCTGCGCAGCGAGGTCCAGAGTACCAAGGCTCGCGCCGCCTCGTTGAACGCGCGCATGGTCATCAGCATGCGCCGCACGTCGGGCTGGACGATGATCGGGTCCGCGGGCTTGTCCTTGAACTTCGCGCCGGTTAGCGCCCGGCCGGCGAGCCGTTCCTTGGCGTAGGCCGCGGCGTTCTGATAGGCGACCTCGGAGAGAGCCAGTCCCTGCACGCCGACGCCAAGCCGTGCTTCGTTCATCATCACGAACATCGCATTCAGGCCGCGGTTCGGCTCGGCGACCAGCCAGCCGGTCGCGCCGTCATAGTTCATGACGCAAGTGGAATTGCCGTGAATGCCCATTTTTTCTTCGATCGAACCGCAAGACACGGCATTTCGCTGGCCGAGTGCGCCGTCTTTGCCGGGGAGAAATTTGGGCACGATGAAGAGCGAAATTCCTTTGGTTCCCTCGGGCGCCCCTTCGATGCGCGCGAGCACGAGGTGGACGATGTTGTCTGCAAGATCGTGCTCGCCGGCGGAGATAAATATTTTTGTGCCGGTGATTTTGTAGCTGCCGTCCGGCTGCGCTGACGCGCGGCTGCGCACCAAGCCGAGATCGGTGCCGCACTGCGGCTCGGTCAGGTTCATTGTGCCGGTCCACTCACCGCTGATCAGCTTGGGCAAATAAAGCGCCTTTTGCTCATCCGACCCGTGGACGGCAATCGCGGCGGCTGCGCCCTGGGTGAGGCCCGGATACATGGCGAAAGCCATGTTCGCCGAACAGAGAAATTCGCCGATCGACTGGCTCAAAACCATCGGGAGGCCCTGACCGCCGAAGTCGGCTGACGCCGATGCACCGATCCAGCCACCTTCAATCAGCCGTTTATAAGCGTCTTTGAATCCGGTGGGCGTTGTCACGCTGCCGTCTTCGCGGCGATGACAGCCTTCCTTGTCGCCGACGCGATTGAGCGGCGTCAGCACGCCTTCGCAGAACTTGGCGGCTTCGCCGAGCACGGCTTCGAGAAGGTCCGGCGGGGCATCGGCAAACCCGGGCAGGTTGTTGTAGCGCTCGATGTGAAAGACGTCGTTCAACAGGAACATAACGTCGTCGACCGGAGCCTTGTAGGTCGGCATGAGTGCGTGTCCTCCCCGGCCGCAACCCCGGCCTGATGTTCGAAAGGTATAATGTCGCGGCTTAGCGTAAAAGGCAGGCGGAGCCGCGATTTTTGCGTATCGGGGAAAGCCAGCCCCGCCGAAGGCGCGGCCGGTCCCGACTTGAGGTTGCCGCGGGGTTAACGGCATTAGGCCGCTCCTGCCCCGAAAAAGCCATCGCTGGTGAACGAGCGATGACCAATGGCGCGGTTTCTTAACCGGTTATTTACCGTAATCCTGAAAAGTCCCGTTTCGGAACAGTAAGGAGTCACTTCCGCGTTGCTGTTCCAAGAGCTTCGGCTCAGGGGGCACATCAATTTCTCAGGCATCAATTTGGGCGCGAGAATGAAATCGGGCGGTCCATGGAATCTCAGAGGTCTCCGTCCTGAAGCCCGTGCGGCGGCGCGTGACGCCGCCCGCCGCTCCGGAATGTCGGTCGGCGAATGGCTTAACGCAGTGATTCGCCCTGCCGATGAGCGCGAACCCGAATCTCGGCGCTCAGAACGCTCCGACCGTATGGAATCGAGCCGTGAGCCCGTCAGGCATCGTGAGCCGGAGCGGGATCACGATAGGGATCGGGAGCGCGAACGCTATTCTGGGCGGCAGGAATCGCCTCACAGCGACTCGCATGAGCATTCGTCCCCCAAGCGGCAAGAGGCCTCGGAGCGGGGCTTCGGCGACAACGACGTAAATCGTTCGCGCGATCGCCAGCAACATTACGATCGGCCCAACCCGCCACGGGAACGGCCTCGAAACGAGTCCCGGCGGCACGACACCCGCGATGAGGTGCGCGATCGTGAGCAGAGCCGGGTCCCGCCCGCGCCGTCCCGAGAATGGGGCGCGGAACGGTTTGACGAATCGCATGCCGCCGAGCGCGAATCACCGCGGGAGCGCTATCGTGATTCGGCGCGGACGCCCGACGCGGCGCAGCGCGAAGCCCGCGGCGAGGAGTGGCGCGAAAGCTCCCATAGCGACAGACCTGATCGCGACAGCAAGCGCCATCGGGAGTCGTCCAGGGCGCTTAAGGCGCGCGACGACGATGAGCGGTCGCACGACGAATATTGGGGCGAAGAATCGAGACGAGATGAGCCTCGGGACGATGAGCGCAACGACAAACGCCACCGTGAAAGAAACCGAATCCTTTCGAATCGAGAGCCCGACGAAGATCGATTTGAGCCCCGGAATATCCCCGATAGCGACCGCTCTCCGGATTGGGACCGCAGCGCGCCACGGCTAGCGCCGGATCGTGACGATGCGTGGCACGGCTCCGGCGAAGAAGCGGACCGCTCTTTTGGCAAATCGTCCCGCGAGGATGAAGGCGACAGAGCTGACGCCGACCGTTCGAACTTCGATCACGAGCGTGGCCGCGCGCCGCGCCGCCGGGCTTCGTTCGAAACCGAAGAGCCGTTCGAAACCACCCCTCGCGAAGGCCGTCACTTCCGCGAGCGAGATTCTGCGCCTGGCCGATACGCTTCCGAGCCGGACTATCGGCCTGGAGCCGAGCGAAGCGATGAGGACGCCTTAAGCACACGCCGGGAGAATGCCGAGCGACATTCGGGCGGCCGATCATCGGCCGATGAATGGGACGAGCGGTTCTCCGCTGAGCGAGATGATGTCACGCCGCAACGCGGCGCCGGCGCGCGGCCGCGTACCGGCGATTTGGAAGATATTCCGGCGGAACGCGGTCGGTTCAGTAATCGCGAAGAGCATCGCCAGCGCCGTCACGCCAGCCGCCAAAGGCCGGGCAGCCGTGACGACGAACAGTGGCCGCCTGAACAAGACCCGTTCCGCGACGAAAACACCGGTCTGGGCGGGCCCTATCGGGATCTCGGCGCGGCTGCCCGAACGCCGCAGCCCCACCTTGACAGGGAACATCGGGATGCTGCGGTAGACAAAGCGATCGCCGAGATCACCGTGCGGCAGCGCGCGCTCGAGGAGGCTGCACAGCCGCGGGCTGCATCGGACGGCGGCAGGCACGCGCCGCGGCCACCTACCGACGTTCAAGCATCGGTACGACCCGACATCGCGGGCTCCCCGGCGCCGCAAAAAGTAACTGATGATTTGGTCGCCGAGATAACGGCGCGAATGCGGGCGCTCGATAGCGAGGCGGCGGCAGCAGATAGAAAAGCGGCTCAGCCGCCGGCCGAAGGCCGGACCGGAGCCGGAAAATCTGCGTCGCCGCGCTCCGTCGCAGGCGATGTGGCGAACGATATTCTGGCCGAAAAAAGCGAACGCACTCGCGGCGTGGGCGGCGGCTCGTTCAGTCTCGAGCCGGTTTCGCCTGGTCTGCCGGCAGAACGCGGTTCGCCCGACGGTGCGGACAATGGGCGGAAAAATGCGCCGGCGCTGGGGGCGGAAATCGCTACCATCGAGCGGCAGTTACGCCAGCTGACGGGCCGAATTGAGGGCATGCGGCCGGGCGGTGGCGATCTTAAGACCTCGATTGACGGGCTGCGCCGCGAGCTCTCGGACATGGGCAAGACATTCACCGACGCGCTGCCACGGCGCGCATTGGAGACGCTCGAGGTTGAAATCAAGAAGCTGGGACGGCGGCTCGATGACAGCCGTCAGAGTGGCGGCGATCCGTCGGCGCTCGCCGTTCTCGAAGGCGGATTGGCGGAAGTGCGCGATGGATTGCGCGGACTTACGCCAGCCGAGGAACTGGTCGGTTTCGGCGATGCGGTCACGGTGCTGACGCAAAAAATCGACGCCATTGTCGCCCGCAACGATACCGGGGCGATCGAGCAGTTGCGGATCACCATGGGTGATTTGCGCCAGGCTGTATCCCAAGTTGCCTCCGATGAATCCTTGAATTCGGTCGCTGACGATGTGCGCCTGCTTTCGGGCAAGATCGACGGCCTCGCGGATCTCGCCAAAAATGACTCGGTAGCGCTGGATCAACTTCACGATGCGATCGGCGGTCTGCGGCACGCTGTTGCGGGTGTTGCTTCCGGCGACGCCTTGAGCGCGGTCGCCGACGAGGTCCGACTGCTTTCGGGCAAAATCGAGGGTCTCGGCGATTTCGGTGATTCACCGGCGTTGCAGCAACTTAACAACGCCATCGGCGATTTGCGCCACGCCGTTGCCGGCGTTGCCACGGGCGACGCGCTGAGCACGGTCGGAGACGAAGTGCGCCTGCTGTCGGCAAAGGTCGATAGCCTTGGTGATATCGCCAAGGGCGATCCGGGCGCGATGGAGCAACTGCACATCGCCATCAGCAACCTCCGCCATGCCGTTTCGCGGGTTGCTTCCGACGATGCCGTGAGCAGGCTTGGCGAAGAGGTGCGCCTGCTTTCGGCGAAGATGGACGATCTCTCCCAAACCGCCGCCAGCAACCACACGCTTCTGACAATCGAGAGTCGCATCGATGCGCTGACGACCGCGATCCACGCTTCGACGAAAAACGGCCACGCCATGCCTCGCGAACTCGAGAAGCTCCTCTCCGCGCTCATCGACAAGCTTGAATTGTCCCAGCTCACGCAAACCGACCAGACCGCACTGACACATCTTGAAGATCGCATCACCATGCTGATGCAGCGGCTCGACGCGTCCGACGCGCGGCTGGGCATGCTCGAGGGCGTGGAACGCGGATTGGCCGACCTTCTGGTTTATGTCGAACAATTGCGCAGCGGCGGTGCCGGCGCCCACACGGCGTCGGCGAAAGTCGTCTCCTCGCGTGCAAGCGATCCCCCATTCGCGGATTTCAAAGACAGCGAACGCCGCACCCAGGATTCGATCGAGGCAGTCCAGGGCACGGTGGACCATGTTGTCGATCGACTGGCGCGCCTCGAAAGCGACATGCGCATCAATCGCACATGGAGTGACGCGGACGACCCGCTGAGTGCTGAAGCGCTGGATCTGGCGCCCTCCTTGTCGCCCATGGAGGACCATGAATCGCCGGGTGACACGGGCCACATCCTGGAAAACGAGCCGGTCGCCAATCGGGGCAGCAGAATCGCCCGCACCCCCATTGATCCCGATCTACCGCCGGATCACCCGATCGAGCCGGGCCGCATGGGCCTTCCGGTGAGCCCTGTCGAGCGGCTCGCGGCGCTCGATTCCGCCGTGCACGGCAAACCTCCGATCAATCCCGATCCGCCCGGCGGCAAAGCGGATTTCATCGCCGCCGCGCGCCGCGCCGCGCAAGCTGCGTTGTCTTCGTCGAACGACAGATCGAACGTCAAAGCCAGCACCGCCACTCCAAGCAGTTCAAAAAAACTGTCAGAGCGGCTGCGCACCTTGTTTGTCGCAGCCGCAGTCGTCGCGATTGTCGTCGGCGGCTTCCGTGTCGTCTCGCAAATGCTCGACCATGGCAGTTCGTCGCCACAGGCGCCGACCGAGGCGCCGCGCGTCTTGACCGAGCCGTCGCCAGGGTCGCCCATGCAGCTGACGCCCTCGGAACCCCAGAAGCAGCCGTCGGCGCCCGGCAGGTCGTCAGACGCAAATACGACGAACATGCCGAAGACGGTTATGGTCCCGGGT
The DNA here is from genome assembly GCA_036490575.1 of Xanthobacteraceae bacterium. Taxonomy (GTDB): domain Bacteria; phylum Pseudomonadota; class Alphaproteobacteria; order Rhizobiales; family Xanthobacteraceae; genus BOG-931. Next base: position 11,381 of record DASXDP010000094.1, read on the forward strand.
TCGGGCACCGATGCCGAACAGAACTCCGCCGCGGCCCAGGTAACAGCTCCGGCAGTCCGGCAGTCGCTGGTGAATCCGCCCGGAAACTTCGCCATTAACTCCGGCACGCTTCCGGACCTTCCCGATAGCAAAAATGCGTCGGGGGTTTTGTCGGGCCCAGATGTTACGGGCTCGCTGCCGCCGGCGGCATCGGGAAATTCTGGACCGCTGTCGGCCGATAAGCTGCCGATCGCCATCGGCGGACCGGGCTTGCGCGCTGCGGCGTTGGCGGGCGATCCGGCCGCTTCTTACGAGGTCGGCGTGCGTTTCGCGGAAGGCCGGAACGTTCCGCAAAACAACGAGGAAGCAGCACATTGGCTGGAGGCTGCGGCCAAAAAAGGCTTCGTGCCCGCACAATTCCGCCTCGGAACCCTGTACGAAAAAGGCGTAGGGGTGAAGAAGGATCTGCCGCAGGCGCTTTCGTTCTATCGCGCCGCTGCCGACAAGGGTCACGCCAAGGCCATGCACAATCTCGCCGTGCTCTACGCTGAGGGGGCGACCGGCGCGCCGGATTATCGCAGCGCCTCGCAATGGTTCCGCAAAGCGGCCGAGCTTGGCGTGACCGACAGTCAATTCAATCTGGCCATTCTTTACGCACGCGGTGTCGGCGTCGAGCAGAGCTTCCCGGAGTCCTACAAGTGGTTCTCGCTGGCGGCCAAGCAGGGGGACAAGGACGCAGCGCAAAAGCGTGACGAGGTTGCCACCCGCATCGATCCGCAGACGCTCGCGGCGGCCAAATCGGCGGCGGACCAATGGACCGCTCAGCCGCAGTCTGCCGAAGCTGTCTCGGTCAAGGCGTCTGAGGCTTGGGATCCTCCCGCCAAGCCCACCTCCGCCCTCAAGTCCAAATCGCATTCTGCCGAGAAAGTGCCGGCGCCCGACGTCATGAAGGTCAACTGACGTCAGCCGCCGCGGTGCCGGCAGCCGCTCGTCGCGCTGACGCATGTCCCGTCGCGCGGAGGGAACAATAATTGGCCGCGCTCGCCCCGCGCTTGGCCGGTCCATTTGAGAATGCGATCAAATCTGCCGGTTGCGCGCAGATAAACGGTATGCCGGTTGCCGTCGCGCGAGTAGAAGGAGACTGATCGGAGAAGATCCGTGGACATCTACCTTCCCATCGCCGACATCCCGGTCAATATTTTCCTCGTGCTGGCGATGGGGCTGGCGGTCGGATTTATTTCCGGCATGTTCGGTGTCGGCGGCGGTTTTCTGATGACGCCGCTCCTGATCTTCATCGGCGTACAGCCGGCAGTGGCGGTGGCGAGCGTCACCACGCACGTAGCTGCGTCGTCCTTCTCCGGCGCCATCACCTATTGGCGGCGCAACGCCATCGACGTCATCCTGGCGCTGACGCTTCTTGGCGGTGGCATCCTCGGCAGCTGTGGCGGTGTTGCGCTGTTCACCTGGCTTCGCACGCTGGACCAGCTCGATCTGGTGATCGGGCTTTCCTACGTGATCCTGCTCGGCGTCGTCGGCGCCCTGATGGTCGGCGAGAGCGCGCGCGCCATCATCCGCAGCCGGTTGGGCAAGCGAATAGAACTGCGGCGTCCCGGTAGCCACACCTGGATACATGGTTTGCCGCTGAAGTTGCGGTTCAAGCGTTCGAAAATCTACGTCTCCGCCATCCCGGTTCTGGCGATCGGATTCATCATCGGCTTCATCGGCGCGGTGATGGGGGTTGGCGGCGGCTTCTTGCTTGTGCCGATGCTCATTTATCTGCTGCGCGTTCCGACCGCGACCGTGATCGGCACCTCCATGGTGCTGACTTTCCTGACCATGATCTCGGCGACAGTGCTGCATGCCGCGACCAATCATTTGGTCGATGCCGTTCTGGCGCTCATTTTGATGGCCGGGGGAGTCGTGGGAGCGCAGTTCGGCGCGCATGCCGGCCAGCGTATCAGGGGCGAGTGGCTGCGCCTGCTGCTCGGTCTCCTGGTGCTCGCGGTGGGTTTGCGGTTTGCCTCGCAACTGGTGCTGCGGCCTGACGATCCGTATTCCATCCGGTTTCTGGGCGGCGCGCCGTGACGCGTTTTTCGCTGGCCGCATTCGTTATCGTCGCGCTTATCTCCCGCGGCGGTGAGGCGATTTGCGGGGAGCGTCTTGTCGTCTCACTGACCAATCATCGGGTGATGATCACGTCGAACTATACCGGCGTCGACCTGGTTTTGTTCGGCTCGGTCGAACGCGATGCGGCTGCCGCCGCGCGCGCCGCGCCTTACGATATCGTCGCCACCATTACCGGGCCGCGCGAGTCGCTGCGCACACGCCTTAAGGAGCGCATGCTGGGCATTTGGGTGAACACCGCATCGCGAACCTTTATCGATGCTCCGTCGTATCTCGCCGTTTTGGCGAGCAAGCCGCTCGACGTCATTGCCAGTCGCGAAACCCTGAAGCGGCTGCAACTCGGCATCGCCAATACGCCGTTGCCGGAGTTGGTGAATAACGACATCGGCGAGGTAAGCAACGATCCGTTTCGTGCGGCGTTGGTGCGGCTGATGCGCGATCGCACTTTCTATAGTGAAAAGCCGAACGCAGTGACGTTCTTGACTCCCACATTATTCCGCGCCTCGCTTTCACTGCCGGCTGGGGTTCCGATCGGCAGCTACGGCGTCGACGTGAAGCTGTTTTCCGAGGGTGCCTTCATCGCGCAAACCGATTCGGCGTTCGAGATCGTCAAGGTCGGTTTCGAGCAGTTCGTCGTCAGTGCAAGCCGCGAGCACGGCCTGCTCTACGGAATGGCAACCGCGGGCATGGCGCTGTTGACCGGCTGGATTGCCAGCGTCGTATTCAGGCGCGAATAGGACATTTTAGTGGAGCACGATCTTCGCGGAAAACCGGTTTCCACTTTTCTGGATCATGCTCATGCTCTAATCCGGAAAACATCGCGCGGCTGAAAGCGCGTAAATCCGCTGCTCGCCGAGCATCAGCGCAGAGTAGGCAAGCGTGCCGAACAAGCCGAGAAAGGCATCGTCCCGTATGTTCAGGCCGCCGGCGTAGGCGCCGAACGCGGGCATGACGAGGCGCCGACCGTCGCAGGTGAAGCAGCGCCGGCTGACCGAGCGGCCCCGCTGGGCGACGCGCGCAACCGGGTGCAGGTGGCCCGCAACTTCGCCGTCGGCGGCGCCGCCTAAAGGCAGGTGGCGAAAAACCAGCGGACCGATGGCGAGTGAGGCGGCGAAACTGCCGCCGATGTCGCGGGGCAGTTCGGCGTCATGATTGCCCGCGATCCAAATCCAGTCGCGTCCGCTTTGCATCGCACGCAGCGCGCCCGCATCGGTGGACGACATGCGGTGGGGGCCATCGCCGTCGTGAAAGCTGTCGCCGAGCGCGATGATCAGTCGCGGCGCGTAGCGGTGAAGCAAGACGGCGAGCCGCACCAGTGTCGCCGCCGTGTCGTAGGGCGGCAGCAGCACGCCACGCTTGGCAAAGGCGGAGCCTTTTTCCAAATGCAAATCGGCCACGACAAGCATCCGCTCGTCTGGCCAGTATAGCGCCCCCGAGGGATCGGCGAGAATTTCGGCGCCGGCCAGCGCGAAGGCGTGCTCGTCGTCTTTTCGCGCAGTCTGGCTCGCGGACCTCACTGCGTCGCTTCCTTCACCAATTCGGCCTCCGCTTCGGCGAGGAGCGATTCCGTCGCCTCGCCGTAAACCGCTTCCCGCCCGATCTCCAGCATAACCGGCACGGCAAGCGGCGACACGTGATCGAGCGCTTTATGAACGATTCGCCCCCTTATACGCGAGAGCATGTCGGCAAGACGGCGCACGTCAAGCAGTCCGGTCGCCGCATCGGCGCGCGCAGCGCGCAGGAGAATGTGGTCGGGTTGATGACTGCGCAATACGTCATAAACCAGGTCGGTCGAAATGGTCACCTGGCGGCGGGTTTTTTCCTGTCCCGGGAAACGCCGCTCGATCAATCCGGCGATAATGGCGCAATTGCGAAACGTGCGCTTCATCAACGCCGATTCGGCAAGCCAGGCCTCTAGATCGTCGCCGAGCATGTCCTCATCGAATAGTTCGGCGAGCGAAAATTCACCGCGCTCGATGCGCTGCGTCACGTCGCCAAGGCCCCAAACGGCCAGCGCATATTCGTTGGCGACGAATCCGAGCGGACGAAGCCGCGCCCGTTCAAGCCGGCGCGTCAGCAGCATGCCGAGGGTCTGGTGCGCCAATCGCCCTTCGAAAGGATAGCAGATCAAATAATGCTTGTTAGCCCGCGGGAATGTTTCGACCAAAAGCTCGGTTGAGCCGGGCATCTGCGAGCGCCACGCCTGGATTTCGAGCCATTCGCGAACCTGCGCCGGCAGCTCTCGCCACTCTTGCGGATGCGCGACCAGGCTTCGCACCCGCGCCGCGAGGTAGGTCGACAGCGGAAATTTCCCGCCCTCGTACGCCGGCACTTTTGGATCTTCGGCGGTGGAGCGCGACACGTAGACGGCGTCCTCCACGATCGCTTCGTATTTGAGGATTTCACCGGCGAACACGAAGGTGTCGCCCGGCACCATGGTCTCGACGAAATATTCCTCGACCTGACCGAGGAGCCGGCCGCCGCGCGGAATCACTTTGGAGATGCGCGAACGCACCAGGCGG
>DASXDP010000095.1:0-92150 GCA_036490575.1 Xanthobacteraceae bacterium
CCCCGTCTCTCGGGGGGAAGTCGATGTGTACCGCCGCCTCTTTGGGAAGGATTCGACTGACTAACAACTTCAACATAGTGACGTCGCCGGACTTGGCGATGTCGATTGCTGTGCGCACTAACTCTTCTGCCTCGCCGTCTAGCAACTCCGCTGCGATGCGTGTGGTGCGGTTTTGTGATCCCGGCTTCCGCCCTGAATTGCCTTTAGCGAACGGGCGCCCACGAGGAGCCGGACGGTCTATCGTTTCTGAATTACTGTGGTTACGCATTTTGATCCTACCTGTTCAAGCCGACGCAAGTCGTCCGTGTCGCGTGTCTTGCGCCTCGCGTTAGCGACCCGCGACCTAGAACAGTCCGATCAAAAAAGTCATGCTACGAATTACAAGATAGTGATTAGAAGGACTTAGCCCTCTTGCCTGGCAGACGCATGCCGCTCACAACCAATGCCGTCCTCACAGTTTCGTAGGAGACCGTGCGAGGGTAGTCTTCATACACAATTCGCTCGTCGCCCGCTTGGAAACGGCATATTAGCGGCAGCGGAACTCCGGCCTCAATCGCCTTCGCATGCATCGACTTGAGCAACTCATTGACCAGGTGCCAGAGCACCTTAAGCGGCCGAAGTCTGGCTGCGATTAACATGTACTCGTCTATGGTGCGCTCAATCCGACGTTCGTTCATCACGCTAAAGACTAAATTGAGGACAATGTCCTCGAAGGGTGTCAAAAACCGTGTTGGCATATGATTGCCTCCGCCTGGAGCAACGCTGGCGCCGCGAGAAGAACTGCCAGACGACAGTTCTTGCTCGTTAAGCGACGAATCTATCTCATTAAGTCCTGTGAATGCCGTCGGGTTGCAGCAGCGTGGGGCAAATAAAGGCACGCTGAGAATTTAATCGTAGAGTCCCCGCGTAAATCCCGCGTATTTACGCGGAGTGGCGCTGCGGCAGCAATGCTCGGCCCCAAGAGCTAGCTCGAACCATGCCCGTCACTTTCCGAGAAGCTCAAAAAGCGCCGTATGGAACAGGGCAGGCGCCTGAATTTGCGGGGCGTGTCCAAGATCGGGAAACTCAATAAGTTGCGCATGCGGCATGCGTGCCGCAGCCGCCTTGCCGAGCACGGGATAGTTGCCGAGCGTGGCACGGACTTCGGGAGGCGCCAGATTCTTTCCAATGGCGGTCGTGTCCTTGTCTCCGACGATCAACCCGACCGGCATCGCGATTTGCTCGAGTTCATAATAGACCGGCTGGGTATAGGCCATGTCATCGGTCAACGCCGCATTCCAGGCCACGATGTCGTGCCCCGGTCCGCGATAGAGCCCGGCCAGCATTTCTACCCACGGCTCGTAGCTCTCGTCCCACGTTCCCGCGTAGTAGGTGGTGCGCTGATACTCGCGAATGGTTGCCGCCGTCGTTTTCAATTCCTGCAGATACCAGGCGTCGACGTTTTGCCAGGGCACGCCTTTCGCTTTCCAGTCTTCGAGACCGATGGGATCGACGAGCATGAGGAACTTGACGTCAGCCGGGAAGGTCAGGGCATAGCGCATGCTCAGCATGCCTCCGATCGAATGCCCGACGAGCGTTATTCGATCGATGCCGAGCGAAGCGAGCAGCGCGTGAGTATTCCCGGCGAGCTGCTGGAACGTGTATTGGTAGTGCGCGGGCTTGGTCGACTTGCAAAACCCGATCTGATCCGGAGCGATCACCCGGTAGCCGTGGGCGGTCAACGCCGCGATCGTGTCGCGCCAGGTGGCGGCGCAAAAATTCTTGCCGTGCAGCAGCACCGCCGTTTCACCGTTCGCCGCCGTCGTCGGCTTCACGTCCAGATAGGCCATATCCATGGCTTCGCCCTGCGAGGTGAACGAAAAGTGGGAGACCGGCCACGGATATTCAAAGCCTTCCAATTGCGGTCCATAGGCTTGCTCGTTCTCAGCGGCGCGCGCCGGACAAAGCGCGGCTCCGAGCCCGAGGCTCAGCCACAGCAGCGGCAAAATGGCGGATAAGCGCATGAGTGTTCCTTTCCTCGGTATCCTAGCGGCCGATGCCGCTGATGTTGCGCCATAACGCGGCACCGCCGGGTTCCCGGCTTTGGGACGTAAGTTTTTGCAGTAAAACGTGTTCCACCGCCGCAGCGATCGGGTCGCCAGTCCATGCGGAGCATGCTAGGGGAGAGTCGGGGCAAAACATGTTCTTAAGGGGGCCCTTGGAATTATGACTGAGCGGGTCGGAGTGGGGGCCGAGAAGCCATTGAAAGTCGGGGTCGTTGGCGTCGGCGTCATGGGCAGCAATCATGCCCGCGTCCTTTCCGATATCGCTGGTATTCAGCTCGTTGGCGTCGCCGATCCTGACGTCAACCAGGGCGAATTCGTGGCTCGCTCGCTTGGCTGCGCCGCTTTCCCCGACATGGAGGGATTGCTGCGCAAGGGGGTCGATGCGCTGACCATCGCGGCGCCCACCCATCTGCATCACGATCTGGCGCTCGAGTGCATCTCGCGCGGCGTGCATGTCCTGGTCGAGAAGCCGATCGCACCAAACGTGGAGGAAGGTCGCGCCATTGTTGCCGCCGCGCGCCGCGCCGGCGTCACGCTGATGGTCGGCCATGTCGAGCGTTTCAATCCGGCGGTGGAATCGATCAAGCGCGCGATAAAGGACCAGGACATCCTCTCGATCGCGATCACGCGCGTCGGCCCATTCCCGCCGCGAATGTCGAACGTCGGCGTCGTCATCGATCTGGCGGTTCATGACATCGATCTCATTCGATGGTTTACCGATTCGGAAATCGTGGAAATTCAACCGCAATTGTCGAGCGCGGTCGCCGAGCGTGAGGACATTGCGCTGTTGCAATTTCGCACGGCCTCCGGCGTGCTCGCCCACATCAATACGAACTGGTTGACGCCGTTCAAGGCGCGCAACATTCACGTCGCCACGCGGGACAAATATCTGATCGCCGACCTTTTGACGATGCAGGTCACGGAATGCTTCGGCTTTCAGGCGGACGGCAGCTATTCCATGCGGCATCTGTCGGTCGGCTATGCCGAGCCCTTGCGCGCCGAGCTGCTGGCATTCATCGATTCCATTCGCAGCGGCCGTTTGCCCGCGGTCACCGGCGAAGAAGGCGTCGCCAGCCTCGAGATAGCGATCCGCTGCCTCAACGCGCGGCCGCTGCAGTCGAGCCTCGCGCAGCCCAAGACGCCCCGCCGCGTCGCCGGCTGAACCGTCGCAAGTCGAGCGGCAAAGCCCTGATGAACAAGCCTGCGCGCGTGGCCGAGCGTCCGATCCCGTTTATCGATGTAGCCGCGCAACGGCGTCGGTTGGGCCGCGCCATCGACGACGCGGTTTCCCGTGTGTTGGCCCACTGTCAGTTCATCCAGGGACCGGAAGTTGAAGCCCTGGAGAACGAGCTTGCGGCATTCTGCGGCGTGCGTCACGCCATCGCCTGCTCGAGCGGTACCGACGCGCTGTTGCTGGTGCTGATGGCGTGGGGAATCGGACCGGGCGACGCGGTGATCTGTCCGGCTTTTACTTTTTGCGCCACCGCGGAGGTCGTCGCGCTTTGCGGCGCGACGCCGGTTTTCGCCGATGTTGCGGCGGATACGTTCAACCTCGATCCGGTAAGTTGCGAACGCGCCATCGCGACCGCAAAGCGGCTCGGACTGCGGCCGCGGGCGATCATTGCCGTCGATCTGTTCGGTCTTCCCGCGGATCACGACGCGCTTTCCGCAATTGCCGCCGCGCACGACGTGCAAATTCTTGATGATGCGGCGCAGGCTTTTGGCGCGACCTACAAAGGGCAAAAACTCGGCGCTGTGTGCGGGGCCACGGCGACCAGTTTTTTTCCGGCAAAGCCGCTCGGCTGTTACGGCGACGGCGGCGCGGTGCTTACCGCTGACGATGACCTCGCGGCCTGCGTCAAAAGCTTGCGTGTCCACGGCCAGGGCGTCGACAAGTACGACGCCGAACGCATCGGCATTACCGGCCGGCTCGATACGATTCAGGCGGCTATTCTTCTCGAGAAGCTGAACATCTTCCCCGAGGAAATCGCCGCTCGTAATGTCGTCGCCCGGCGCTATGAGGCAGGTCTCGCGGGCTGCGCGACGCTGCCGCGCGCCGGCAACGAATCGACTTCGGTCTGGGCGCAATACACCATCCGGCTCCCGGCAGGGCGACGGGACGCGCTTGCCGAAGCGCTCAAGGCGCAGGGTATCGCGACCGCGATTTACTATGCCAAGCCGTTGCATCGGCAACATGCCTACGGCGCTTTTCCGCTGTCTGACGGCGGCGTTCCGGTCAGCGAACGGCTCTGCGACGAGGTGCTCAGCCTGCCAATGCACGCGTATCTCGACGAGCCCGTGCAGGACCGGATCATCGGCGCGGTGCGCCGCGCGCTTGAGAACTGACGCTTAATTCCCGCCGAAGCGGGCTCGCGTTGGTGTTAAACGCTGCCGATTGAAGGGCGTAAATGCCCTGCGGCGCTTGGCGAAGCAGGTTATAAACGCGGCATGATCGACCGGATTCTCACCGTCGGCGGGCTCACGCTCGTCTCGCGACTAACCGGCTTCATCCGCGACATCATGCTCGCTGCGTTTCTCGGCGCCGGGCCTGTCGCCGACGCGTTTTTTGTGGCCTTCCGGCTGCCCAATCACTTCCGCGCCATCTTTGCCGAAGGCGCCTTCAACGCCGCGTTCATCCCGGCCTATGCGCGCGTGCGCACGCAAGGCGGGGCGGAATCCGCCCGCCTGTTTGGCGATCGCATCTTCACATTGTTGCTGGCGACCCAGGTCGTTCTCCTGGCGCTCGCACTCATCTTTACGCCGCAAGTGATCGACCTGTTGGCGCCCGGCTTCTCGCGGGAGCCGCAGCAATTCGAGCTGGCGGTATCGCTCACCCGCATCACCTTTCCCTATCTCCTGCTCATTACGCTCGTCACTTTGTGGGGCGGCATTCTCAACGCCTTGCACCGCTTTGCGGCCGCCGCCGCGGCGCCAATCCTGCTGAACCTCTCGATGATGGCGACGGTTGCGTGTGCGGCAATCTTTGGCGGCGCCGCTTATGCGGCGGCATGGGGCGTGCTCATCTCCGGCATTCTGCAAGCGTTGCTGGTCGGTGGCGACACGCTGCGTGCCGGAGCGTTCACCCGGTTTCGGGCGCTGCGTCTCGACAACGATGTGCGCCGGTTTTTCAAGGCGCTGGTTCCAGCAACCGTCGGTTCTGCGGGCACGCAGCTTGCATTGTTTGCCGACACGATCATCGCCAGCTTTCTGGCGACGGGCGCCATTTCCGCGCTGTACTACGCCGATCGCATCGATCAACTGCCGATCGGCGTGATCGGCATTGCGGTGGGTACGGTGTTGCTGCCTGAGATGACGCGGCGGATCGCGACCGGCGACGAAGCCGGCGCCCATTCGGCGCAGAATCGCGCCATCGAGTTCGCGCTGTTGCTCGCGGTGCCCTGCATCGTCGCTTTTCTGGTCGCACCGGAAGTCATCATGCGCGGCTTGTTCATGCGCGGGCGTTTCACCGCGGAGGACGCTCATGCGGCGGCGCTGACGCTCATGGCCTACACCGTAGGCCTTATCCCTTTCGTGCTCATACGCAGCGTTGTCGCGCCGTTTCTCGCGCGCGGCGACACGTTGACGCCGATGAAAGCCGCTTTACTCGGCACCGCAGTCAATATTGTTTTCAAGGTGGCGCTGATGGGCGCACTGGCGCAGGTTGGGCTCGCGTTGGCGACATCGATTGGCGCCTGGATCAATTTCGTTGTCATTCTTTATCTGGCGGCGCGCAGAGGCTTTATCGCCTTCGACGGCAAACTGAAATTCGCGATCTGGAAACTTGCCCTGGCCGGTGTGGTTTTGGCGCTGGTGCTTTTCTTCATCTATCCGCTCGCCGGCCAGCCGTTATCCTCGCTGTCGCGGTTCAGGAACGTTGCGGAATTGGTGGTGCTGGCGCTGCTCGGCGGAGCCGTTTACGGCGCGCTGGTGCTTGCGCTGTTCGGACGCCAATGGCTTCCCGTTATTCGCGGGCGCGCGCGGCCGGCAGCCGCTGCGTCATTGGATGAGTTCGAAGGCAGTTCGCCCCCTGTCGCACCCGATTAGTTTGAGGACTGCTCGCGCCGCAACGCGGCAAGCGCCGCCGGAGCGACTTGATCGCCCCATTCCTGCACGAAATGTCCTGCGTCGGCGAATTCGAGCGGCGGCAGACAACCACGGATGCCTCGGTGTAACGCGCGCATCACTGGCGGGCCAAGGACCGGGTCGGTCATGCCGATCGCCATCACGCTTTGCCCGCGCCACTCCTTGCGCCAGAACTCGCGCGCCGCGCGCCCGGTCTCCGCTCCGGCGCTGCTGGGGAATTCCGGTACCAGATTGGGAAAGCGGCGCACGCCGGCCTTAAAGCGCGCGTCGGGAAAAGGCGCGTCATAGGCCAGCGCTTCGGCGGCCGAAAGATGCGGACAGGCGCGCGCCAATAATCGGCCGACTGCCATGTCCGGCTGGCTGTTGGAAAACGCCCGCCAATCGAGGAATCCTTGGGGCAGGGGAACGTCGCCGGTCGGTAGCGACGTGTTCATCACGATCAGGCGGCCAAAGCGCTCGGGCATTTCCATGGGCAGTGTCAGGCCGAGCAGCCCGCCCCAGTCTTGCACGACGAGGGTCACGTCGCTCAAGTCGAGCGCGCGCACGAAAGAGAGAAGACTGTCGCGATGGAAATCGAATGTGTAGACGCCGTGATCGGCCGGCTTGTCCGAACGTCCGAACCCGAAAAGGTCTGGCGCCACAACCCGGCTTCCCGTCGCCAGAAAAAACGGGATCATTCGCCGATACAGGTAACTCCAGGTCGGCTGACCGTGCAGACACAGGAAAATCGGCGCTGCTTTTGGCCCCTCATCGAGATAGGACATGGACAGGCCGGCAAACCCCGGCAGATCGTCGCCGCTCTTTGGCAGCCAGGGAAACCCCGGCAGATCGGCGAAACGTTCCGGTGGCGTTCTGAGAATGTCGCTCATGTCAGTGCGACTTCCGCGATGTCTTTTAGCGTGCCAATTCTTGAACTAGTCCGGCGATTGAAGGCGCCCACGCCGCCGCTCCATAACCGTCGCAGAGGGATATTTGACATCCCAGGCGAGGCCAGATTTTTCCAATAACCAGATCATCCAGTACCGAAATCGATCTGGAGCCGTTTCAGGCCGAAAGCCGCGGAGTTCGGAAACGCATGATGGTTGTTGTGCCAACCTTCGCCCCAGACCAACAGGCCCAGCAGCGACGAGTTGCGGCTATTGTCATCGGGCATGTGGAATGGCCGTGAGCCGAGGAGATGGGTGAACGAGTTGATCGCGGACATCGACTGCTCGACGACGAACATGCGCACCGCGCCTCCCCACAGAAAGCCGGTAAGGACCCCCATCACGCTTTCGGTGAAAATGCCGCCGAGGGCCGCAGGAAATAACAATCCGAGTGCGACCCAGACGTAGTAGTGCCGGTTGGCTCGCACCAGCACCGGATCGCGCAGCAGGTCGGGAGTGTATCGCGCGACGTTGGGATAATCGTGGCGCATCATCCAGGTCCAGTGAGCGTGAAGCCATCCGCGAAGGCGCTGCAGCGGCGACGCTCCATGCATGTTGGGTGAATGCAGATCGCCCTCGCGATCGGAGCATTCGTGATGCCGGCGATGCATTGCAACCCATGAGATCATCGGTCCGCGCCCGGCCATTGACCGAGAATTAATAAGGCAACCGATACCGCAGGTGCGGCCGCAAATGCGCGATGCGAAAATAAGCGGTGATAGCCGACCGTCAGCCCCAAGCCCGTGCCAAGCCACATGACCAGGAACAAGACGACATCGGTCTTGCCCAAGGGATGCACGAAAAGGAGCGCAATCGCAGCCAACGTCAACGCCGCGGGAAGCACATCGAATAGCAGAAAGTGCCGGCGTTGGGCCGCGTGCAGATACGGACTGGAAATCGTGCTGCGGTCGCGCCGGTTAAGTTTTTGATCCGACGCCTCGATCGCCGACATGCTTGCGTCCCTGTGCTTGGCGCAGCCACGATAAGAGGCGCTGTTCGGGCGTGTCAACTTCCGGCGGCGTGATGCGTGGCTGCATCGTCGAACTGGACGTCGAGATTCTTTTGCTGCCAGAGAAGGCGCGTCAAACTGCGCTGCACCTTCCCGCTGGTCGTTTTCGGCAGCGCGCCGGGCCTGACCAGAACAACCTCGCCGATCGCGATCTCGTGTTCGTTCACGACGGCTTCACGAATCGCGCCGATAATTTCATCGGCATCAAAGCGATTCCGCTGCGTCCGCTCCAGCTCGTGGACGACCACCAGGATTTCATTGTCGCTATCGTCCACCGCCGCGAAAGCTGTCCCGCAGTCGCGGCGCAGCGCCGGGTGGCTGTTATTCGCGGTGTTTTCAATGTCCTGCGGGTAATGATTGTTTCCGCGGATAATGATGATGTCCTTGATCCGCCCGGTGACGAACAGCCTGCCGTCCTCGTCGAGGAAGCCGAGATCGCCGGTGCGCAACCAGGTACCGTCGCGGCCTTCAATGACGGCCTGAAACGTGTCACGTGTGGCGTCGGCGTTTTGCCAATAACCCTTCGCCACGTTGGGGCCGTTCACCCATATCTCGCCGATGCAGCATGCGCCGAGCGCCAGCCGGGTCTGCGGGTTGACGATGGCCAGTTCCTCGCCCGACACGGCAAGACCGCAGCCGACTAGGGTGTAGCGGTCGTCGTCGGACGTCGGTGCCGACAGTTCGTGCCGTTTTAGGGCGACGCGCGATACCGTCCTGGTCAACGGAGCCCTGATTTCGCGGCGCCCTGACACCAGCAACGTAGCTTCTGCAAGTCCGTACAACGGATGCAACGCGCTGCGCTCAAAGCCGTATGGCGCGAACGTCGTCGCAAACCGGTCTAACGTATCCGCGCGCACCGGTTCAGCCGCGTTGTAGGCGACCTTCCAGGTCGAGAGATCCAGCCCCTCGGCGTGCTCTTGACGAAACCGGTTGACGCAAAGATCGAATGCGAAATTCGGCGCTCCTGCTTCAACCGCCCGGTAATCGCTGATGGCACGGAGCCACGAGAGCGGCCGCTGCATGAAGCCGCTCGGCGCCATCAGCACGCAATTTGCCCCGACGTGAAGCGAATGGAGCGCGTTCAACACGAGCCCCATGTCGTGATAAAGCGGAATCCAGCCGACGTGCGTTGACCCCGGCGTGCTGCCAAGCGCCCGCCGGATCATTTCCAGATTACCGATGAGGCTTCCGTGAGTGACCATGACGCCTTTCGGGGTCGACGTCGAGCCGGAGGTATATTGCAGGAAGGCAATGTCGTCGCGGCGGGTTGTCCGGGCTGGCTTCGATGCTTGCGCCTGCACGTCGGTAGCTCCATCCGTCAGGAGCCATTCAAACGACGTGTCACGAAACCGCTCGCTGACATCCGGCCGCGACTCTCTCAGCGCGTCGTTGGCGATGAGAAGTCGCGGCGCGCAGTCGGCGAGAATAGCCGCGCTCGAATCGCGCTCGCTGGTGCGCCGCGGCACCATGAGTGGCACCGCGATCACGCGCGCCTTTAAACAACCGATGAAGGCGACGATGAAATCGAGCCCGGGCTGAAACAAAAGGATTGCGCGCTCTCCCGGCTGTGCGCGTTGGGAAATTCGGGCCGCGAACGCATCAGCGCGTGCTTGCAATTGGCTGAACGTCAGGCTTGCGTCTTCGCCACCGCGCTCCTTCAGGAATACATAAGCGCGCGCGTTCGGCTGTTCGCTCGCCCAATGGGCGAGCACGTCCGTCAGCGATGTTGCATCGTTCTGAGACCCGTTCATCACTTGCCGGCGGCAGCCGCGGCCGCTTGCGGAAACCGGCCGGCAACGTGCCGCGCCAGCTCGGCGACCGTCGGATGATCGAACATCACGTCGGAGCCGAGCTCTACGCCGAGCCAATCCTCCAGCGCGACCAAAAAGAACACCGACATGGCGGAGTCCATGCCGAACCGCGCGAATTTCGCCTGCGGATCGATCCGGCCTGGCGGCAGCTTCAAGGTCTCAGCCAGGTAGTCGGTGCACCATCGCCGGATGTTAAGTTCGGCAGCATCGAGATTTTCCACTCACCCACTCCGTCTATGATTTGTGTTCGGACGCCTCCGCGGCGATGATTGCCGATACGGACTGCTCCATCCGCCGCGCCACAGCCGCCCGGTAATGCATCGCATTCATGAAATTTTCCGGATCGCGCGTCATGGCATTATCGACGCGAAAGTCAAGGAAGCCGCTCCGCGGCCGCTGCGCAACGGTTCTGTCGAGCGCTGATTTGCACTGTGCCATGCGAATTGCGGATGAACTATGCGGTGCCGGGAGATCGTCGGAATATATTGGCGGCACGACTATGACGACGGCCAAATCCGGCGGCAACTCGCGCAAG
Organism: Xanthobacteraceae bacterium; assembly: GCA_036490575.1. Classification (GTDB taxonomy): domain Bacteria; phylum Pseudomonadota; class Alphaproteobacteria; order Rhizobiales; family Xanthobacteraceae; genus BOG-931. The sequence goes on from DASXDP010000095.1 coordinate 10,410, forward strand.
GTGTCTTCAAGCTGAGAAATGGCAGGGAAGGACGATTCGGTCGATGCTGCGGCCGCGGGGGCGTCATTGGCTACCATTGGGGTCGCGGGCCAAGGATGGAAAGACCAAGCCCACCCGATCTCATAATCTAAAAATCCGTCGACGCGAGCGGCGGGCTGGCGCAGCCTCAGCGCAAGTCCCATGCGGCGAAACCCGAGCTCGAGGGCGTGCCAACTCGCAAAATGCCGCAGATAGTCAAAGTTGCTTCCATAGAGCCAGAATGGAAACGGATGATCGAGCGCAGGTATCGGATCCGGCGTGCACCAGCTCGGATCGGTCACCATCACCAGCGCTGCCGTATGCTTATGCTGCGCCAGAAAATAGCGCAACAACGTCAACTGCTCGCGCGGGCCCGTGCCGGGCACCGTAAGTTGCACAAAATTCAATGAAGTCGCCTGCGATAAACGCACCGGATCGAGCAACTGTCCGGTCGAGTTGCCGAACAGGGCGGCGTTAAACAGAGCGTTCCGTCCACGGCCGGCATTTGCCGTGCGCGGGTTTCTATCGACTACCCCGGAAACCCGCAGCCCGGGAAAGCGACCGCTGTCGTAAGGATCGAGCAGAAGCAGCGCAAACCAGGTCGCGGCGAACGCCGCCACAAACACGGCTGCGCAGGTTACCAGCCATTTTCTCCACGCAGTGGCGGCCGCTGGTTCAGAACTGAAAGTAGATGAAGTCATACGTCTCATTATCGCCGATTTGAAGCAGGACGACCACGGTTGCGAAAGCGGCGGCGACGGCCGTGGCTGGCCGCGGCTTGGAGGCGAGCCATTCGACGAGCGTGCGCGTCGACGGCATGGCCAGCGCCGCGAGTGAGCAAATCATCACCGTCACCGCGATTGGCTTCACACCCGGAGCGGCAAAAAGTCCCTGATAGATATGCGATGCCGCGGCCAGAGTACCGGCGCGGAATAAAACCGCGGTGACCAGAAAGAAAGCAACCGTCAGGAACCAGCCCAGCCACCGGCCGGGTGACGGAAAGAACCGCCGCCACGCGACAGCAAAGACAATCGCCAAGCCGTGCAGAACGCCCCAGAGGATGTAGTTCCATCCGGCGCCGTGCCACAGGCCGCACAGCGCCATGGTGATCAAGATCGCGGCCATATAATGCGCCGGCGTATGGCGAAATTCGCCCAAATGCAGGTCCGACAGCGGCACGAATACATAGTCGCGCAGAAACCGCGACAGCGTCATATGCCATCGCTGCCAAAGTTGCAGAATGCTGGCGGCATGGAACGGCGCGTTGAAATTTTCCGGCAGCTCGATGCCGAAGAGCAATCCCAGTCCAATGGCAATATCCGAATAGCCGGAAAAGTCGAAGAACACCTGAAAGCCGAACGCCAGTGCGTACCACGCGCTGCCGTCGCTGACGGGACCGTTGACGGCGTTCGCGTAGATCGGATCGAGCGCGCGGCCGAGCGTATCCGCCAAAAGGGTTTTTTCGATCAAGCCGATGACGATATAGAGCACGCCGCGGGCGCAGCGCGGCTCCCAACCGGGCGCGTAGGCCTGCGTACCGTATTGACGGCCGACTTCGGACCAGCGCGACAGCGGACCGGCGATCGCCTGGGGAAAGAAGCAGATGTAAAGCGCGTAATGCGGCAGGCTGCACAACTGCGAGCGCCCGCGCCGGAGATCGGCCAGATACATGACATGATGAAAAGTGAAAAAGCTGATGCCAAGCGGCAATACGATGTTGAGGTGAGTGATCGGCAGACTGAACAAGGCCTCGATGTTGTCGGCGAAGAAAACGACGTACTTGAAAAAAAACAACACCAAGACATTCCCGGCAATGGCCGCGACAATGACACCGTCGCGCTTGGTGGCGGCATAGGACTGCGCCGCAAGCCAATTAAGGACGATTGAAGCAATAAGAAGAATGAGGAAAGCCGGGTTCCAGGCGCCATAAAACACCAGCGACAACGCGACCAGCGTCGGAATGCGCAGCCGAGGACGCGAGTCCGCCAGGACATAAATGGCGAGAGAGATCGGCAAAAACAGCAACAGAAACTGATAGCTGTTGAACAGCATCAGGGACCCCGAATACCCGCTTATGGAATGTTCGGCACGACGCTAAAGGATCGCCGGAGGATCGGCAATCGGCAACGCTACTCTGCTGCTTCGTGTCGCGCGCAACGTCGCGAGGTTACTTGGCGGCGGCCTGAATTGCCTTCCAGTCGAATTTCTTCGCGATGCCGAGCGCTTCATCGTCGGCGATGCCATTGAAAGAAACGCTGAACACGCTGTTGCCGCCAAGGGCGATCAGGATCGCGCCGGACTTATCCTTGAAGTTCAAAGTCCTCGTCACCTGGAAGCCGTCGATGGGCGATGTGCTCATTCGGCCTTCGGTGGTTTCAATCTTCATTCCGCTCTGGGCAACCGCCAACGCGCCCTTTGCCGCGGCGCCAACCAGCACTTGGGCGTGAAAGCGAGCTGACCCGCGCTGGTATTCGCGGGTCGCGGTGATCATGGTGTTGCCCGGCATCTCCATGGAAATGCCGTCGGGTTTCTTGCCTTGCCAGCCGTCAAGATCGACAAGAAAGGGAAAAAATCGCTGGAAAGCCTGATCGGCGTGCGCCGTGGAAATTTGCAGAGCGCCGCCAAGCAACCCTGCGGTCAATAAGCCTGTGGCGTGCCGACGATTGAACATTTCCACCCCCCAACTCATTCAACGATGCGCCCAACATAGCAACGCGGGATGCACCGGGGAATGCCGATGAGAAGTAAAAAAATGCGGCAGGCGCTGCCGCGATCGCGCCAGAACGCCGGTCGGCGCGGCTTACCCGCTCTTGGGTTTGCGCTCTTGCGGCACGACTGAAATTGTCAGCCGTTCGCTGCCGCGCAGCACGTCGAGTGCGACGCGCCGGCCGATTTTCTCACCGGTCAGGAGGCGCACGAGATCGTCCGCGCCGGTGATGACGTTTCCGTCCAGCGCCAGCACGATATCACCGGGTTCCACTCCGGCGCGGTCGACCGAACCTCCGGGCTCGACGGTGCCGACCCTGACGGCGCTCTGTTGTGCAAGGCCGACGGCATGACGCAGGCGCGCCGGCAGCGCGGTTTGCTGGGCCGACAAGCCGATGAACGCGCGGCGCACGCGGCCGTGGCGCACCAGTTCGCCCAGCACGAAGTTCGCGGTATTGGCGGCGACCGCAAAACAAATTCCCTGCGCACCCATGATGACGGCGGTGTTGACGCCGACGATCTCGCCGCTGGATGAAACGAGCGGGCCGCCCGAATTGCCGGGATTGAGGGCGGCGTCGGTCTGAATGACGTCATCGATGAGGCGTCCGGTGCGGGCGCGCAGCGAGCGGCCAAGCGCGGAGACGACGCCCGTGGTCACTGTCGATTCGAAACCCAGCGGGTTGCCGATTGCGATCACCAGTTGACCACGCCTGAGCTGTTTGGAATCGCCGAGGCGCGCGGCGGGCAGGGTGACGGGTTCGTCCACGCGCAGCAGCGCGAGATCGGTGTCCGGATCGTCGCCAACCGGACGTGCTGTGAGCCGCTGGCCCTCCGCGGTCGACACCTCGATCGCAGGCTTTGAGCCCGCGGCGCCGGCGACGTGGCTGTTGGTCAAGATGAGTCCGTCGGGCGCGACAATGACACCGGAGCCGGTCCCGCCGCGCGGCCGTTCGTTGCGCCCAGACGCAGCTTGAGCCGAATCGCCGCGTACCGAGAGGCCGACGACAGCCGGGCCGACATTGTCGACGACGTCAATAACTGCGCACGAATAGGCATCAAGCAGCGCCCGATCTTCGGGCGCCACATCAGATGCAATGGAGGTTGCAGGCCGCCCGCCGGCCAAGCCTGCGTCGCTGAGAGGTAGTATTTTCACTGGACTTCGCCTTGTCTGCCGGCGCGAGCCACAGGCCGAAGCCGGGCGGCGTATATAGTGCTCGGGTCTGGCCGGGAAAGGGTGCCGATTTTGGCTGCCGCCGGCTAGGGCAATCGCATATGGTGCGGGCGCAGCGGAGGTCGAAGGAGACCCATGGCGAAATTGCAGCGGCGGCGGCAAGCGGGGCTTTTGCTTCTTTCGGTGGGGTTGCTCGCCGGCTGTGGTAAGGGGCAGCAACAGAGCGCGGCGCCGCCGCCGCCCACCGTGACGGTCGCGCGGCCGGTAGAGCGTAGCGTCGTCGACCAGGACGAATACGTCGGCCGGTTCGTTGCTGTTGACTCAGTCGAGGTGCGGTCCCGCGTCTCCGGATATCTCTCAGAAATTCATTTCACCGACGGGCAGACGGTGAAAAAAGGCGATCTCCTGTTTGTCATCGACCACCGGCCGTTCCGATTGGTGCTGGACCAGATGCGGGCCAATCTCGCCCAGGCCCGCGCCAATCTCGCCTTCACCGAAGCCGACCTCGCCCGCGGCAAAGAGCTGGTGCAGAACAAGACGATCACCGAGCAGAGCTTCGACCAGCGCAAGCAAGCCAAAAGCGTCGCGGAGGCTTCCGTCGCCGCCCAGGAAGCGATGGTTCACTCTGCCGAGCTCGACTTGAACGAGTATTCGGAACTGCGCGCGCCCATCGACGGCCGTATCGGCGACCGGCGCGTCTCGGTCGGGAATTTGGTGACCGGCGGCAACGGCAGCAACACCACGTTGCTGGCGACTATCGTCTCGGTCGATCCCATTCGATTCGAGTTCACGTTCGACGAGGCTTCGTACCTCCGGTATCAGCGCTTTGCGGGAACCAACGGGCAGATGAGCGGCGGCAAGGACGCCGTGGCGGTCTCGCTCAAGCTGATCGACGAGCCCGACTTTGCTCACTCCGGCAAAATGGATTTCGTGGACAACGTCATCGACCGCTCTTCGGGCACGATCCGCGGCCGTGCCATCTTTGCCAACCCCGACGGTATTTTCACGCCAGGCATGTTTGGCCGCCTCCGCGTGCCAGGGTCGCCGGCGTTTACCGCGCTGCTTATCCCCGATGCGGCCATCGGCACCGAGCAGTCGCGCAAATACGTGTTGGTCGTCGATGACGGCGGCGTGGTTCGGCAGAAATACGTGGTTCCCGGAAAGATCGACGACGACTTACGCGTGATCAAGGAAGGGTTGGCGCCCGGCGACCGCGTCATTGTCAACGGCCTGATGCGGGCGCGGCCCGGCATAAAGGTCACGGTGGAAGAAAAAGGCACGCCGGCAGCAGCGTCCTCGCCGAGCGACGCGGCGCAAGCGAAGGCTAATTAGCCGTATGCGCATTTCGCATTTCTTCATCGATCGGCCGATCTTTGCGGCGGTGATTTCGGTCATCTTTGTCATTCTCGGCAGCGTGTCGTTCTTCCGCCTGCCGATTGCGCAGTACCCGGAAATCGCGCCGCCTTTGATCAGTATCACCGGCCAGTATCCCGGGGCGAGCGCGGAAGTCGTGGCCTCGACCGTGGTGACGCCGATGGAGGAGCAGATCAACGGCGTCGAGAACATGATCTACATGGCCTCCAACTCGACGGCCGATGGGCGCTTCTCGATTGCGGTGAGCTTTGATCTCGGCACCAATCTCGACATCGCCCAGGTACAGGTGCAGAACCGCGTGGCCATTGCGCAGCCGCGGTTGCCCGCCGACGTGCGCAACATCGGCGTCACTGTGCAGAAGAGCTCGCCCGACCTGATGATGGTCGTGCATCTTTATTCGCCCGATCATTCGCGCAGTGCGCTGTTCATTTCCAATTACGCGACGCTCGAGGTGACCGACGCGGTCACCCGGGTCGACGGCGTAGGGTCGATAATCGTGTTCGGAGCGCGCGACTATTCAATGCGCGTATGGATCGATCCCGATCGCCTGCAATCGCTTGGCATGACCGCGACCGACGTGGTCAACGCGTTACAGGCGCAGAACCTGCAGGTTGCGTCCGGCATGCTCGACCAGCCGCCGACCGCGCATCAGGGTGCTTTCCAGATCGCGGTGCAGACGCTGGGCCGCCTCGCCGACCCCGACGAATTTGCCTCCATTGTGGTGAAGGAGACCCCCGGCGCGGTCGTGCGGTTGAAAGACGTCGCCAAAGTCGAGCTGGCCGCGCTGGATTATTCGTCGAATTCCTATCTCGATCACGATCCCGCGGTGGCGCTCGCGATCTTTCAACGGCCCGGCTCAAATGCGCTCGCTACCGCCGAGAACGTCAAGCGATTGATGGACGAGCTGTCGAAACGGTTCCCGCAAGGCGTCAAATACGACATCTTCTTCAACCCCACGCAGTTCATCCAGCAATCCGTCAATGCCGTGATCGAAACCATCGGCGAGGCTACCATCCTCGTCGTGCTGGTGGTGATTTTGTTCCTGCAAACGTGGCGCGCGGCGATCATTCCGCTGGTCGCCATCCCGGTGTCGCTGATCGGCACGTTTTTCTTCATGGCGGCGTTCGGCTTCACGCTCAACAATCTGTCGTTGTTCGGGCTGGTGCTGGCGATCGGCATTGTCGTCGACGATGCGATCGTCGTGGTGGAAAACGTCGAACGTAACATCGCCGCGGGTCTCGCACCGCGCGACGCAGCGCGCAAGAGCATGGAGGAGGTCGGCTCGGCGCTTGTTGCCATCGCCCTCGTCCTTTGCGCCGTGTTCGTCCCGTCGGTGTTCATCACCGGAATATCGGGGCAGTTCTACCGGCAGTTTGCGCTGACCATCACTGGCGCGACCGTGATCTCGCTCATCATTTCGCTCACGCTGTCACCGGCGATGTGCGCGCTGCTGCTTAAGCCCCACGATGCCGGCCACCGCGACCGCTGGTGGGAGCGGCCGATCCACGGCTTCTTCGCGATTTTCAATCGCGGCTTTAGCGGACTGGGCACCGGCGTTTCCTGGCTCGCCGGGCGCACCGTGCGCCGGGCCGCGATCATGGTCGTCGTCTACCTGGTCGTGATCGGCTTCGGTCTCAATCAATTCCGGCAGACGCCGGTCGGCTTCATCCCGCAGATCGACGCCGGCTACATGATCGTCGTGGTCCAGCTTCCGCCAGGCGCGTCGTTGTCGCGCACCGACGCCGCGCAGCAGCGCGCGCTTGATATTGCGCTCGGCGTGCCCGGAGTAGCTCACGGGGTCAACGTTGTCGGCTTTTCAGGCGCAACGTTTACCAATTCGCCCAACGCCGGCGCAATCTTCCTGGTGCTCGATTCGTTCGCCGCGCGCGCGAAGGATCCGCGGCAGTCGGCCGCGGGCATCCAGGCCGAGTTGAATCGCCGGCTGTCGAAAATTCAGGACGGCTTCTTCGTCGCGGTGTTGCCGCCGCCGGTTCGCGGCATCAGCAATTCCGGCGGTTTTCGCATGATCGTCGAAGACCGCGCCGGCCTTGGCTCGGCGGCGCTGCGGCAGGCGACCACCGAACTGATGGCGCGCGCGGCGCAGACCCAGGGAGTCTCCACCGTGTTCACCCTGTTCGAGACTTCAACGCCGCAAGTTTATCTGAACATCGATCGCACCAAGGCGCAGCTCCTCGGCGTCAACGTGCAGGACGTGTTCAACGCGCTGCAGGTTTTCATTGGTTCGGCGTATGTCAACGACTTCAACCTGTTCGGCCGCACCTTCCGCGTCACCGCGCAAGCGCGAGAGGAAGACCGCCGCAATATTGCCGATGTGCTCAAGATCCGGGTTCGCAATTCCGGCGGCGACACGGTGCCGCTTGGCTCGTTCACTACCGTGACCGACATTTCCGGGCCGTTCCGGGTGCCGCACTACAATCTCTATCCTTGTGCCGAACTCGATGGCGCGGCCGCGCCCGGCTATTCGCAGGGGCAGGGCATCGACATCATGAATAAGCTTGCGGCCGAGACCTTGCCGGAAGGTTTTGCCACCGAGTGGACGTCGCTTGCGTATCAGCAGATCAAGGCCGGCAATACCGCGATGTTCGCTTTCGTGCTTGCTGTGGTGTTCGTCTTTCTCGTGCTTGCCGCCCAATATGAGAGCCTTACGCTGCCGCTCGCGGTGATCTTGATTGTCCCAATGTGCCTAGTGGCTGCGATCACCGGCGTTATTCTGCGCGGGCAGGACAACAACATCCTCACTCAGGTCGGCTTCGTGGTGCTGATCGGACTTGCCGCCAAAAACGCCATCCTCATTGTTGAGTTTGCTCGCCGGCTTGAAGATCAAGGCCGCACCAGATGGGAAGCGGCGGTCGAAGCGACCCGGCTGCGGCTTCGTCCGATCCTGATGACGTCATTCGCCTTCATCCTCGGCGTGACGCCGCTTGTCTGGGCTGTCGGCGCCGGCGCCGAATTGCGGCAAGCGCTGGGAACAGCCGTATTTTCAGGCATGATCGGTGTAACGGCCTTCGGGCTCATCTTCACGCCGGTGTTCTACGTCATCGCCCGATACCTCGCCCAATTGGGATCGCGGCGGGGCAAAAGCCGGCAGACGGGGATGCGGCCGGCCGAATGACCCCGCAGGCGCAATAACGGCGAGACCTTTGTTGGCCAACCCGGCAACCATCGAGACATCATGGCCCGACGCGATCCACGCCCATTTCCGGCGCGTCGGCATTCGCCAAGTGGGTCATGTGCCTGACGCCGGCCACAGCCGCCTGATTGCGCTGTGCCGCGACGATCCGGGCATTGCCGACGTGGTGCTGACCACCGAAGAGGAAGGCGTCGGCCTGATCGCAGGCGCCGCGCTCGGCGGTCAACGCGCGGCGTTGCTGATGCAATCGAGCGGCGTCGGCAATTGCATCAACATGTTTTCGCTGCTCCGCAATTGCGGCTTTCCGTGTGTCGTGCTCGTGACCATGCGTGGCGAGTTCGAGGAGTTCAATCCTTGGCAAGTGCCGATGGGCACGATCACCGAGGATGTGCTGCGGCTCTGCGGTTTTCATGTCGATCGTGTCGAGCAGGCCGATGCCGTCGACGGGATCGTCGGCGCCGCCTGCGACACGGCATTCGAGCGTAACGTTCAAGCGGCGGTTTTGCTGTCGCAGCGCCTGATCGGGCCAAAGCAATGGACCCGATGATGCTGAACCGCAGGGATTTCGTGGCGGCGCTGCTCGTCGACCGCGGCAACCTTCTTGTCGTCTGCGGGCTGGGATCGGCGACCTACGACGTTGCCGCCGCCGGCGACCATCCGCTGAACTTTTATCTCTGGGGTGCGATGGGCGGAACTGCGATGATCGGCCTCGGGCTGGCTTTGGCGCAGCCCAATCGCCGCGTGGCGGTCATCACCGGTGATGGCGATATGCTCATGGGTCTTGGCAGCCTCGCTACGATTGGCGTCAAGCAACCGAAAAACCTTTCCATCATCGTGCTCGACAATGCTCATTACGGGGAAACCGGCATGCAGCCGAGCCACACATCGGCGGGGATAGATCTTTCCGCCGTGGCGCTTGCCTGCCGTTTCAAACACGCGCGGGTCATTTCGCGCCTCGAGGAGATCGCCGGCGTCCGCGCATCACTGCACGCCGAAGACGGTCCGCTTTTTTTCGACGTGCGGATCAAGGCCGAGGAAGTGCCTCGGGTGTTGCCGCTTCGCGACGGTCACGTCATCAGGCAACGTTTCGTTGCGGCTTTGAAATCAAGTTGAGATGCGCAATCCCCGCAGCTCACGTACGCCGCCGTATTAAGGTTGACGCTTGATGTTAATCGTCGGCCACCACTGGCGTGGTAATCACGGGCGGGGGCTTCCACAGCGGTCACTGCCAGGCGCGATTCGCAGCGGTCGCAATGGGGGAATCCGATGTCATTGCTCCAGCAAGCGAAGCAGACCCGACGCGTTCTTACGAACGCAATCAAGAACAATTACGCCCGCCGGATGCCCTACAGCGCGTCAGTCGACAGGCTGAACCGGCAGCCGTTGCTCGAAGACTTCAAGCAACGCAATGCGGACGTGCCGGCGTTCGCCACACGCGAGCAGATGTGGTCATTCATCGCGGATCGGTGTGCGAAAGCCGTGGATTACCTTGAATTCGGTGTCCATCGCGGCCACAGCATCCTTTATTTCGCCGGGCAGAACCGATCGCCTGAAAGTCGGTTTTTCGGCTTCGATTGTTTCACCGGACTGCCGGAGGACTGGGACAGCGATTACCCGCGCGGGCATTTCGATACCGGCGGCCGTATTCCGGAGACACCCGATTCTCGTATTCAGTTCGTCGCCGGGATGTTTCAGGACACGCTTCCCGGATTTGTGTCGCGGTTCAAGCCGCGCAACCGGATGGTGGTCAACATCGACTGCGATCTGTATTCCTCGGCGCTTTATTGCCTTACCAAACTCGACCCGCTTTTGCCGACCGGCACTATTCTGATGTTCGACGAATTCGGCTCGGTACTCCACGAGTTCCGCGCGGTGCAGGATTATCTATCGAGCTACCGGCGTGGGTTCGAGGTGATTTGTTCGCACGACGATTTCTTCACGGTGGCGGGCGAGTTGCTATAGCGGCGGCGAGCGGCCGGCGACGCGGACAAATCGCACCGGTTCGCTCAAGCCCCGCAGCGTCGCGCTATCCTCGATCAGCGCCCGGCCGGTGAGCGCCTCGCGGGCCTCGCCGTCCGCCGACACCGCCTCGGAGACGATCACCTCTCCGCCGCGGCATTGGTGTTCGAGGCGCGAAGCGGTATTCACCACCGAGCCGAAATAGTCGAGCACGCCGCCCGCAGTGACGGCGATGCACGTTCCGCCATGCAAGCCGAGCTTCAATACGATGCCGGCGTCGCTGCGCCCCTGATTGAAGTTTTCGACCTCGTCCTGGATGGATAGCGCGGCGCGGACTGCATCGGCCGGGTCGTGAAATGCAGCCATCACGGCGTCACCGACAGTCTTAACGACGAAACCATGATGACGCTCAATCCGCTCCGACAAAAATGCAAAATGATCGCGCACCAGGCGGTAGGCGGAAGCGTCGCCGAGATCGTCGTACATTCTCGTCGAGCCCTGAAGGTCGGTGAATATGATTGCGATCCGCCCAATCTCGACTTCGTCGCCCGGACGTAACAACTGCTCGGGGCAAAGCCGCCGGAAGGCGGCCATGGCGATCACGCGTTCACCGGTCAGCGCGTCTGCGGTCCATGCGCGGCTTTCGACCACAAAGAACAGCGGTCTGTCAGTATCGTTGTGCGCAATCAATTTACCCGCATGACCCCCGCCCAGGATCATCTCGTCGCCGCGCGCGGTCACTTCAGGGACGACGCCATCTTCTCCGATCGCGGCGTCCGCTTCGCCGCCGGCCTCGACCGTGCGAAAACGATAGGGACCGGGTGCGAGCCGCAACGGAAAAGTCTTGGTCGTCTTCGCCGCCACCTCGCTTTGGAATTTGACGTGGGGAGTGCTGCCCTGGCCGAGCAGACAGAGTTCGCCTTTGGGAAGCGGCCGCAGCCACGGTTCCGGATGGAATGTCAATTCCACATTGCGCGTGAAGTCGCGGCCGTAATCGATATTGCATGAGGAGCAGTGCGCTCCCTCGGGCAGCTCGTGCAAGTTCCTGACGCTCAGTTTTGCGCCGCGGCATCGCGAGCACAATAAGTCCCAGCTCATGGCGAGAATGCCGCGCCGCTGCGCGGCGAGGAATAGCTCGACCACTTCATCCGCCGGTGCGCCCCAGAAGCGCGCCAGCGCCAGCGGACGAATGGCCCGCAACGCCACTAAAGGCGCGTGGAGAAGGAAATCGGCAAGCTGTGGCGCAAGGTCGTGGCTTGCCGGATCCTTTTCGAGGTCGCTGATCAATGCCGCGAGGCGCCGGCGCGCGGCGGGTTTTGCCGCTTCGTGCGGAAAGGAGCCTGGCAGCGGCATGTCTGATTCGGCGATAAGCTTTTCGACAGCTGCCAGGCGTTTGTCGCCCTCCCGATCGATCTGACCCGAGAGTTTTGCGAGGAAACCCAGGACGCCGACACATTCGATCTCCGAGGAAAATATCATCCTCGTGCCCACGTCATCCGGATGAAGTTCAACCGCGGCTTCGAAGCGGCGGATCGGGCCGTTGAGAAACTGGCGGGTTTGTATAAGCCGCTGATTTTCCACCCACTCGCTAAAGCCCTCCTGCCATTTGATTTTCAGTGGGCCGAGGCTTGCGGTGGCAACGCGATTGACGCGTCCCTGCGCGTCCCTGCGCTCCTCGACCTGATAAGGAGGTGAACCGGACAATTCATTGATGCGGGCGGTATCGGCGACGCAAGGCCAGATTTCTTCCGGCGGCTTGGCGTAGTGCCGTTCCTTGCGATAGCGGTAGATGCTCTTCATCGGCTAATAATGCCTGGGACTCGCACGGCATTATACGGCCGGCAGGCCGATCCGGTTTCGTGATTTATTGCCAGTTTTATTCCTTGTATTCTGATGGAGCTTGCCCAGCCGTCCGATTTTGCCATCCCTATCTCCATATCGCAGGACCGAAGGATCATCGCATGAAACGGGTTTTATTCGCCGTTACCGCCGTCGCTCTTGGCGTCACAATAGCCGCTGCTCAGCAAGACCCGATCAAGGAACGGAAGGACTTGATGAAAGGTATGGGCAGTCAGGCCAAAATTGGCGCCGCCATCGCCAAGGGGGAAGAGCCGTTCGATCTTGCCAAGGTGCAAAAGATCTTCGCGACCTTCGCAGAGACGGCGTCGAAAGCGCCCGGACTGTTTCCGCCAAACTCCAGCGACGAGCCCACGGCCGATGACCCGTACACCGCCAGTCCCAAGGTGTGGCAGGACGCGAGCGACTTCAAATCGCGATTCGAGAAATTTGGCGCCGATGCCAAGGAGGCAGGCGCAAGCGTGAAGGACCTCGATTCGTTTAAGGCGGCATTCGGCAGCATCGGCAAGAACGGTTGCGGCGGATGCCATCAAGACTATCGTCTCAAGAAGAGTTGACGCTCAGTCGAGTTCGTTAGGCGGGCGACCGCGTACACCACAATGAGCAAGCTCGTGCTGGGCGCGGCGGCCGGTGCCGCCGTCATTGCGGTACTGTTTTGGATTTTGACTATTCCAGCAACGGTGACACCCGCCGATTTGCCGCCGTACACGCCCAATGTCACCAACGGCCAGATGATGTTTCACGTCGGCGGTTGTGCGTCATGTCACGCGACGCCGAACAGTGATGCGAAAAAGCGCGACGACACCCGGCTTGGCGGCGGCGTTGCTTTATCTTCGCCGTTCGGCACTTTTTTCGTCCCGAACATTTCGCCGGATCCGGCCGACGGAATAGGCGCGTGGAGCGAAGCTGACTTCGTTACTGCCCTCTGGAAGGGCACGTCACGGCGCGGCAGGCACCTGTTTCCGGCATTTCCCTACACTTCGTACCAGCAGATGCAGCTCACCGATGTCCGCGATCTGTTTGCGTATTTGAAAACACTGCCGCAGGTGTCAGGCCGGGCGAGGCGGCACGATCTGGCATTTCCCTTCAACGTGCGGCGGTTGGTTGGCGTGTGGAAGCTGTTGTTCTTCCACGGCGGACCTTTTGTGCCTGATGCAACGAAAACGGTGCAGCTGAATCGGGGCGCCTACCTGGTGAACGGGCCGGGGCATTGCGCGGAATGCCACAGCCCGCGGAATTTTCTTGGCGCCATCCTGGACAGCCAGCGATTCGCCGGCGGTCCGTCGCCCGACGGCAAGGGCTGGGTGCCGAACATCACGCCCGCCGGATTGCAGCATCAGGATCCGGCGTGGTCGCAAGGCGATATCGCAAGCTTTCTAGGGGACGGCATGAGCCCGTCAGGAGACTTCGTCGGTGGCGCCATGGCCGACGTGATACGCAACCTCGAGCAAATCGATAGGGCCGACCGTGACGCCATCGCGGCGTATATTTACGCCTTGCCGGCGCGGGAAGGGCCGCCACGGCCCGCTAAGCGCCCCCAAAAGCCTTGAACGTGATGATGGTGCGCGTGTCCTGTATGCCGGGAACGGTCTGCACTTTCTCGGAGACAAAGTGGCCGATATCCGTGGTCTGCTCTACATAAAACTTGACCAGCAGGTCGAAATCACCGGCCGTTGAATAAATCTCCGAGGCAATTTCAGCATCCGCAAGCCGGTTGGCCACCTCATAGGACTTGCCGAGCTGACATTTGATCTGAACGAAGAAAGGAACCATCCGCGTCTCCACCCGGCATTTGAACCGAGGCCACCGATAATACCTGCTAATTTGCAAAGAGCCACTGGCCGGCATTTTTAGTATTAAGCAGACATGCGAACACCACTCGATTTGCGGCTGAACGCCATTCTCGATCCTGAGCGCGCCGGAGGGCACGATTTGATCGTTCTGGCGCGTGCCGTCGCGGCAGGCGGTGCCACGCTCGTGCAATTGCGCGACAAGAAAAGCGACACCCGCGCCATGATCGAGGCGGCCCGCGCCATTGAAGCGGTCCTGGCGCCTTTGAACGTCGCGTTCGTCGTCAATGATCGCGTCGATGTGGCGCTCGCGGTCGCTGCCGATGGCGTGCACATCGGGCCGGACGACATGACGGCCGAAGATGCGCGCCGCTTGCTCGGACCCGATGCGATCATCGGGATTTCGGTGAAGACCGTCGCGGCGGCGGAAGCCGCACCCGTCGGCCTTGTCGATTATGCGGGCATTGGGGGCGTCTACGCGACCTTGTCGAAAGAGCAAAAGGCGCCGCCGATCGGTACGGATGGATTTGCCCGGGTTGCAGGTGCCTTGCGGCGGCGCGCCCCGGCGCTGCCGATTGCAGGCATTGCCGGCATCGACGCCGGCAATGCCGGCGCCGTCATCGCCGCCGGCGCCGACGGGGTGGCCGTCATCTCGGCGTTGTCGAGTTCGCGCGACCCTGCTACGGCGGCCCGCACGTTGCGTGAGATCGTCGACGGCATGCTGGCGAAGCGGGGAACGTGAGTACCGGCGGCTTACGGCGTCGTTCACGCGACGCGCGGCCGATGCAAGTTGCATGTCGGCTGGCGGTTGCCGGCCCGCGCAACTAGATTTCCACTATGATTGCAACGCGAAAACCGACCAAAGCCGTTCGTCGCGGCACTAGGCTTGGCGCGGCGCCACACCGCGAGGAAATGCCGGCCGGCGTCCCGATCGCCGTAACGATCGCTGGTTCGGATTCCAGCGGCGGCGCTGGCATTGAGGCGGACCTCAAAACCTTTTCAGCGCTGGGTGTTTATGGCGCCGCGGTCATTACCGCGGTCACCGCGCAAAACACCAAGGGTGTCTTCGGTATCCACGACGTGCCGGCCGAGTTCATTGCGGCGCAAATCGATGCCGTGTTTTCCGATCTTGATGTCGCAGCCGTGAAAATCGGTATGCTTCCCGGGGCCGCCGCGATCGACGCTGTAGGGGCGGCGCTCGATCGCCACCGGCCGTCCAGTGTCGTGCTCGATCCGGTAATGACCGCAAGCTCGGGCGAATCTTTGCTGCGCGCGGACGCCGGCCGGCTGCGGTCATTGCTGCGGCGCGTTCGGCTCGTGACGCCCAATCTGCCGGAGGCGGCCGCGCTGCTCGATGTCGCGCCTGCCAGCGACGAAAGGCAGATGCGGGCGCAGGCGGAGAAGCTGCTGGCGCAGGGTGCGGCGGCGGTGTTGATCAAAGGCGGGCATGGCAGCGGCCCGGAAAGCGTCGATCTGCTGGTTGAAACTGGGCACTGCCTTCGGCTTGCGGCGCCGCGCGTGGCGACCAAAAACACCCATGGCACGGGTTGCACGCTGTCGTCGGCAATTGCCGCTGGTCTCGCAAAGGGACTGGTGCTGGAAACCGCCGTCCGGCAAGCCAAAGAATATGTAAGCGCAGCGATCGGGGCGGCGGATCGTCTCGCCATCGGCACCGGCCGCGGCCCACTGCATCACTTTCACGCCTGGTGGTAGGCTTTCGAACGGCTCGGAAAGTTGCTACCGCTTCCTCCCTTTCGGAAGAAGCGCTGCGGAGGCTGGGATGATGCGGGCTATCCTGACTTTTGTGGCGGCAATGGCGGTCATGATGTCTAGTAACAACGCGTCTGGAGCAGAATACGAAATGGCAAGCCGGCCGGACCTCGTCTTTGCCGAGCACGACGGCGTTAAACTGGTCGGCGATCTCTATTTGCCCAAAGGCCGCAGCAAAGCGCCTGTATTAGTGGCGATCCACGGCGGCGGCTGGCAAATCGGCAGCCGCCAGTTCTACCGATACTGGGGCTTGTTTCTGGCGCGCGCCGGCTACGCGGTGTTCGCCGTCGAGTATCGGTTGGGCAAAGAGGGCACTTATCCGGCGGCAGTGTACGACGTCAAAGCCGCTATTCAGTTTATACGGGCCAAGGCCGGCGAGTTCGATCTGGACCCGGACCGCATCGGTCTCGTTGGCGATTCCGCAGGTGCGCATCTGGCCTCGCTGACGGCGCTGGCGGGCGACCAATTCAACTCTGCCTACCGCGGCGACGCCAATGTCGCCGTATCCGCAGACGTCAAGGCGGTTATCGGGTTCTACGGCGTCTATGACATGCACGCCCAATGGATGCACGATCTCACGACGCGTCCGAACGACAAGATCGTGGAGAAATTCCTCGGGGTGTCGCCGATGCAAAACCGGCGCGTCTATTTCGAGGCGTCGCCGATCAGCTTCGCGACCATCGATCGCAACAAGATCAAATTCTTGCTGATTCACGGCACCGATGACGACATCGTCGATGCGCCGAGCCAATCGGGCGCCTTTCTCGTCGCGCTCACCCAAGCTGGCTTCTTCGTGCGGCGGATCATCATTCCGGGCGCCGGGCATTTTTGGGCGTCCGACCCGTTCGAAAGCGAGCCGCACAGCTACAGCGCGGCGGTCATTCCAAGGCTCATGCGGTTTCTCGAAAGTTCGTTGTGACCGTTTGAATGCGGCGGCGTGGCGACTAGCCGCAACGCCCCGACAAAGCAGGGAGGAAATGGCTCATGTTGAAATCGATTACGATGAGTGCCTCTGTTGCCCTCTCGGTGACAGCGTGGCTGTTGTTGCCGCTGCACAACGAGCCGGCCTTGGCGCAATCCGGACCGTTTCTTGTCAACGCGGTCGAATACGACGTCGTGCCCGGTCAGGTGGACAATTTCGTTGCCGCGCTC
The DNA here is from genome assembly GCA_036490575.1 of Xanthobacteraceae bacterium. Classification (GTDB taxonomy): domain Bacteria; phylum Pseudomonadota; class Alphaproteobacteria; order Rhizobiales; family Xanthobacteraceae; genus BOG-931. Next base: position 27,358 of record DASXDP010000095.1, read on the forward strand.
AAGGAGAATGGCGCAGCGTCGGTAAAGGAGCCGGGCTGCCGCGAGTTCAACGTCTCGATATCGCAAAAAGACCCAAACCACGTCTTGATATATGAGGTCTACAACGATGCTGCGGCTGCGGAAGCGCACACCGCCACCGATCACTTCAAGAAATACAAGGCGACCACGGCCGGGATGACGACGAAGCGCGAAGCAAAATCATATTCGTCAGTGTCGATGAATATGAAGGGCATGTAGCTGGGCGGTTTCCGCCAGCCTGCGCAGGACAGAGGAATGGCCAGAAGAAAAAAGGGCACCGTCGGGATTATCGGCCTCGGCATCATGGGAGGCGCCTTCGCCCGCAACCTCGTCGCCGCCAATTGGCGGGTCGTCGGCTACGACGTCGCCGCCGATCGGCGGCGTGCGATGGCGAAGGCCGGCGTCGATATTCGCGCGGATGCGGGGGAAGTTGCCCGCGAAGCGTCCACTGTCATTTTCAGCCTGCCAAATCCCAAGGCGCTCGCCGAGACCGTCGCCGCCATTGTGAAAGCTCGTGTGCCTCGTCGCGTGGTCGTTGAGGCATCCACTTTCAAGCTGGAAGACAAGCTTGCTGCGCAGGCGACGCTGCGCAAAGCCGGGCACGTTCTGCTTGATTGCCCGGTCAGCGGGACAGGCTTTCAGGCCGAGATAAAGGACCTTGTCGTTTATGCCTCCGGCGGCCCGGCCGAGATCAAAAAGCTGCGGCCGTTGTTCGCCGGCTTTACGCGCGTGGTTCGCGATCTTGGCGAATTCGGTAACGGCAGCCGTATCAAATACGTCGCCAATCTCCTCGTCGCGGTCCATAACGTCGCGAGCGCGGAAGCTTTGGTGCTCGGCATGAAATCCGGATTGCCGCCGGAGCTTATCTACGACGAGATCAGGGTGGGTGCCGGCAATTCGGAGATATTCCGACTGCGCGCGCCGATGATGGTGAAGGGGCGCTACGACAAGCCGACCATGAAGGTTGCAATCTGGAAAAAGGATATGGACATCATCGGCAGCTTTGCGCAATCGCTGGGCGCCCCGACCCCATTGTTTTCCGCAACGCTGCCGATATATGCCGCGGCCCTATCGACCGGATATGCCATGCAGGACACGGCCTCGACCTGCGCCGTGCTTGAATCCATGGCCGGCATCAAGCGCGGAAAGTTGAAGTCAAAGCGCAAGCGCGCGGCGCCCGCGAGATAACTGCATGGCGCGCCGCCGTTTCGCCGAGCAGCCGAAATCGCGGCTTGCCATTTGGTCCCGGCGGCTTGCGTTGTTCTCGCTCGCCGCGACGTTGATCGCAGTCATCATTGTGCGCTCGGGCGCGCTGGATATCGTGCCGGCTTTATCGACGCTGGCAGGCGCGCTCGTCCTGGCCGTCGTTGCGATTCTGCTGGCTTTCGCCGCCGGGGTGGCGATCTGGCGGGAAGGTATCAGCGGCATTGGCGAAGCGGTCACCGGCCTGTTGGTCGGCGTCGCGCTGATTGCCTATCCGCTTTACCTCGGCGTCAAGGCCTATCGCTTGCCGGCAATCTACGACGTCACCACGGATCCAATCGACCCGCCCCGATTTGAAGCGATTGCGCGGCTGCGCCCTCGCGATGCCAACCCAGTCAACTATGCCGGCCTCTACGCCGCCGAGCAGCAGCGGGAAGCGTATGCCGATATCGAACCGGATGTGACCGACTCTTCCCCGCTGGACGCTTACGATGCGGCGCTCAAGATCGTCACCAAGCGAAAGTGGCGCGTCGTCGATGCCCGTCCGCCCCAGGCGGCACCGCCGCGTGAGGGATTGATCGAGGCGATCGCCCGCACCCCCATTCTCGGTTTCCGCGACGACGTCGTGGTGCGTGTGCGAGCTGCGCCGGAAGGCGCCCGCATCGATGTACGTTCGGCGTCGCGTTACGGCCGGCATGATCTCGGCGCTAACGCCGCACGGGTGCGCTCGCTGATCGACGATATTGATGATTTGCTGGCAACGCCTACGCCCGAGAAGAAACAACTCGAGGCCAAGCCTGCTCAGCCGGCCGGACGGGGCAATTCAGCCAAGCGATAGACGCCGCCGATGGTTGGTGCGCCGTCGGTCGCGACAATCCCACGCGCCACCAAATCCTCAAGATGCGCGAGGAGGGACAGGGCGGCTGCTCCGGTAAGCCGCGGATCGAGCCCGATATAGATCGCACGCACCAGCGTCGGAATGTCGGCGGCGCCCTTATCGAGCCGGTGCAGGATCGACGCCTCGCGCGCTTTGCGGTGCCCGATATAAGCTTGCACAAAACGCGGGGCATCGCGCACCGGCCCGCCGTGGCCTGGCAAATAAACAGGTTCGTTGCGCTGGGCGAGTTTCGCCAGCGAGGCCATGTAATCGCTCATGGCTCCGTCCGGCGGCGCGACGATGGGTGTCGACCACGCCATCACGTGGTCGCCGGAGAAAATCAAGTTCGCTTCGCGAAACGCATAGGCCATATGGTTCGCGGTGTGCCCCGGCGTCGTCAACGCTTCGACGGTCCAGCCTTTGCCGGTTACGGTTTGCAGATCGGCGAGCGCAATATCGGGGCGAAACGCCGTGTCGCCGCTCGCATCGAGCGCCGCCGTTTCCCCGATATGAAGCGGCCGCGCCGCACGATGCGGCCCCTCGGCATAAACCGTGGCGCCGGTTGCATCCTTGATCTTGGGTGTCGCCGGCGAGTGATCGCGGTGCGTGTGAGTGACGAATATCGCGCTCACGGTCTCGCCACGAACGGCGTCGAGCAGCGCGCCGACGTGGGCGTCATCGTCCGGGCCTGGATCGACGATCGCGACGTCGCCGCGACCAATGATGTAGCTGACGGTTCCCTTGTACGTGAACGGGCCGGGGTTGTTCGCGACCATGGCCCGCACGCCCGGCGCCACTTCACTGGCGCGTCCGGGAACAAGTTCGAAGGCCTTGTTGTAGGGGATGTCCTCGCTCATGTGCCCGAATGGTCAAACGACGGTGTTGCGGGCATCCATGTGCGGCTGGCCGACCGAGCGCAAGCGGGAATTTCACGGAGCAGGGGCCGGAAAAGGATGGAGCCCCGGTGCCGGGATCGCTGGGGCTCCAAGCAATCTCATTTCGCACATGGTGTGAGACCGAGATCGCGCGTATCGCTATGCAAGCCGTGGGCCAAGTCGGAGTTGAGAAGTCGATCTTCGGCAAGCCGGGACGCACGAGCCTGGAGGGCGGATAAGTCGCCTGCTTGTGGCCGTCCGACGGCCGGTGTCCGTCCAGCGAGCAGGCCGGTGGCTAAATTTCGGGCAAGCCGTGCACCGGATGGTTCAAAATGGCGTGCGGCTGCGGATCGCCGCGGCCAGCGTTCCCTCGTCGAGGTAATCAAGCTCGCCGCCGACCGGCACGCCATGTGCCAGGCGCGTAACCTTGACGTTGGCCTCGTGCAGTAGGTCGGTGATGTAGTGAGCGGTGCTCTGGCCATCGACCGTGGCATTCAGCGCCAGGATGATCTCGCCGACCGCCGGCTCGTGGGCGCGGGTAACCAGCGCGTCGATCGACAGATCTTCGGGGCCGACCCCGTCCAGCGGCGACAACGTGCCGCCGAGGACGTGGTAGCGCGCGTTGATGGCGTGCGCGCGCTCAAGCGCCCAAAGGTCGGCGACATCGGCGACCACGACAATGGCCGACGCGTCGCGTCGCGGATCGACGCAGACAGTGCACGGATTCTGGGTGTCGATATTGCCGCAGATTTTGCACACCTCGATTTTGTCCATCGCGGTTTGCAGAGCCAACGCAAGCGGCGCCATCACCAGCTCGCGCTTCTTGATCAGGAACAGCGCGGCGCGACGGGCGGAGCGCGGTCCGAGCCCGGGCAGGCGCGCGAGCAGCGCAATGAGGCGTTCGATTTCTGGACCGGCGGTGGCGGGCATTTACGTCAGAACAGTTTCAACCCCGGCGGTAGCGACAATCCCCCGGTGAGGGCTTGCATGCGCTCAGCGAGCAAAGCCTCGAGCTTGCGGCGGGCGTCGGCATGTGCGGCGACAATGAGATCCTGAAGGATTTGTTTTTGGTCCGGCCGAAGCAACGAATCGTCGATCTGCGTTGATCTGACCTCGCCTTTGCCGGAGAGCTTCACCGAAAGTAGTCCGCCCCCGGCCGTGCCGTCGACCTCGATGTGGTCGAGCTCGGCTTGCATCGCTTCCATTTTCGACTTGAACTCGGCGGCCTGCTTCATGAGGCCAAGAAAATCCGCCATGGCGATACCTTCACAATTCGTCGTCGGCTGGACCGGCGTCGGCGGCCGGCTCTATCGGTGGTTCCTCGATCTCCGCCGGTGCGCGGACGCTGACGATCTCGGCACCTGGAAAACGCGTCAGCACGGCCTGCACCAGCGGATCGTCGCGCACGCCGTCTTTCAGTTCGGCCTTTCGCGTTTGCTCCTGGGCGTAGATCGTCGGTTCGCCCGGCTCGCTTGAAACGATCACCATCCAGCGCCGTCCAGTCCAGTCGGCGAGCTTTTTAGAAAGCTCGCCGACGAGGCTTTTTGGCGCGTTCTCTTCGAGCGCGATTTCGATCCGGCCATCCTCAAAACGCACCAACCGAACGGAACGCTCCAGCGCGCTCTTGATCGTCAAGTCGCGCTTTTCGCCTGCGAGCGTCACAACGTCGGCAAAACTCGCCACCGCGCTGCGCGGTAGGTTCGTGGCAGTATCGACATCGGCGGCCGGCATTTGGACAGGCACTTGCACCGCCGCCGGTGCGAGCGCCGCGCGCGTTGAAGTGCGGGGCGCTTCCGCGCGCGATGGCGGCCGTTCAGGACGCGCGGACGCTTGAGCCGCAACGGTCGGCCTCGCGCCGCTGCCGCCCGGCGCATCGGCCAGCAATCGGATGGCCTCGTCGGGTGTCGGCAAATCGGCGACGTAAGCAATGCGGATCAGGACCATCTCTGCGGCGGCGAGCGGCCGGCCGGCCTCCTGAACTTCCGCAATGCCCTTAAGCAGCATCTGCCACGTCCGCGTCAAGATCCGCATCGAAAGCTTGGCGGCAAAGTCGCGGCCCCGCGTTCGCTCCTGCTCGGTTAGCGAAGCGTCCTCCGCCAAAGCGGGCGCCGCTTTCACGCGGGTGACGAAATGGGTGAATTCCGCCAGATCGCCGAGGATCGTCGCCGGATCTGCGCCCTTGTCGTACTGGTCGCGCAACTCGGTCAAGGCGCTCGGGAGTTCGGCGCCCATGAGCGCGCCGAACAAATCGATGACGCGGGCGCGATCGGCGAGCCCGAGCATCTGCCGCACGTCTTCGGCGTGTACCGGACCGGCGGCGTGGGCGATGGCCTGATCGAGCAGCGACAGCGCGTCACGCACCGAGCCTTCGGCGACGCGCGCGATCAGGGCCAGCGCCGCCGGCTCGGCCTCAATCGTCTCCTGCGCCGCGATGCTCTGCAAATGCTTGACGAGAAGCGTCGCGTCGAGCCGGCGCAGATCGAAGCGCTGGCAGCGCGACAATACCGTGATCGGCACCTTGCGGATTTCGGTAGTCGCGAACACGAATTTGGCGTGGGCCGGCGGCTCCTCAAGCGTCTTGAGAAGAGCGTTGAAAGCCGAGCCCGACAGCATGTGCACTTCGTCGAGGATGTAGATCTTGTATCGCGCCGAAACCGGTGCGTAGCGGATGGCTTCGTTGATCGTCCGCACATCCTCGACGCCGTTATGCGAGGCCGCATCCATCTCGATGACGTCGAGGTGCCGGCTTTCCATGATTGCCTGGCAATGGACGCCAAGCGCCGGCATGTGAATCGTGGGACCGGTGGCCGAACCGTCCGGCAGTTCGTAGTTGAGCGCGCGTGCCAATATGCGCGCGGTCGTGGTTTTGCCGACCCCGCGCACGCCGGTGAGAATCCAGGCTTGGGGGATACGGCCGGTCTCGAAAGCATTCGAGATCGTGCGCACCATGGCGTCCTGGCCGATCAGGTCAGTGAAAGTCGAGGGCCGGTACTTGCGCGCGAGCACGCGGTACGGTGCGGCGGGGCCTGGTGCGGTAGTGGCGTCGTTCATGGGCGATACTTAGCACGTCATCCTAAGATACGAGGCCGCCATGCGGCCAGACTCGGAGGATGACGGACGCGCCATCACCCTTCGAGGCTTCGCTGCGCCCGCACCTCAGCCGGCACAGTGCTTAAATCGAAAGGAGAGGGTGGGAGGCTGACGAGCGACCCGAACCGCGCTCGTTAGGGCTGCTTCCTTCCGGACCTGACCCGGTTGGCGAGTGGCTCGTCCACCGCCAACCTCCCACGCCTATATCGGCCGGGGAGGCGGAGAAAGCAAGCGGCGCCGACCTCGCGGGAAACGCGGAGGTTAGGCGCCGGGTACTGTCATTCCTACTGCGCGCCGGCGAACGCCGCGCCAAGTCCATTCGGTATTTCGATGTCCACTTCGAGCGTGGAAACCGATTTGCCGCGATCCATCTTGATCTGGACCTTGTCCGGCTCGAATGAAATGTGCCGGCTGATCACCGCGAGGATTTCCTCGCGCAGCACGCCGAGCAAGTCGGGCTGACCGCGCGTCGTGCGCTCATGCGCCAGCAGGATTTGCAGGCGTTCGCGCGCTACCGGTGCGGAGCCGCGCCGGAAAAGGTTGAACAGGCTCATGCCGCTTTCCGTCCAAATAACCGGTTGAGAATGCTTCGACTCGCGCTGGGCACGACCATCGGAATTTCTTCGCCTTTGAGGCGGCGCGCCGCCTCGAAATAGGCTACCGCCGGGGCGCTCAGCGTGCTGCTCAGTGTCACAGGCGCCCCGACGTTCGAGGCGCGAAGCACTTCTTCGCTCTCGGGAATGATGCCGAGAAGCGGAATAGACAGGATTTCGAGCACGTCGTCGATGGAGAGCATTTCGCCGCGCGCCGCCCGGGTCGGATGGTAGCGGGTGACGAGCAGATGCTTGGCGACGCGTTCGCCGCGTTCCGCCTTTGCGGTCTTCGAATCCAGCAGGCCGATAATGCGATCGGAGTCGCGTACCGACGATACTTCCGGATTGGTGACGATAATCGCCGCATCGGCGTTGCGCATTGCCAGCGTGGCGCCGCGCTCGATCCCGGCCGGGCTATCGCAGATGATCCAGTCGAATTTGGTCCGCAACTCGGCAATGACGCGAGCGACCCCATTTTCGGTGAGCGCATCCTTGTCGCGGGTTTGCGAGGCTGGAAGGAGATAAAGGTTATCCAATCGCTTGTCGCGAATGAGCGCCTGCTGCAGCTTCGCAACGCCGTGAATGACGTTGATCAGGTCGAACACGACCCGCCGCTCGGCGCCCATCACCAAATCGAGGTTGCGCAGCCCGACGTCGAAGTCGACGACCACGACGCGCTGCCCGTCTTGCGCCAGTGCAGCCCCCAGCGCCGCCGTCGACGTCGTCTTGCCGACGCCGCCTTTGCCTGATGTCACGACCAAGACTTGGGCCATATCTGCTGCCTTTCTCGTTTTCGTTGAGCGCGAGGTTTTTGCGCCCGCCGTTTTCCGTTCCCGCTTTAGTTCATTGCCGAAATCTTGACCGTGCCGCCGTCGAGCCAGGCTTGGACCGGCTGGCAACGCAAGCTGGCTTCGATGTCGTCAGCGGTCTTGTAGTAACAGTCGATGGCGAGAAGCTCGGGCTCAGCGCGGTGGCAGAAGATTCGGGCGCGCGCATTGCCGCCGGCGCCGGCGATGGCGCGGCCGCGCAGCGGTCCGTAAATGTGAATCGATCCGCCGGCGACAATCTCGGCGCCGGAGGCGACCGAGCCGAGGATGGTGATGTCGCCCTCGATGAAGACCACGGATTGCCCCGAACGCACCGGGTCTTGAATCAGAAGTGAGGTTTCCTGCGGCTTTAGCGCGACATACGGCGGGCCCGCCGCGGGCGGTTGTTGCGGCGCGGCCGAGACGCCGGGGTTGGGCAGTTCGAGGGTTTGTGTACCGCGACCGTTGCGCAACACCGGCGGCAAGCCGGGAGGCAGCGCGGTAGCATCGGCCTCCTTCAGTCCTTCGATGCCGAGAATACGGATGTTGCGCTCGGCGAGGTTCGCGACCAGATGGGCAATCGCAGACGGGCTCAACTGCACGGCGGACAAATCGAGTGCGACCGCATGATTGGCGAAGAAGCCATCGGATCGCGCAAGATTCGCGTCGAGATCGGCGAGCCATTCCACAATCGGCGGCTGCGGCGCGAATACGAATGCCATGTAGGATCGCGCCTTGAACATAAGCGACTGGCGTTGGCTGGTGGCGCCCGACAACGTACCCCTCCGCTTTCCAATGATTCCGATGGTTAATAAATCGCGTATGCCCGGTTAATGCCGGGTTAACGCCGGGCTTAATTTCGGGCGGTGAGAATTCTCGGCGGCACCCGCGGTGACGTCGATAAACGCGCTGAGCGGCCTATTGTTTTTGCCGCCGGTCCTTGACCCGAGCGGCTTTGAACTCGGTTCGCGGCAGTGTGCCCGGCGTCAGCACCTCGACGGTGGCGCGCACCTCGCAGTGCGTGCGGATTTCCTCGGCCACGACTGCGGCAATATTTTCGCCGGCCTGGTGCTCCACGCGAACGGTCATCACGTCGAGCCCATCTGGATTGGTGAGAAGCACAATCTCGAATTCGTCGCCGATGCCGCCGATCGAGCGCACCGCATGCTCGATTTGGCCTGGAAACATCTTGATGCCACGCAGATTGATGAGATCGTCGGCCCGACCGCTGAACGATCCAATCGCGCGCACATGGTGGCGTCCGCACGGGCAGGGCGAGCGATCAAAGGTCGCGTAATCGCCGACCAGAAAGCGGAGCTGCGGAGAGGATTCGGAATTAAGGTTGGTGCAGACAGTCAATCCGCGCTCGCCGTGCCGCTGCGGTTTCAGCGAAAGCGGATCGACCGTTTCCCAGACTTGCACATCCTCCAGCAAATGGGTGGTGACGGGACCGTCCGCCGGCTGCGAATGAGCGCAGGAAAAACCGCCGACATGCGGGGACGCTTCAGTACAGCCGTAAAACTCGACGAGCCGCGCATCCCACAAATCCTGAATACGGGCGCGCGTGGCCTCAATGCTCATGCCCGGTTCGCCCGCGACGAACAGCATACGCACCGCGGTCTTGCGCGGATCGGCGCCCAGCGATTCCAGCGTGCGTCCGAGATGAAGGGCGTAAGATGGCGTGCAGAGCAAAATGGTTGGCTGGTAGCGAATCACCACATTGGCGCGGGCGCGCGCGTCCATGCCGCCGCCCGGCAATGTCGGTAAGCCCATTTTGGCCAGCGCATATTGCACGCCCCAGGCCCAGACGTGCGGCCCATAGCCGGTGATCATGAACACCGTATCGCCTTGACTGAAACTCATGGCCTGCAATGCGCGCGCGTTGGCCCAGGCCCAGAGTTCGCGGTCAAAATGCGAATAGCGAAATACCCGCGGCGGGCCGGTTGTCCCCGACGACGAGAACATCATCCAGCCGCGCTCGCGCCAGATGGCTTCGTTCATTGTCGTGAACGTGCCGTAGGGCGGCTCCTTGGCAGCATCCTGCGCCATTTCCAGCTTGTCGATGACCGGCCATTTTGCGGCGAGGTCGTCGACGTTGCGTAAGTCCGACGGAAGGAGACCCAGCCGATCGAAGCGGCGCCGATAGAAGTCACTGTTCTCGTAAAGGAACGGCGTCACCGCCGCGATCTTGTCATCCTGGATTGCGCGGATCTCGTCGCGCGAAGCGGTATCAAGTCGTGGCGACCAATAATCGGATGATGCGGATTTATCCGCATCATGCCGATGGCGCTCAATGGTTCCGAGCCACGCACGCCGCGTTCTATCTGCGCGATCCGCCCGATCCGGCATTGACCCCTCCCTGGACGGCGATTGTAGCTTCGATAACGCCTGACCGCATCCGGGCACTCCGGCTCCGCTGCGCTCGCGCGTTTTCGCTTCGCTCGGCGACGGCTAATCGCTAGAAAATGGCCTATGGATCGCCTGCCCGTCCGTGCCGACCACGTCGGCAGCCTGCTTCGCCCGGCCCTCTTGCGCCAGGCGTTCCGCGCGTTCCACGCGGGCGAGATCGACGAGGCGCGCTTTGCCGCCGCGCAGGACACGGCCATCTGCGACGCCATAAGGATGCAACAGGAAATCGGCCTTTCTGTCGTCGCTGACGGCGAGTTTCGCCGCGGTTCGTACTGGAGCCGCTTCGTCGAACGCACAGAGGGGCTTACCGTCGCCGACGCGCGTTTTCAGTTCCGAGACAAGCACGGCCAGCAGCTTGCCTTCACCGCACCGTTCGTGGACGGCAAAGTGGTCCGGCGAAATCCGATCGCGTTGGATGAGTTTGCTTTTTTATTCCGCCACGCCAGCGTGCTGGCGAAAGTCACATTGCCGGCGCCATCGACCATGCATTTCTGGCGCGGTTCCGGCTATGCGGCGCCTGGCCTTTATTCGCAGCCGCGAGATTTTTTTCGTGATCTCGCCCAAGTCTATCGCGCGGAAATCGCCGACCTTGCCGCCGCTGGCTGCCGATATCTTCAGCTCGACGAAGTCGCATTGGCCATGCTGTGCGATCCGGCGGTTCGCGCCAAGGTCACCGCCGACGGCAACGATCCGCGCGAACTGACGGAGCTTTACGTCGAGGCCATCGCTGAAGCCGTCACCGGGGCGCCGGCCGACTTGGCGATCGGGGTGCATCTGTGCCGCGGCAATTTCAAAGGTAGATATTTGGCCGAAGGCGGTTATGACCAGATTGCAGAAGCTTTATTCAAGTGCGCCGGCATCACACATTTTCTTCTTGAATTCGACACGGCGCGGGCCGGCGATTTCAAGCCGCTGAGCTTGGTCGCGCACGACAAGGGCGTGGTCTTGGGTCTGGTCAGTTCGAAGAATCCGGCGCTGGAAAGTGTTGAAGATTTGCTGCGCCGCATTGATGATGCAGCGCAATGGATCGATAAGGATCGTCTCGCCATCAGCCCGCAATGCGGCTTCGCTTCCACCGTCGCCGGCAACCCGCTCAGCGAACCAGATCAGCGCGCCAAGCTTTTGCGGTGCGTGGAAGCCGCGCAGGCAGCGTGGGGATAAACAGAGCCCGGGGGTGCTTGACCGCGCCTTCGGGCGCGGCTTCAATCCGCCCGTACTTACGGGGTGAGGATCGGTGATAAAGATAAAGTTCCATCTCGCCGCCGCAAGAACGGCGCGCCATCTGACGATGTCCCGTCAAACTACAGCGCATCGGTGCATTTGAGCGTCGTGCCCAAACATTCCGAGCCCGACACGCCGCCGCGCTTTGCTTATGCCGGCAGCCCCATCGAACGCGCGGCCATCTGGCGCGACGATGACGCCAAGGTCGCGAGCCTTCGCGCCAACCCGCGCGCGGGCGTTTATCTTTTCGCTGGTGATGCGGTTCTGCTCAAGCGCGACGGTGAAAGCTTCGACCCGTTATTTTCATCCGCCGAAGCGAACGCTTTTGGCGAAGGGCGCGAGGCCGTTTTTCTTGGCCTTCTGGCAGAGGAGCCGCGCTTTGCGCGCGCGCTTGCGCCAGCGGCGGCCGAGACGCTTTCGTCGCGGCCCGATCTGAAGATCATCGATCTGCGAAGTATTGCCGTGCAGGGCGCGGTGCCGGCCGAACATCTGCCGCCGCTCGCGGAAGGCAAAGCCCTTCTCAGCTGGCACCTAAAACACGGCTTCTGCTCAAACTGCGGTGCGGTGACGGTGATGACGCAAGCCGGCTGGCGGCGTGACTGCCCGTCGTGCAAGACCGAGCATTTTCCGCGAACCGATCCCGTGGTCATCATGCTGCCGATCGGCAAGGAGCGTTGCGTTCTGGGCCGCTCGCCCCGATTTCCGCAAACCATGTGGTCGTGTCTCGCCGGTTTCACGGAGCCAGGAGAATCGATCGAGGAGGCCGTGCGTCGCGAGGTACTTGAGGAGGTCGGCATCGCTTGCGCGCGAGTCACCTATTTCGCATCGCAGCCGTGGCCGTTTCCTTCGTCGCTGATGATCGGATGTCACGCTGAAGCGACATCCGAGCAAATAACGATCGACGAAAATGAAATCGAGGAGGCGCGCTGGTTCGACCGGGAGGAGTTGCAATTGATGCTGGCGCTTAAGCATCCGCAAGGCCTGACGACACCGCCGCCGATCGCTATCGCGCACCACATTATCCGCGACTTCGTCGAACGTGGCGCGCGGGTTCTGGAATGAAACGCGCAAGGTCTGATTGCTTTCGTAAGAGCGCCTAGTGCGGAAGGGGGCTGAAAAATGAACGCTGGCGGGGCGCCGCGCATTCTTTGCACCGGCATTATCGTGCTTGATGAGGTTTTTCGTGTCGAAGAATTCCCGCAAGCCGACGGCAAGGTCGAGGCAAAGGATTTTTTCGTGGTCAACGGCGGTTGTGCGGCGAATGCCGCCGTCGCTATTGCTCGCCTCGGCGGCCACGCCGCGATGGCGGGCCCACTGGGCGGGCCGGCCGGGCAAGATTCCAACGGCGACCGCGTCCTGGCAGCGCTCAATCGCGAGAATGTCGATACCAGTGCGTGCCACCGGGTTAATGGACTGGCTACCGCGCTGTCGGCGATCTTCGTCAATTCCCGGGGCGACCGCACCATAGTGACGTATCGCGATCAGGGCGTCGCGAATGTTGTTCCGGACAACCCGGAGAAAATAATTGCGACCGCCGATCTGGTTCTTGCGGACAACAGATACCCGGATTTCGCGCGGCCGATTTGCGAAGCAGCGCGGCGTCGAGGCATTCCAGTTGTGCTCGATGGCGATAAGCCCACAAAACAAGACGATGCGTTGTTCCGCATCGCCACCCACGTTGTGTTTTCTTCCGAATGCTTGAAAGCGACGACCGGCAGCAATGATCTCAGCGAGGGGCTCAAACGGATCGCCAGGCACACCGACGCCTTTCTCGCCGTCAGCAGCGGTCCTGACGATATTCTTTTCCTCGAGAACGGATCGATCCGCCACGTGCCGGTCTTTGCCATTCGAGCGGTCGATACGCTCGGGGCGGGCGACGCATTACATGGCGGGTTTGCTTTGGCACTTGCGGAAGGTCGGCCCGAAACGGACGCGTTGCGCTTTGGCGCGGCGGTCGCCGGTATCAAATGCACCCGGATAGGGGGATCGGCTGGCACCCCGAAGCGGGCGGAAGTCGAAGCGTTTCTCGCTGAAGCCGAACGCTCCCCGGTGCCGCCGCGATAGAACTTTCAGCCTTGATTTTCGGCGTTCCCGGCCAATGAACGGGCGCTAACCTGGCACGCATGTCAGGCCTCAGCGCGAATAAATATCACTTGATTTGGAATATTCTTCTCGATAGAGACCGTTCTGTCGGAGGAGTTGAAAGATTTTTTCATGGACGCCATTGATCGTAAAATTTTGACTGTGCTGCAGGAAGATGCCTCGCTTGCGGTCGCGGAAATTGGCAATCGCGTGGGATTATCTTCTACGCCCTGTTGGAAGCGCATTCAGCGCCTGGAGGCCGACGGCGTCATTCAACGACGCGTGGCGTTGGTGGATCAGGACCGCGTTGGCCTCGGAATCACGGTCTATGTGTCTATCGAGACCGGCGATCATTCGCAGGATTGGCTGGAGCGTTTCGCTAAAGTCGTGCGCGCCATGCCCGAAGTTATGGAGCTTTACCGCATGGCTGGCGACGTCGACTACATGTTGCGCGTCGTCGTGCCTGATATTGCGGGATACGACACGTTCTACAAGCGTTTGATCGCAGCCGTACCGCTGACAAATGTGACGTCGCGATTTGCTATGGAAAAGATCAAGTCGACCACCGCACTGCCCATTCCGTGACGCTGGACGCGCGCCGCGATCGGGCGGTGAAGCGCGTCCGTGCCGGTTAGTGCGCGCCCGCTCCGCCGGCAGCCGCGGCTTGGCTGGTGCGGCTGGTGATCTGCTTCATCGTCTGCTCGAAGATATCCGGAGCGTCGCCGAGCGCCAGGCTGCGCGAGCATTCAGGCGCACAGCTATAGGTCTCGCGTTCCGCGCCGCGGTAGACGACCACGCTGCTTGCGTCGTTGGAAAGCGTTACCTCGACGGTCTTCTCCGTCAGAACCACGCCGGCGCGGTCCAGCACCACGAAGTTGGTTTCGCCATAGCTTTTGCCGGTAACAACCGCGAGCCCACCGGGCTGAATGGAAAGATCGGCAATGAGCGGATTGCCGATTACGATAGTCGCGGCGCGATCGGGCAGGTGCAGGATCCTGGCCTTGTCGAGCGGCACTGTGATCTGATCGGCGGCGTTGACCGCTGAAGTCAGCGAAACCATGCATAAGACGGCCGATAAGCAGAGCAGCAGGCGGCAATTTGCCCGACCGAAAGCGCGCGACGCCGTCATCAAACTCTCCGATACGCTACGCGGACGCAACAATTGATATCAGCCGCTAATTGACGCCAAATTGGTGAAAGAAATGCAAATCGCGCGGCCGTTCGTGAGCCAAAACCGGTTTAAGCCGCCGCCGAAAGATCGACCGGCGGCTTTTGCCGGCGCTCGGCGGTGAACGGGTGCGCAAGTTGCCCGCCGAAGGTCGTGGGAAAAGCCTTGTCGTCGACGCCGTACTGGTCGGGAAGTTCGGCCGGCATGTAGAACGTGCCGAACAGAAGGTCGATGACGGGGAACGTTGCGGCGAAGTTCTTCTCGCCGCCGCGTTCGGCGGCCGTGTGGTGCCAGCGGTGGAAGACCGGACCCGCGACGACGTATTTGAACGGACCGAGCGTCCAATGAAGGTTGGCGTGCACAAAGGCCGAATGAGCAATGGTGAGCGGCCCGAGCACGACGAACACATTCGGTGAGATACCGGCGAGCAGCAGGGCCACGTCGGCTATCACCGAACCGAAGAAGATATTCACGGGGTGAAAACGCGCCGCCGAAATCCATTCCAGCTCTTCAGAGGAGTGGTGCACGGCGTGATATTTCCAAAGGTTCACGCCGTGAAACAAACGATGGATCCAGTAAGTGATCAGGTCTTCCCCGATCAGGAACAGGATCATTTGCGCGACCAGCGGAAGCGCCGCCAGCGGTCCGTGGCCGTTCTCGTAAAACGCGATCAGGCCGTCTGCGGTGGTGATGCCGAACAGGGCCGCTGCGCCGGCGACCAAGAGGCCGATGCGGAAAAAGCGGGCGGCGACCGGAATGAAGAACCAGTAGCAAAGGTCGGTGACGATATCGCGTTTTTGCCACCACGGTCGGCCTGGATTGCAGGCCCAGAAGTACGTCAGCGCGGTAAAGATCGCCGCGAGCGCCAGCGAGATCGGGAGGCTTTTCATGACAGTCTCGCCGACGCTGATGACGAACCCCAGCAGTTCTTTACTCATGTCGTCGAACCTCTTTTTCAGAACTGCGATACCGCGGCGCCGGCGTGCGCATTTCATCTGGTATCAAGCACGCCAATTAATAGCGGATGAATAAAACTTTCTTTGCGCCGAGCGCCAGAGCTTTCGCAGAATTGCATCAAATGCATGAGGCCGGCTTACGCCTAAGACAACGTCTCTGCATTATGCATTTGATTTGCGCTTGAAGTTTCCGAGGCAAAGGCTCGCGCCCGGATCATTCGTGGCGCAAGCGGGCTTCGGTAACTTCGTCAAAATGGTTTGACGGAATAAGCCAGGTATTAACCACATCTCGGATCGGCGTATTACGCCGAAGTTTCAGCAGTCGGTTTAACTGCATCGCAATTTCTCATTGTTACGTTTTCCGGGTGATCCAAATGGTCCGCCAAACGGGCATTGGGTCGAGCTCAGACAGCCACCTATGGATCTAAGGAGCCATGTTATGAAGACCCTTGTTTCGCGTTTTGTGAAGGACGAGTCGGGTGCGACCGCCATTGAATACGGCCTCATCGCCGCCGGCATCTCGGTTGCCATCATCGCCGTCGTGAACGGCATCGGCACCAAGTTGAACACCAGCTTCGGCAGCATCTCGACCCAGCTTAAATAAGCGGCGATTTGTTGCTTACATTTCCGGGCTCCGGCCGACGGCCGGAGCCCGTTCTTTTACCGGCGACCCACGCTCTCGCTAACTTGCCGTCAACTTGCGTCGGCTAAGACCGCGAATGCGTTGAAATAGCGGACGGTGCCGCGCCGCCATGGCCTTTGTAATTCAAGCGATCAGTCTGACGTTGTTTCCTGCCGTAATGGCGTTTGCAGCGTCGAGCGACCTTTTCACCATGACGATCGCCAACAGGGTGTCGCTGATCCTGGTCGGCGGCTTTGCCGTGTTGGCACTGCTGATGGGAATGGGCCTGCACGATCTGATGTGGCATGCGGCGGCCGCAGCTGTGGTGCTTGTTATAGTTTTCGTCTTCTTCAGCCGCGGATGGATCGGCGGCGGCGATGCCAAGCTTGCGGCGGCGACCGCTCTGTGGCTGGGCTTCGCGCACCTGCCCGACTACTTGATTTATGCCTCGCTGTTCGGCGGCGCGTTGACGCTTTTGATCGTCCAATATCGTGCGCTGCCGATGCCGCGGGCGTTCGTCGGCCGGGAATGGGCGGAGCGGCTCCATCAGCGCGGTGCTGGCGTCCCCTACGGTATTGCGCTCGCCGCGGCGGCGCTTTGGATCTATCCGCAGACCGAGTGGATGGCCTCCATAGTTCGTTAACGAATCCGCGCTTACCGGATTTGCCGCCTGGCAGACCTGCGCCACTTTGGCGAAAACCCTCGGCGTAACGCGCAATTAACGCGATTTAGATACGCCTCATTAACCATGCTTTGACGTTTAGCTGCTGAAATCAAAACCGCGACGCGTCCGGAGTTTGCGTCGCTTTTGTCAGGTGGTGAAGGCGTTATGAAACCCGCGCGTCTCATCGTTCTACTCATCGCTCTCGCCGCCGGCGGTGTTGCCGCCATGATGGCCAGCGGGCTGCGTCAGGCGCCGGCTCCGGCAGCGCCGCCACCTGCTCCGCCGCTGGCGACCGTCGATGTGCTCGTCGCCAAGACTGATTTGAGCATCGGTCAGACGGTCACCGACAAAGACGTGGGTTGGCAGATGTGGCCGGCGACAGCCGCCGGAAATTTCATCAAAAAGACCGATCGGCCGGACGCCCTGAAGGAATTCGTCGGCGCGATCGTGCGTGCGCCGGTCGTCGCCGGCGAGCCCATTCGGGACAACAAGGTCGTGACCGGGAAGAATCTCGGCTACATGGCCGTCATCCTGCCGAAAGGGATGCGCGCGGTCGCGATGGACATTGCGGCCGATACCAGCGCCGGCGGTTTCGTTCTTCCGAACGATCACGTCGATATCGTGCTCACCCGCAGAGATAAGGCTGCGGAAAAGGCAACCGGGGTCGAAACGTACGTGAGCGATACCATTTTGCGAAACGTGCAGGTGCTCGCAGTCGATCAAACGGTGGAGGAAAAGGACGGGCAAAAGGTGGTGGTCGGCAAGACCGTCACCGTCGCCCTCGATCCGCAACAGGCTGAAACTCTGGCCCGTTCGCGTCAGCTCGGCTCGCTGTCGCTCACCCTGCGCAGCATTCTTGATTCTAAATCGGACAAGCCGGAAGGCGGCGATGACGAAGGCGCTAAACGGGGCATCAATACAGTGCGTTTCGGCGTTAGTACGCAAACCACGACGCATTGAGAGGGAATGGACGATGAGATCACGGACTCCGATGCGGTTGGCGGCGGTTCTGGGTTTGCTGCTGTTTGGCTCGCTGCCGAGCATGGCCCAGACGGCCGGGCGCCCGGAAGGCGATTTGACGCCCCACGTCGCGCCCGTCGTGAGCTCCGACGTCGGATCGCGCGTCGTTCGGCTTGGCGTGGGCAAATCGATCGTCATCGATTTTCCGCGCGACATCAAGGATGTGCTGGTCGCCGAACCGAAAATAGCAAACGCGGTCGTGCGCACATCGCGACGGGCTTACATCATTGCGGTCGACAAAGGGGCCACCAACATCGTTTTTTTCGATGGCGACGGCAATCAGATGGCGGGCTATGACATCGAAGTCGATCGACCCACGCCCCGCAGAACTCTGCAAGACATTACCGAAGCCATAGCGCGGCTGGTCCCAAATTCCCACGTCATGGTCGAAAGCGTCGGCGACGGCATTGTGCTGTCGGGCACCGTGTCCAGCCAACTGGAGGCGCAACAGGCCTACGATATCGCGTCGCACTTTGTCTCGCCTAACGACGCCTTCAACACAGGTGCCAATAACGGGGGCATCAATGGGGGCAGTGCCAGCGGCGGTGCGGGTAGCAGCTCCGCTGCCGGCGGTGCCGGTGGCAACAGCGTGTCCGTGGGCGCATCGCCGGCCGGACTGCCAACGGCGGGACAGTTGAACGGGGCCAGTGCAAGCAAAGTCGTGAACATGATCGTCGTTCGCGGCCGCGATCAGATCCTGCTCAAAGTGGTCGTCGCCGAAGTCGAACGCGATCTCATCAAACAGCTCGGCATAAATCTGCAAGGTGCGCTCAACACCGGTACCGCGACCATCAACTTCAACAATACGAATCCGTTCACGGCTTTTGGGCAGTCGCTTAGCGGCTCCAGCATTACGGCCGGATGGAAGGGGCTCAACGGAACGCTGCAAGCGATGGAGCAGGCGGGCGTCATTCATACGCTCGCCGAACCCAACTTGACGGCGATTTCCGGAGAGACCGCGACCTTTCTTGCCGGCGGCGAGTTTCCGATCCTCAACGGCTATTCCTGTACGCAAGCCACGACCGCCAGCGCGATAACAACCTGCCAGCCCTCCATCGAATACAAGAAGTTCGGTGTCGGTTTGAATTTCACGCCAGTGGTGCTGAGCGAGGGCCGCATCAGCCTGCGCGTAATGACTGAAGTATCGGACATTACCAGCCAAAACTCGCTGACTATTCCAATTCCGGGCACGACCAACACCGTGACGGTGCCGGCGATACGTACGCGCAGGGCCGACACGACGGTCGAAATTCCGTCAGGTGGCTCGCTGGCGATGGCCGGCATGATTCAGGACAGCACCAAGCACAACATCAACGGCTTGCCTGGGTTGATGGAGCTTCCAATTCTCGGGCCGCTGTTCAAGAGCAACGACTACGTCAATCAGCGCACGGAGCTGATGGTCATAGTCACCCCCTACGTGGTGCACGCCGTGGCGCCGAAGGATCTGTCGCGGCCGGATGATGGCTTCGCCGATCCGAGCGATCCGGCGCAAGTGCTGCTAGGCCGCTTCAATCGCATCTACGGCGTCGGCGGCACGACCGACCCACCCGATAACTACCGGGGCAAATATGGCTTCATCCTCGACTGAATTGGGGCGCAAGGAGACGACGATGCTGACTTTCCGGATTCCCATCGGCGCCAGTCGTGCCCCTGCGGGGCTGGCGATACGCGCCGCGCTTGTCGCCGGCTGCGCGTTGTTTGTTTGCGCCTGCAATACCGATCAGCAGGTTGCCGGCGTTCCCGATGTGCCTTTCGACTACCGCTTGCGCCATCCGATAAGCATCACCGAGACGCAGCGCAACGTGGAGATTTTTGTCGGTTCCAATCGCGGCGAGCTCAATACCAGCCAGCGCGCTGCGCTCGTGGAATTCGCCGAGAATTGGAAACACGAAGCCACCGGCGGCGTGATCGTGAATGTCCCCGTCGGCGGAAGTAACCAGCGCGCCGCGGCCGAGGTCGCCCCGGCAATTCACGCGATTCTCACGGCCGGCGGCATACCGGCCAACGGGATCAGGATGCGGGGCTATCGTCCGCCGCCCGGTACGCTTGCGACCATCCACGTGATCTATCCGAAGATCGGCGCGCAGGCGGGACCATGCGGGCTTTGGCCCGACGACATCGGACCGAGTGCCAATCGCGGTTACTTCGAAAACGCGCCGCCATGGAACCAGGGCTGCGCAACCCAGCGCAATCTCGCCGCGATGATCGACAATCCGGCCGACCTGGTGCAGCCGCGGGCCGAGGGCCCCGTTTACGAAATGCGACGCACGAACGTCATGACCAACTATGTCAAGGGCGGCGACACGACGAGCAAATATCAGACAAACGAGACCGCACGGATCAGCGAGCTCGGCCAATGATGACACTTAATGATGGTCTTGCATGAGCCCACCCAGCCAAGCCGTTCAGTTTGATACCCCTGCCGCCGAAATCGCCGGCCGCGAGGAGAATATCGCTCCGGCACCGCGCGTTTCGGTGCAGGCCTTTTGCGAAACCGTGGAGACCGCCGCTGCCATCCAGGCAGCCGGCGAAGACCGGCGCATGGTCAAGGCGCACCTGCGCGTTCAGATGGGTGGTTTGACCGCCGCCATCGAAGCGTACCAGAACTCGCCGACACCTAACGTCATCATTCTGGAGTCGGAAAACCGCGGTAACGAAATTCTGGATGGTCTCGATCAGCTCGCGCCAGTCTGCGATGCGGCTACGCGGGTGATCATCATTGGCAGGATGAATGACGTTAAGCTGTACCGCGAACTGGTGCGGCGCGGCGTCAGCGATTATCTCATCTCTCCGGTCAACACGCTGCAGATCGTGCGCGCGGTATGCGGGCTGTTTTCCGCGCCGGACGCCAAGCCGGTAGGGCGCATTATTGCGGTAGTCGGCGCCAAGGGCGGCGTCGGGGCCTCGACGATTGCTCACAACATCGGGTTCTCGATTGCGCGCGACCTGATGCTCGATGCCGTCGTCACCGACCTCGACCTGGCTTTCGGCACCGCAGGACTCGATTTCAACCAGGACCCTCCGCAGGGCATTGCCGAGGCGGTGTTTTCGCCGGACCGCATCGACCATGCTTTCATCGATCGGCTGTTGTCGAAATGCACCGACCACTTGAGCCTGCTAGCCGCGCCGGCGACGCTGGACCGGGTCTACGATTTCGGGGCGGACGCGTTCGATGCGATCTTCGACTCCCTGCGGGCGACGGTCCCGTATGTGGTTGTCGATGTGCCGCATCAGTGGACCGGCTGGACCAGGCAAACGTTGGTCAGCGCCGACGATATCCTCATCGTCGCCGCGCCCGATCTTGCCAATCTGCGCAATACCAAAAATCTCTACGATCTGTTGAAGGCAGCGCGTCCGAACGATCAGAAGCCGCTTTACTGCCTCAACCAGATCGGGGTTCCCAAGCGCCCGGAAATCAAGGCTGCCGATTTTGCCAAGGCGCTGGAAGAAAATCCAATCGCTTCAATTCCGTTCGAGCCGCAGGTTTTCGGCGCAGCGGCAAATAACGGCCAGATGATCGCCGAGATGTCCGCGAACCATCGCAGCGCGGAAATATTCCGGTCTATGGCGCAGAAATTGGCCGGGCGGGTCGAGCAGAAAAAGCAACGCTCGAGCTTTCTGTCGCCGCTGATCGAAAAGCTGATGAAGAAGTAGTCGTCACTCTATGGTCCACTGGAGTTAAGTTGTGTTTGGCAAGCGTGCGCTTTCCGGCGATTCTACAGTCGCCGAACCCGAAGATCGGCAGCCAAGTCCCGCAAGGCCGGCAGCGTCGCCCGCGCCCAGTGCAGGTACGACCCCGCCTCCCCAGGGCGGCCGCACTCCGTTCCCGTCTGCCGGGCTGGGTGCGCCGATTGTAGGCGCGCCGGCGCCCGGCAAGGCTGTGCCCTCCGTGCAAACGCCACAGCCCCAGGCTTCTTCGGCGCTCGATTCACGCCGCTCCGATTCCTACTACGAAACCAAGGGCACGATCTTCGGTGCGTTGATCGAGGCGATCGACCTCGGTCAACTAGCCAAGCTCGATGCCGACTCGGCGCGCGAAGAAATCCGCGACATCGTCAACGAAATCATCGCGATCAAAAATATCGTTATGTCGATCTCCGAGCAGGAAGATCTGCTCGATGATATCTGCAATGACGTGCTCGGTTATGGGCCGCTCGAGCCGCTGCTTGCCCGCGACGAGATAGCCGACATCATGGTCAACGGTTCCGGCACCGTCTATATCGAAGTCGGCGGAAAAATTCAGAAGACCGGAATTCGTTTTCGCGACAACCAGCAGCTCCTGAACATCTGCCAGCGCATCGTCTCTCAGGTCGGCCGCCGCGTCGACGAATCCTCTCCTATCTGCGATGCCCGCTTGCCCGATGGCTCGCGCGTCAACGCTATCGTGCCGCCACTCGCCATCGACGGGCCCGCGCTCACCATCCGCAAATTCAGGAGAGACAAGCTCACGCTTGAGCAACTTGTCCGCTATGGCTCGATATCGCCGGAAGGGGCCGAGATTCTCAAGATCATAGGCCGGTGCCGGGTCAACGTGTTGATCTCCGGCGGTACCGGCTCCGGCAAAACGACCCTGCTCAACTGTATGACCCGATACATCGACGACGACGAACGCATCGTCACCTGCGAAGACGCCGCTGAATTGCAATTGCAGCAGCCGCACGTGGTGCGTCTGGAAACGCGGCCGCCCAATCTCGAAGGTGAGGGCCAGATCACCATGCGCGATCTGGTGCGCAACTGCTTGCGTATGCGCCCGGAGCGGATCATCGTCGGCGAAGTCCGCGGACCGGAAGCCTTCGACCTGTTGCAGGCAATGAACACCGGTCACGACGGTTCCATGGGCACGCTTCACGCCAATATGCCGCGTGAAGCTCTCTCGCGCCTGGAATCGATGATCACCATGGGCGGCTATTCGCTGCCGTCCCGCACCATCCGCGAAATGATTTGCGCGTCCATCGACGTCGTCATTCAGGCGGCGCGTCTACGCGACGGCTCGAGGCGCATCACCCACATCACCGAGGTGATGGGCCTGGAAGGCGACGTCGTCATCACCCAGGACCTGTTCGTTTACGACATCCTCGGCGAAGACGCGAACGGCAACCTGATGGGACACCATAAGTCGACCGGCATTGGTCGGCCGAAGTTCTGGGACCGGGCGCGCTATTACGGCGAAGAGGCGCGGCTCGCGGCGGCGCTCGACGCGGCGCAAGCCGTGAATCCGACGAGAAACTAAGGGCGGCGACCATGAACATATACATCATCTTTTTCATGGTGGTGCTGGCCATCGGCGGCGTCGCCTGGGTCTTTCTCTATCCGATCCTGTCCGGCGAAAAAGCCGCCGAACGGCGCATGGCGAGTGTGACGCGTGCCGAGCCGGTGGCAGCGCGCCCAATCAGGGCGGCGCAAAAGAACCGGCGCGAACAGGTCGAAGGAACGCTCAAGCAGCTCGAAGCCCGACAGAAAACAGCCAAGCGCATCCCGTTGACTGTACGGATAGCGCAGGCCGGCCTGCAGTGGTCTACGCGCCGATTCTGGATCACCGCGGCCGCGCTTGGTGGTGTGTTCTTTCTCGTGCCGCTTCTGTTCGGCATCGGTCTTCTGCAAAGCCTCGGTCTTGGTTTTGCCGCCGGCCTCGGACTGCCGTTTTGGATGCTTTCGTTTCTAAAAAAGCGGCGCGAATCAAAATTTCTCGAAGCCTTTCCGGACGCCGTCGATGTTATCGTCCGCGGCATCAAGGCCGGATTGCCGCTGCTCGACAGTCTTAAGCTCATTGCCAGCGAAGCCAATGAGCCGGTACGGAGTGAAATTCGCGCCATCATCGATACCCAAACGATCGGTATTCCGCTGGGCGAGGCGTGTCTCAAACTTTACGAGCGCATGCCGCTGGCGGAGGCGAATTTTTTCGGGATCGTCATCTCCATACAACAGCGCGCCGGCGGTAACTTGTCCGAGGCGCTTGGCAATCTTTCGCGCGTGTTGCGTGACCGCAAAAAGATGAAGGCCAAGATCCGGGCGATGTCGCAGGAGGCCAAGGCTTCCGCCGGCATTATCGGCGCGTTGCCGATCGCGGTGATGTTGCTGGTTTATGTTACCAGCCCGGATTACATCTCGATGCTGTGGACCGAGTCGCTCGGCCGTATGATGCTCTTGTGCTCCGCCGTTTGGATGTCGATGGGCATTTTTGTAATGCGCAGAATGATCAACTTCGATTTCTGAGCGTCGAAATGTTTGAAATTCTCCAGGCACTGATAGATCCGCGAGTTCTCACCATGGTGCTGGCCGCAATCGCGGCAGGCGCGACGGTGATCACGCTGGCGATGCCGTTGCTTGCCAAAGACACGTTGGGCACGCGAATGAAGGCGGTCGCGTTCGAGCGCGAGAAAATCCGGCAGCGCGAGCGCGAGCGGCTGGCGCAGGGCAACAAGGTTACGTTACGGGCGTCGCCCAAGGCGTACATGCAGACCATCGTGGAAAACTTCAACCTGAACAAATGGGTGGGTCAGGAGACGGCCCGCGCGCTCCTTGTTCAGGCGGGCTATCGGGGCCAGGCGCCCTACGTGACCTATCTGTTCTTCCGCATGATCATGCCGGTCGTCATGCTGCTGGCGTCGTTGTTTTACGTGTTCGTCGTCATCCAGCTCGATGAACCGCTGCTGATAAAGCTCGGCATCGGAATCGGCGCGGCTTATTTCGGCATGCTGAGCCCTAACCTGTTTCTCAAAAACAAGATCAAGCGGCGGCAATTGTCGATCAAGCGGGCATTTCCGGACGCGCTGGATCTGCTCTTGATCTGCATCGAATCCGGCATGTCGGTAGAAGCCGCCTTCCAGAAGGTGAGCGAGGAGATTGGCGGGCAGTCGGTGCCGTTGGCCGAGGAGTTGACGTTGACCACGGCGGAACTCTCGTATCTTCCCGACCGCCGGCAAGCTTACGAGAACTTGGCGAAACGCACGGGCCTGGAAGGCGTCAAGGCGGTATGCCTCGCTTTGCAGCAAGCGGAACGCTATGGCACGCCGCTCGGCGCCACCATGCGGGTGCTGTCGCAAGAGAATCGAGACATGCGCATGTCCGAAGCGGAAAAGCGCGCGGCTGCGCTGCCGCCGAAGCTGACAGTTCCGATGATTCTGTTTTTCCTGCCGGTGCTGTTCGTGGTCATTCTGGGCCCGGCAGCCATCAAAGTCATGGCACTGCAGCACTAGCTGCAGCCAAGTTTATTTTTCCGATTTTGTGTGCGGGTGTGACGACGGCCTGCCGGCCGCCCGCCGGCTCGCTCAGTTGTGCGAGGTGATGCTGGCGGTTTTCTTCGGATCGCGAAGATCCGTATGGTGGGCGAGCATTTGTTTTAAGTATTCGACGTTGGCCGCCGCTTCATCTGGCGGCAGATCGGCTCGCGCGATTGCTTCGGCTTCGGCGAAACGGCCTTCCAGTCCGACGACGAGCGCGAGGTTCTGGCGAACACGCGGGTCGACGGGCTGCCGGGTGATCGCCTTCCGCAGCGTCGCCTCGGCGCGTTTTAGATCTTTGGCCAGCGCATAAGAAAGCCCCAGATTGGAAAGCACGCTTGGCTCGTTGGGGACGATCTTGAGCGCGGTCTCGTAATAGCGTTGCGCGTCCGTGTGGCGTCCCATTTGATCGAGTACGGCGCCTTGCGCGGAAAGGATGTGCCAGTCCGGCTGATCCGGAGAGTGTGCGCGTTCAAGCACTTCCATCGCCTGGCTGTAGTTGCCCGCGTCTGCCAGCGCCCGCCCATAGGCGCCCAGGACTTCCTTGTTGTGCGGATTCGCGATCGAAACCTTCTCAAGGACGGCGACGGCCTGGGCGCGTTGCCCGGTCATGCTCAGCGCCTTCGCATAGTGCAGCGCTACATCGATGTTTGTGGGGTTGGCGGTGTATTTCTGGCCGTAAACTTCCGCGTCGTGTCGCCAATCCGCATCCGAATGCTCGGGGGCTACGATTGGCACGGAACCTGTCGTTTCCGTACTCTGTGTGGTCTGGCATCCGCCGGCTATGACCGCGATTGCCGCGAATACCGCGGCCGAAGCCAGGAGGCGTGAAAGGCGATGATTGATCCCAGCTGTTGAGCCCATGTTATCGCTGCCAAAATAGCCAAAGTACGCGAGAAGCGCCGGGAAGGCGGTGCATTCAGCAATAGAACGTTAACCCTAATGAGGAGTTAACGTCGGCGCAGAGCATGTGGCTGATTACGCGGGCACTTTGGCGACGACGGCGCGGATTTCGCCGACATAGCTCGAGTTGTCGCCCTTGGGCCGCTCGCCGGCGATGGCTTGGCCCTCCACCATGTAGTGGACCGCCTCGGCAATGTTGGTGGCGTGGTCGCCAATCCGCTCGATGTTCTTGGCGCAAAAAAGGTGATGGATGCACATGGAGATCGTACCCGGATCTTCCATCGTGTAGGTGAGCAGCTCCCGGAACAGCGACACGTACAGCGCGTCGACCTCCTTGTCGGCTTGCCAAACCAACAAGGCTTTTCCCGGATTGCGGTCGACAAAGCTGTCGAGCACGGCGGCCAATTGCGAGACGACCAGCGTCGCCATGTGCTTTAGCCCGCGCACCAGCTTGCGTTGGGTGTTATCGCCGCTGACCGCGATGACGCGCTTGCCGATGTTCTTGGCCAGATCGCCGACCCGCTCCAGATCGTTGGCGATGCGCAACATTGCGACGAGCGCGCGCAAATCGATCGCCATCGGCTGCCGCAGCGCGATTGTGGCGATGGCTTTTTCCTCAATCAGCCTTTGAAGATTGTCCACCGTCGCGTCGGCTGCGATCACTTGCCGCGCCAGCGATACGTCGCGGCGGGTAAGCGCGTCGATCGAGTCGGTTACCTGCTTCTGGGCGAAGCCGCCCATCTGCGCGACCATTTGCGTGAGTTTGATGAGATCGGTGTCGAAGACTCGGGCGGTGTGCTCGGAGACGTTCATGATGCATCCGCAGGCGCTGGTTACACTATCGGGAGCTGTTCGGACCGCTGCTGCTACGTCACAGACCCGGAACTAAAACTAACCCAACGCCTTGATGATTCTACGATTCGTCCATGACGATCCGATGACAGATTCGGTCTCGCCGGCGCGTAAGCCGAGCCTATGTAAAGCCATCTGAACTGCAACTTTGTCATCGCGAACACATCAAGCGATCGTTAAGTGGTCAAAAATGATTCGAGAAAGTCCGATCGCTTGCAACGCACGTTGGCTTGTCAACACGGTCGTACTGCAAGGTCAGCATGCTGACCGCGCACGTCGTCGACGCCGTCGGCGCAGCCGGCGCTATCCTGACCACAATTTGCTGGGTGCCGCAGACGGTTAAAATTATTCGCGAGCGCGAGGCCCGGGCTATTTCGCTTACCGCCACGACGTTATGCACGCTCGGGGTCTTGCTCTGGCTGGTCTATGGGCTGGCCATACTTGATGCGCCGCTGATCGGTTCGAGTATCGCGACGCTGGCAATGACGGCGACGATTTTGGTGCTCAAAATTCGCCACGGCTGATGGAAAGCGCGGTCAGGTCAAAACGCGCGCCGGCTTGCCGTCGAGAAAGGCGCGGATATCCTCGACCATTCCGCCGAAGAACTCGCGATAGTTCTGCGCCGCGACGTACCCGAGGTGGGGTGTGAGCACGACGTTGTCGAGCGTGCGCAAAGGATGATCAAGCGGCAGCGGCTCGATATCGAACACGTCGAGCCCGGCTCCGGCGATGCGTTTTTCCCGTAACGCGGCAAGTAGGGCCGCTTCGTCAACGATCGGGCCACGCGAGGTGTTGATTAAGTAGGCGCTTTTCTTCATCAGCCCGATTTGCCTGCCGCCGACCAGGCCGCGCGTGCGCAGCGATAATTGCACATGGATCGAGAGGAAATCGGCGCGCTGGAACAGCTCGTCGCCGCTGACATATTCCGCTCCCGCCTCCTGGCATCTCACCGGCGTGAGATTCTGGCTCCAGGCAATGACATGCATTTTGAAGGCGCGGCCGATTTCCGCCATGCGCGCGCCGAGCTTGCCGAGGCCGAGCAGGGCCAGTGTCAAACCTTCGAGATCAAGACCGATTGTGTTTTGCCAAAGCTGACCCGATTTGAGCCGTGCATTTTCATAACCGATACGGCGGGCGAGCTCGAGCATGAGGCCCGTCGCGATGGCCGCGGTCGCGTTGCCGAATGCGGGCGTGCCGCAAACGACAACGCCTTTCGCCTTCGCCGCTTCGAGATCGATCGACGCATTGCGCATTCCGGTGGTGACCAGCAGCTTTAGTTCGGGCAACGCCTCGATCACCGCGCGGGGAAATGCGGTGCGCTCGCGCATGGCGCAAACAATGGGAAAGCCCTTGAGCGCAGCCACGACTTGATCTGCACTGCCAAGATGCTCGTTGAACACCTTGATTTCTATATCGCTGGAGACTTTCGACCAGTCGGCGAAAGAAAGTGCGACGTTCTGATAGTCGTCGAGGATCGCGCAGCGAATTGGCATGGCACCGCCACAGTCTGGTGGCGCTAGCCGTTCCACAGCGCCTCAGAGAACACAAGCCGGGATCGGCTTAAGCGCGCGCTGCGGCGACCTCGGTCATGCCGGGAACATCCACGGGGTGCGACGCTTGCGCGGCAAGAGCCGCGCGCTTGGCATGCCATTTCGGGCCGGGTCCCCGCATGTAGTGGAGTTCCGGCCGGTACGGATCGAACGCGCGTGTAAAAGTCCGCGCCAGGTCCCGGATACCGCTGACAAAACTTTGTCTCACGCTACGTCTCTCAAGCGGTTTTTCGAGCCGAGGTCCTTTCGCTTGGGCGGCTGCCGCGAAAGGTGCGGCCTTTGCCGTAAACTTTCGGCGTAAAGTCATTAAAAATTGGTACGAAATCGCTGTACGTGCTGGCCGAATGCCGACGCGGTTGACGAATCATTGCCGGAACGATTGCCCCGCGTTTAGGGCTCGCCGCGCAACCGGGGTTCTTGCCCGTCATTCGCTTGATCGCTACATGTGCGCGGATTCCCCGAAGTAAGGGTTTCTCACGGCCGCGCGCTTGAGCGAGTACTGGTGCGCGGCTCCGAACAGAAGGGCGGGGCCCTTCGAGCTTGGACCAAATGGCGCGCCAGTTCATTTATCATATGCAAGGTGTTTCCAAGACTTATCCGGGTAACCGGAAGATCTTGGAGAACGTCAATTTATCCTTCTACCCCGATGCCAAGATCGGCGTGCTCGGCGTGAATGGGTCCGGCAAGTCGACCCTGCTTCGCATCATGGCGGGGCTCGACACCGAGTTCTCCGGTGAGGCGTGGGCGGCCGACGGCGCCCGCGTCGGTTACTTGGCCCAGGAACCTCAGCTTAATCCGGCCAAGTCGGTTCGTGGCAACGTCATGGAGGGCGTCGCCGCGCAAAAGGCGATTCTCGACCGTTACAATGAGCTTGCGGCCAATTATTCCGACGAAACCGCAGACGAGATGACCAAGCTCCAGGACGAGATCGAGGCGCAGGGGCTGTGGGACCTCGACTCAAAGGTCGATCAAGCGATGGACGCCTTGCGTTGCCCGCCGGACGCCGAGGTCGCGCAGCTTTCGGGCGGCGAGCGGCGCCGCGTCGCGCTGTGCCGGCTCCTTCTCGAGCAACCGGAGTTGCTGCTGCTCGACGAGCCCACCAACCACCTCGATGCCGAGTCGGTTTCATGGCTTGAGGGTCATCTGCGCAACTATCCAGGCGCGATCCTGATCGTCACCCACGACCGCTATTTTCTCGATAACGTGACGGGCTGGATTCTGGAGCTGGATCGCGGCCGCGGCATTCCATACGAAGGCAACTATTCGGCTTGGCTCACGCAGAAACAGAAGCGGCTGGCGCAGGAGGGCCGCGAAGAGGAAGCGCGCCAGCGCACGCTCGCGCGCGAGCAGGAATGGATATCGGCGTCGCCACGGGCCCGTCAGGCCAAATCCAAAGCCCGCTATGAGCGGTACGAAGAGTTGCTGAAGAAGGCCGGCGAGAAGCAGACCCAAACCGCACAAATTGTGATTCCGGTCGCTGAACGGCTTGGGCAGAACGTCGTTGACTTCGAAAACTTGAGGAAGGGCTTTGGCGACAATCTTCTCATCGACGAGCTCACCTTCAAGTTGCCGCCCGGTGGCATTGTCGGAGTGATTGGCCCGAATGGCGCCGGCAAGACCACGTTATTCCGCATGATCACGAGCCAGGACAAGCCGGATAACGGCACGATCCAGGTGGGAGAGTCCGTTCACCTCGGTTACGTCGACCAGTCGCGTGACGCACTCGATGGCAAGAAGACGGTCTGGGAGGAAATCTCGGGCGGGCTCGACCAGCTCCAGCTTGGCAAGCGCGAAGTCAATTCACGGGCTTATTGCGGGGCCTTCAACTTCAAAGGCGCGGACCAGCAAAAGAAAGTCGGTGCGCTATCGGGCGGCGAGCGCAACCGCGTGCATCTGGCGAAAATGCTCAAATCCGGCGCCAACGTGCTGCTGCTCGACGAACCGACCAACGATCTCGACGTGGACACCTTGCGCGCACTCGAAGAGGCGCTGGAGGATTTTGCCGGCTGCGCCGTCATCATCAGCCACGACCGCTGGTTTCTCGACCGCATCGCCACGCACATTCTCGCTTTCGAAGGCGAAAGCCATGTCGAATGGTTCGAGGGTAACTTTCAGGATTACGAGAAGGACAAGATGCGGCGACTTGGAACCGATTCCATTGTCCCGCAACGGATCAAGTACAAAAAATTTTCGCGGTGAAGCGCCGCGGTGCTTTTAGCTCCGTGTGGAGGCGCATGGGGGTTTGCGCCGCCGGCCGGCTTACATCGGCTTTGCCAGCAAGCCGGTGAGCACCAGATCGAGGTGGGCGTCGAAATAGCTCTTGAGATCGAGCGGATGCCGTTCGTCGAACATCATCATCCACAGGTCAACAAGCGCGATCGGGGCGATGATGACCAGCGGACATTCGGTTACAGGGGAGCGGCGGATTTCGCCGCGATCAAGTCCGCGCTGGATTGTGCGCGTCAAGAGATCCATGCAGGGCAAATGGATCTCCTGATAGTAGCGGTCGGCCAGCGCCGGGAAGCGCGGGGCTTCCGCAATCAGCATGCGAACCACTTCACGCCGCCGCCGGTCCTGGACGATGTGGTCGTAGATGAAGCTGAACTGCTCACGCAAAAGGTTCGCCGTCGAGCCGTCGTGACGCTCGAACATATCCTCCACGGTGTCCATCGTGGCCTTCACGGCCTCGTGCACCATGGAAATGAACAGGTGTTCCTTGTTTTCGAAGTAGACGTAGATCGTGCCCTTGGTGACGCCAGCGCGCTCGGCGACCTGATCGAGCGTCGTCACGGCGTAGCCATTCTTGGAAAACTCCAGGAACGCCGCTTCGATAATCTCTTGCGGACGTTCGGCTTTCCGCCTGCGCCGGGTCTCAGTGCGGGTATCCAATAGCTGGTTCAGGATTCCCTCCACCCTTATTGACTAACCGGATAGTAAATAACTAATCTGCCTTTGTTAAGGGTGAATTAAGGGTACCAGCGTGGGGCTGTTAAGGCGGCAGCGTCGCCGGTCACGTGGCCGGGCCGAATTTGCGGCGTTCTTGGGCATTTTTCGGCCGAGCGCCGTCATTGTCGCGTCCACCCTGGCGTTTTTGACGGGTTGCGCGGTCGGTCCGGATTTTACACCGCCGCCAGCCCCACCGGGCAGCGGATACGCGCCGGAGGCACATCCGGCCGCCACAACGTCGGCGGCCGATGGTCAGGTCGGCTCAGTGCAAAAGTTCGCCGTGGGGAACGACATCCCCGGCGAATGGTGGAAGGTCTTTCATTCCAAGGAGATCGACGCCCTGATTGTTGAAGCGTTGCACGCCAACCCGAACCTCCACGCTGCGCAGGCCACGTTGTGGCAGGCGAAGGAGACGCTTTATGCGTCCGCCGGCAGCTTGCTGCCGAGCGTGACCGGCCTCGCTTCGCCAACGCGCGAGCAGTTTTCACCGGCGGAATTCGGGCAACCCGGCGGTCCTCAAATATTCAATCTCTACCAGGCGACGATAAATGTCTCTTACACGCCCGACGTTTTCGGCGGCGTTCGGCGGCAGATCGAAGCCAATGCCGCGCTCGCCGAGTATCAGCGCTTCGAGCTCGAGGCGACCTATCTGACATTGACGGCCAACGTGGTGACGGCGGCGGTTCAGGAAGCCTCGCTGCGCGGTCAGATTGAAGCCACCCAGGAAATCATAAAGGCGGAAAGCGATCAGCTTACGGTGGTGCGCAATCAGTTCGACGCCGGCGCGGCGACGCGCGCCGACGTGCTGCAACAGGAGTCCGAGGTGGCGGCGACGGAGGCAACGTTACCGCCTCTGCAGAAGCAACTCGAGCAGCAGCGGCATTTGTTGCTGGCGCTGATCGGCCATTTTCCGAACGAGGCCGGGCATGACCATCTGACATTGGCCCAATTATACCTGCCGACGAACCTGCCGGTCAGTCTGCCGTCCCAGCTTGTCGAACAGCGGCCGGACATCCGCGCGGCACAAGCACAACTACACCAAACCAGCGCGCTGATCGGCGTCGCTATCGCCAATAGGCTGCCGCAATTAAGTCTCACCGGACAGTACGGTAACATGGCCTTGACGCCGGCGGCGCTGTTTACGCCCGGGGCAGTCGTGTGGACCATCGGCGCCGGCGTTACCCAGCCGCTATTCGAGGGATTTACCTTGTTGCACCAGGAGCGCGCGGCTAGGGCCGCCTACGAGGCGGCGGACGGGCAATTTCGCACCACTGTGCTGAACGCTTTCCAGAACGTGGCCGACGCGCTGCGGGCGCTGCAGTTGGACGCTGCGACGCTAAGGGCGCAGCAGCACGCGGTGCGCGTCGCTTCCGAGACGTTCGACTTGACGCGCGGACAATATCGGCTCGGCGCCATTACCTACGTCGTCCTGCTCAACGCCCAGCGCAGCTACCAGCAGGCGCGCCTTGCACTGGTGACTGCGCAGGCCGCGCGCTTCGCCGACAGCGCGGCTTTGTTTGCGGCGCTGGGTGGCGGCTGGTGGAACCGCGCCGACGTCATACCCGATCCGTTCAGCCCGGAACCGATGATCGTCCACGCCGCCAGCGACTCGCCGCCGCCGATAAAAATGGAGCCGAACAAATGATCAAGCGCATGGTGATCATGCTTGTGGCGGTCGCCATCGTGTTCGGCGGAATTTTCGGATTCCAGCTGTTCAAGGCGGCGATGATCAAAAAATTCATCACCGCGCTGGGCAATCCACCACAAACGGTATCGGTGACCAGGGCAGCGCAAGGCGAGTGGCAAACGCGCATCGAAGCCATCGGGTCACTGCGCGCGGTCAAGGGTGCGGACTTATCGCTTGAGCTCTCCGGTGTCGTTGAATCGATTTCGTTCAATTCCGGTGATGACGTTGCGGAAGGCGCGCAGCTTCTGAAGCTGCGGACGGCGGACGATGTTGCGCGGCTGGAATCGCTCCAGGCAGTCGCAGCCCTGAACGAAATAACCAATGAGCGCGACCAGAAACAATTCAAGATGCAGGCCGTGAGTCAGGCAACCTTGGACACCGATGCCGCTAACCTGAAAAACGCCCGGGCCCAGGTTGTCCAGCAGCAAGCCGTCATCGACAAGAAAATCTTGCGTGCGCCGTTTGCCGGGCATCTCGGCATCCGCGCCGTAGATTTGGGCCAATATCTCGGTCCCGGAACGGTGATCGTCACTCTGCAAGCGCTCGATCCGATCTACGTGGATTTTTTCGTGCCGCAGCAGGCGATTGATCAGCTGCGGCTTGAACAAACCGTCAACGTGCACGTGGACGCGTTCAAGGGCGAAACCTTTACCGGCAAGATCGCGGCCATCAATCCCAAGGTCGATACCGGCAGCCGTAATGTGCAGGTACGGGCGACGCTGCAGAACGCGGATCACAAGCTTCTGCCGGGGATGTATGCCACCGTGGAGATCGCGACCGGATCGCCGCAGAATTACGTTACGCTGCCGCAGACGGCGATCACCTACAATCCCTATGGCGACACCGTCTATGTGGTTGATAACAAGGGCAACGGCCCGGACGGCAAGCCGCAACTGACAGCACGCCAGACCTTCATCACCATTGGGCCGACCCGCGGCGATCAGGTGGCCGTGCTCAAAGGCGTTGAAGATGGCGACACCGTCGTTACGGCCGGCCAGATCAAATTGCACAACGGCTCGGTGGTTTTGATTGATAACTCCGTGACGCCGACCGCGGACGCGGCGCCGGTTCCGGTCGATCGGTAGCGTGCGGCAACCATGAACTTTACCGACATCTTCATTCGACGGCCGGTGCTCGCATCGGTCATCAGTCTGTTGATTCTCGTATTGGGCATTCGCGCCTACTACGCGCTGCCGGTCTTGCAATATCCGCGCACCGAAAACGCGGTCGTGACCGTAGCAACCACCTACTACGGGGCCGATCCCGATGTGGTAGCCGGGTTCATCACCACGCCGCTCGAAATCGCCATCGCCCAGGCCTACGGCATCGACTACATGACATCGTCGAGTCAGTCGGGCACCAGCACGATTACGATCTACCTGCGGCTCAACTACGATGCTGACAAGGCGCTGACCGAGATCAATACCAAAATACAGTCAGTGCTGAACCAGTTGCCGACCGGCACGCAGCAGCCGGTGCTGACCGTCAAAGTCGGCCAGACCATCGACGCCATGTACCTCGGCTTCGACAGCGATGTTCTCGCCCCAAATCAGATAACCGATTATCTCACCCGCGTCGTGCAGCCAAAGCTGCAAACGGTCCCTGGCGTGCAAACGGCCGAGCTTCTCGGGCAAAAGGTCTTTGCGCTGCGCGCCTGGCTCGATCCGCAAAAGCTGGCGGCGTTCGGGCTGACCCCAAACGACGTCAGTGCGGCGCTGGCCGCCAACGACTTCATATCAGGCATTGGCACCACCAAAGGTCAGATGGTGCAGGTCAATCTTACGGCATCGACCGGCCTGCATACGGCGAACGAATTTCGCAATCTGGTCATCAAGCAGGTCAACGGTGCAGTTGTCCGTCTGCAAGACGTCGCCAATGTCACGCTTGGGGCCGAGGACTACGAATCTGAGGTCGGGTTTGACGGCAAGCAAGCGGTCTATATCGGCATTCAGGTCGCGCCGGCGGCCAATCTGCTGGAGGTGATACGAGGCGTCCGCAAGATCTGGCCGGATATTCACGACCAGCTTCCCCGCGGGCTGGAAGGCGCTATCGTCTACGACTCCACCGAGTTCGTGAATGCCGCGATTTACGAGGTTGTACTGAGCCTTGTCGAGGCTCTGGCCATCGTAACGCTCGTCGTCTTCATGTTTCTTGGTTCCGTGCGCGCTTCACTTATCCCGACGGTCGCGATCCCGCTATCGCTGGTCGGTACGCTCATCATTCTGCTGGCGCTCGGTTACTCCATCAACCTCTTGACGTTGCTGGCTCTGGTGCTCGGCATCGGTCTCGTCGTCGACGATGCCATCATCGTCGTGGAAAACGTCAGCCGACATCTGGAGGAGGGTGTCGCGCCGGTTCCGGCCGCAATCGCCGCGGCGCGCGAACTGGGCTGGCCGATTATCGCCATGACCGTCGTGCTTGGCGCCGTGTACGTGCCGATCGGTTTTCAGGGTGGCCTGACCGGCGCATTGTTCGCCGAATTCGCGTTCGCGCTGGTAGGCGCGGTCACCGTCTCAGGCGTCGTCGCGCTGACGCTCTCGCCGATGCTATGCTCGCGGCTATTGAAAAATCCCGATCCGCAGCACCGCGGCTGGGAATCGAAATTTACTTCCTTCATCGATCGCGGGTTCAATTGGCTGCGCGGGGCCTATGAGCGGCGCTTGCATCGCAGCTTGAACTATCTGCCGGTGACGGTCGTGTTTGCCTTGGTCGTGCTGGGTAGTATCTACTTTCTATTCATCACCGCGCATACCGAACTCGCGCCGCAGGAGGATCAGGGCGTCATTCTCTCGCAATCGATCGCTGCGCCGAATTCGACGCTGCGCCAGCGGGAGCTTTACGCGCATCAGGTTTATCAGACGTTCTTCAGCCATCCCGAAACCGAGCACGTTTTCCAGATCGACTTCCCCGGACAGGTCATTTCGGGAATGGCGCTAAAGCCATGGGACAAGCGCTCCAAGTCGAGCAACGTCTTGCAGCCGGCGGTTCAGCAGGAGGTGAGCAAGATTGCCGGTCTGCGGGTGGTCGCGTTTCAGCCGCCGCCGTTGCCCGGCAGCATTGGTCTGCCGGTGCAATTCGTCATCGGCACCACTGAATCGTTCGAGCGGCTCTACGGCATCGCCCAGCAGTTCCTGCGCGAGGCGCAGCAGAGCGGCAATTTCATCTTTCTTGATTGCGACCTGAAGATCGACAATCCGCAGTCCAATATTCTCATCGATCGCGACAAGACGGCTCAGCTTGGGCTGAAGATGAGCGATATCGGCGGCGCGCTCCAGTCCATGCTAGGTGGCGCTTACATCAACTATTTCAGCATGACCGGCCGCTCGTACAAGGTGATTCCGCAAGTCCAGCAGCGGTTTCGTCTCAACGCCCAGCAGCTTCTCGACTATCACGTTCGCACCGCCGACGGCTCTTTGGTGCCGTTGTCGACGATTGCCACTGTTTCCAGCAAGACCGTGCCGGAAGCGCTCAATCATTTTCAGCAACTCAACAGCGCCACCATCCAGGGCGTTGCTATGCCGGGCGTTTCCCAAGGTGATGCGATTGCCTATCTGCAGAACCTCGCGGCGCGGACCTTGCCGCGCGACTATTCGGTCGATTACGGCGGCTTGAGCCGGCAATACATTCAGGAGACGAGCGGGTTTGTCACGACCTTCGGCTTCGCGCTGATCATCGTCTTCCTCGCACTGGCCGCGCTGTTTGAAAGCTTCCGTGACCCGGTGATCATCCTCGTTTCGGTGCCGATGTCGATCGCCGGCGCGCTGATCTTCGTCAGCGTCGGCATCGCCGGCGCCTCGCTCAATATCTACACCGAAGTCGGACTGGTTACGCTGATGGGCTTGATCAGCAAACACGGCATCCTGATTGTGCAGTTCGCCAACGACTTGCAGGCAGAGGGTCGCAGCAAGCGCGACGCAATCGAAGCAGCGGCCGGCATACGGCTGCGGCCGATTTTGATGACGACGGCGGCGATGGTGCTCGGCGTGGTGCCGCTGATTACGGCGGGCGGTGCCGGCGCGGTTTCGCGCTTTCAGATGGGTCTCGTCATCGCCACGGGCCTCACCATCGGTACGCTGTTCACGCTGTTCGTCGTGCCGGCGGTGTACGTGCTGCTGGCGACTGATCGCTCCAGACAATTGGCGACTGCGGCGGCGCGCGCGCATCCCGTCCCGGCGGAATAGCGCGAAGGGCGATGGCGGACTGGAACCCCCAGCAATATCTCAAGTTTGAGGACGAGCGCACCCGGCCGCCACGTGAGCTTTTGGTGAGGGTCCCGCTGGAAGCGCCGCGACGCGTGGTCGATCTTGGCTGCGGGCCTGGCAATTCGACGGAATTGCTTCATCGGCATTTCCCCAAAGCGCAAACCATGGGTCTCGACTCGTCGCCGAGCATGCTCCGCAAGGCGCGTGAGCGTTTGCCGGATTGTGCGTTCTTGGAGGCCGATGTCGGCGGCTGGGCGCCGGAGCCAGGTACCGATCTTCTTTTCGGCAATGCGGTATTCCAGTGGGTGCCGGATCACCCGGCGGTCTTGTGCCGGTTGCTGGGATCCCTGCCGGTCGGCGGCGTTCTCGCTGTGCAGATGCCGGACAACACCCGCGAACCCGCGAACGCCTTGCAGGAAGAGGTTGCTGCAAACGGTCCGTGGGCGAAGGATTTGGCGGCCGCGGTGCCGCGTTCCGGGCTGTTAACTCCCGACGCCTATTACGACCTGCTCAAACCGCTCTGCACCCAGATCGATATTTGGCATACCGTCTATAATTTCGTCATGGCAACGCCGCAGGCCATTGTCGAATGGTTCAAAGGGTCCTCGCTGCAGCCTTACCTGGCATTGCTTGATGCTCGCGCGCGCGAGGAGTTTCTTGCCGCCTACAGCGAACGGGTCAGTGCCGCGTATAAGCCGCGCGTTGACGGCAAAGTGTTGCTCAAGTTTCCCCGCCTGTTCATTGTAGCGACACGATAACTGGTCCGCAGCGATGAGACTCGGCGGTTGCTTACTTTGCGCAGTTTGGCTAGCCGCGGTGGTTTGCAGCGGCGGCGCCGTCGCGGCCGACCGCGAATTCGACGCTTGGCTGCAATCGCTGTGGCCGCAGGCGCAGGCGCTTGGCGTGTCGCGAACGACGTTCGATACGGCGACGCGCGGGCTCGAACCCGATTTATCGCTCCCGGAACTAGTCATACCCGGGCGACCGCAACAAGGCGGTGGCAGTCAACCCGAATTTGTGCAGACGCCGGCGGATTATCTCAAAGAGTCGACGTTCGATCGCTTGGCCGGGCAAGGCCGCAAATTGCTTGACCAGTACCGGACACCGCTGACGGAGATCGAAAGGCAATATGGCGTCCCTCCGACCGTCCTGCTTGCGATCTTTGGCCGCGAAACCGATTACGGTCGCGCGCGCGATACCCGCGGTGCCATCCGTGTGTTGGCTACGCAAGCTTATTTCGGCAAGCGCAAGGAGAAGTTTCAGGGCGAATTCCTGCTGGCGCTGAAAATGCTGGAAGACGGTTCCGTCAAGCTTGCCGACATGAAGAGCTCATGGGCGGGCGCCATGGGCCTCACCCAGTTCCTGCCATCGGATTTTTACAAATACGCTGTCGATTTCGACGGCGACGGCCGCCGCGACATCTGGAATTCGGTGCCGGACGCGCTGGCCTCGGCGGCGAAGCAGCTCGTCGACAAGGGTTGGCAGCGTGGCGTGCGCTGGTCTTACGAGGTGCATGCTCCGGCCAACGTCGACTGCACCGTCGGTATTCCCGAAAATACCCGCGCCATCGGCGAATGGATCGGGGCCGGGTTTGTGCCGGCCTATGGGCGCACCGTTTCTGCGGCGGAACGCGCGGAGCCCGCATCGCTGCTGCAGCCGGCCGGATTGTATGGTCCGGCGTTTCTCGCCACGAAGAATTATTTTGCCATCAAGGAATATAATTTCTCCGATCTCTACGTCCTTTTCGTCGGCCATTTAAGCGATCGCATCACGGACCCGCGGCCGTTCGAGACGCCGTGGATGAAGGTGGCGCAGCTCCCGACCCGCGATCTCGATCACATGCAGGAATTGCTGACGGCACGCGGCTACTATCACGACAAGATCGACGGCAAGGCGGGAATGAAGACGCGTTCGGCGGTCGGCGATTATCAAAAGCGCAATGGCCTCAAGGTCGACTGTTGGCCGAGCGCCGCCGTGCTCGCGCATATGGACGCAGCGCGGCAAAACTGACGGCATCGTCTGCATTGACAGCGGATAGCGGGAAAATCAAAATTCCGCTGCTAAAGCACGGGCAAAATAAAGGACGGAAGATAATGGAAACGCTGCCGAAGATGGGAGTTTCTCGCGCCAATATGATGAAACGCGTCGCCCTTTTCAAAGACTTGAAAGGCTCCGACGGCGGATTGCCCGACAGCACGGCACCGCAGTGCGAGCGAACGCTTTACAACGTCATCGGCTTCCAGCCGCCGCACGATGAAGGCGGCGCTGTGAGTTCTCCGGTGGGCGAAGACGCGTCGCGGCTTGCCGCCATACCGATTTCAGAGGGCTTTAATCTCGGGTATTGCCGCGCCAAGCCGGGCAAGGGCCCGATGATGCACAACCATGACACCAACGAAACTTTCATTCCGATGACAGGCGTGTGGCGCTGCTCGTGGGAAAACGAGCGCGGTCAGGTCGAATCCGTTGACCTTAATCCGCTCGATGTCATCTCGTTTCCGCCCGGCGCCATTCGGCGGTTCGAGAACGTGACCGCGGGCCCCAAAGGTGAGGAGGCGATTCTGATGTTCGTCATTGGCGGCGACGGTCCCAAGGCCGAGTTCACCGACAATGCGATGAAGGAGCTGGAAGATATCGGCGCGTGGCCGCGAAAATAGCGTCGGCCGCTTTCCAAGCGCGGCGCCGATTTAGTCGGCGCCCGGCTCCGCCAGCGGCAGGCGATCGCTGTCGCCCGCGTAACCGAGCGGCCGAGTTGGCGATCCAGATCTAATCGTACCGGTGTACGCCGGCGCGCCTTCGTGGTGCGCTGCATAGTGGCCTCGCGCGCGCTCGGCGACGACCTCGCCGGGGATGGCGCTCGGTTCGCAAATGTGCCGCAAACTCCCGTGCCGCATCAGGTCAACGTGGATGTGATTGTAGTGATAGACGTTGGCCCCGGGCGCCAGCACGGTCGTAAACTGCTCGCAGGCCGCCAATTGCACGTCGTGCAGAAATCCCTGCTCTTCCGGTGCGCCGCGCCAGCCGTATTGCACGCTGATCCGGTGGCCGTCGGCAAGCGTAAATTCCGCTATGTCGAGCGCGTTGCCGAAGGCGTGCTCGGAAACATGCGCGTTCGGATTGCCGTTCATTCCGCGGCAGGAATAGGCGGAGATTTGTTTGATCTCGACGACCGGCTCGCGGAACCAATGCATCGCGGCCGGCTGTACGGACGCCGCAATCCACCGATCGAGCGCGGAAACAATCGGGCAGGCGAGCGTCGCCGCTGGCCTCACCTCCACCGGACCGCCCGCGGCGATCGGCCGGCCTACGGCTGAGGGACCGAGTGGCGCGCCTTCGTACGGCGGGGCCGGCGTCGGCTCGGCGCGGCGTGAATAATTGGGTGCGGGCTCGGGATAGATCGGCGGCGGATAGATCGGCGCACTGGTACTTGGCGGCGGCAAGGCCGCGGACGGCATACCGCTTCGCGCGTGCGAAGCGCCCTCGTATAAGCGCGGGGGCGCAGGCTCGAACTCCTCCGCGTCAGGATCAGGCACCGGCACGCCCGGAGCATAAATGGACATTGGGACGTTGGATTGAGCGGCGGGCGGGGGACCAGTCTGCCACCGCATGTCTTGTGCGGGACCGGTTTGCACCCGACCCACCGGAGCAGCGCTATAAGTTGGAGGCACCCCGGATGAAACGGGCGGACGATTCTTAGACTGAGCGACCGGCCAATGTGACGGAAGAGAACCTTGGGGAATTGAGCCTGGAGGGCGTAGCGCGTCATCGTCGTAACCGAGCGGCCCACTCACGCCCAGCGCGGAGACGCGCAGAGGAAAGTCGATGCCGCAAATACCGGGGCCGCTGATCGCGGTAATTTGCACGCGCTCCGGGCCGTCCTTGACGCTGCCCGAGCTGAGGCACGTCACCTCGGCATCATGCCGCCACGTTTCACGTTCGCCGGAGAGGTAATGGCTGCAGCCCGCGAGCGCGATCAACGCGGCAACGACGACAGCCGGCAACGCACGCTGAACACTACGCGACATAATGCGGACAATGCCGGCATTTCCGTTAAGGACTGCTCAATGTTCGGGGCAGCAAAAGCCTGTTAACCATACGGCTACGGCGCGGGTCTTGATCCGGCGCGCGCTTTGCGGCCACATCGGCCCTGACGGGAAGGGGGCGGGGTTCATGGAAGGCAAGGCGAAGTATATTTTTCCTGTTCTCGCCACCGCGCTGATTGTTTTTTGCGTCAGCGCCGTCGTTACTTTCACCAACATCGGCTTTCGCGGCGACTTTGTGCGCCGCTGGTTGTCGGCCTTTGGTATCGGCTGGCCGGTTGCCGCGATTGTCGCGCTGCTCGCATTCCCGATCGTGCGCTATCTCACGGCGCGCCTTGTCGCTCTCATCGAAGGTAAATGATGCTCTCGGTACTCGATCTTGTGCGTCGCCTCGACGCCGGTGAACTTAAGCCTCGCGCGGTGGTCGACTTGTGCGCCGAGGCAATTGCAGCGCGCGAACCGGAAGTCAGCGCTTTCGTCGCGCTCGACATCGAGACAGCGCGAAAAGCCGCCGACGAACCGCGGCTGCTCTCATTGCCGCTGCGCGGTTTGCCGATCGGCGTGAAGGACATTTACGACACGGCCGATTTGCCGACCCAATATGGCTCGCCGATCTATAAAGGCTACCGGCCGCGCGCCGACGCAACCGCCGTGACGTTGGCGCGGCGCGCCGGCGGCGTTGTGCTCGGCAAGACGGCGACGACCGAGTTTGCGTCGCTCGTGCCGGCAGGTACGCGCAATCCAAGAAACCTCGCGCATACTCCCGGGGGTTCCTCATCCGGTTCGGCCGCTGCGGTTGCGGCAGCAATGTTGCCGATCGCGTTCGGCAGCCAGACCGCCGGCTCGGTGGTTCGCCCGGCGGCATTTTGCGGCGTCGCCGGATTCAAGCCGTCCTACCGGCTTATCCCGACCGTAGGCATGAAATGCTACGCGTGGCATCTCGACACCGCGGGTTTGTTTGCCGCGACCGTGGCGGATGTCGCCTACGCGGCGGCGGCATTCACCGAGCGTCCGCTTCGCGTCGACGAAAAAACACCGGCGGCGCCGCGCATCGGTCTTGTGCGGACGCATCTTTGGTCAAAAGCGACTGCCGCCATGCATGCCGCGATCGACGCAACCGCGCGCGCCGCCGAAGCGAACGGCGCAACCGTGACCGAGCTGGAATTGCCGGAAATTATGCAGCAGGCGTTTCGCGCCCAATTCGTCATCCAGGATTTCGAAGCGTTCCGCTCGCTCGCGTTCGAGTACGACAACCACCGCGAACTGATCGGGGCGCCGTTGCGCGAGCAGCTTGATCGCGCCG
Organism: Xanthobacteraceae bacterium; assembly: GCA_036490575.1. Taxonomy (GTDB): domain Bacteria; phylum Pseudomonadota; class Alphaproteobacteria; order Rhizobiales; family Xanthobacteraceae; genus BOG-931. The sequence continues at coordinate 69,662 of DASXDP010000095.1, forward strand.
CGGCGATCAAGGTCGAGGAATACGACGCCGCGCGCCGCACCGCCTCGCGCGCGCGACAATTGCTCGGCGATTTTTTGCGCGACGTCGACGTGCTCCTGACGCCGTCGGCGCCGGGCGCTGCGCCGCGCGGCTTTGGCTTCACCGGCGATCCCGTGTTTAACCGGCTGTGGACTTTGATGGGGACCCCGTGCGTCAACGTGCCCGGGCTAAGCGAAGGCGACCTGCCGCTCGGAGTGCAGATCGTCGGCGGTTTCGGCCGCGATCGGGACACGCTTGAAGCGGCGCTCTTTGTCGAACGCGCCATCGCGGGAAAGAGCTAAGGCACGGAAAGTCCCAGCGAGACGAGATAGCCCTTATTGATGCGGACATTGGCGAAGCGTGCGTTTGCCAGATAGGCGTCAAGAATGCTCACGGCTTGCTCGCGGGGCAGGGAGGCTTCCTGAGCTCCGCCGCTGATGCTGCCGGCGCGTGCAATCAGATTCCACTTCTCCGGCGCCTGAATTGAAACGACGCTAGTTTGCGAGTCCAGGTTCTTGTAGGGCCAGAAGCACCACCCGATATCGAATTTTTCGTTGAGCCGGCGAAACTGCTCATTCCATTCGTAGGAACCTTCGCCGGTTTCGCCGAGCAAAATCGGGACGTTCCAGCGGTTGCTGAAATCGACATAGCTTTGTACTGCATCGCGCGTCGGATGCGCCCAGAACTTGTGGTACGAATAGATGGCATTGTTATCGAACGGCTGCGAAAACGCGGCGAAGCTCGTGCTCCACTGCGCCCCTGCAAGTATCACGGGGTGATTTGAATCAACGCTCCGGATCGCGGCGACGATTTCCCGATACAGCGGCTCCAGTCGGGGATTGAGATAGGGCTCGTCATTATACGGAGAGATCGGCTCGTTCAGAAGATCGTAGCCGAGAACGGTCGGCTCATCGCGATAGTGCAGTGCCAGCCGCCGCCAGAGCTCGACCGTCAATTCGCGGTCTCGCGGAACGTAAAAAACAAGCGGGAAACCCGGCCCGTCGTCATGATTGACTCCGGTCTGGCCGCCCGGTGCAGCGTGAAGATCAAGAATGACGCGCAAGCCCGCTTGCCGGCTCCATTCCACCAATCGGTCGAGCAGCTGCCAGCCGGGTCCGGTAAACTCTTCTTCGCCTTTAGCGCCGGGCTTGACGAAAAGCGCCCAATGCAGCGGCACGCGTACGGTGTTGAATCCGGCCGCTTTGATGAAATCGATGTCCGCCTTGGCGACATAGACATCGCGAAACTCGGTCCAAAATCGAGCGGCGTTCTGCGGTCCGACGAGCGCGCGAATGACAGCATCGATCTCCGACGGCGAGCGCGCCCGGTTGAACTTGAACATATAGCCTTCCGGCACGAGCCAATTGCCGAGATTTATTCCTTTGATGGCGAAGCGTTCGCCGTTGCTGTCGACGAGGTATTTCCCGGCAGTCCGGATGAAGTTTCCCGAGGTCGCAGCGTTCCCTGCAATCGCGAGGAACATTGCGAGCCCAATCGCGGCCGCGACGAATGTCATCAGGCATCGGCCAGGCCGCATGCACATTTCGCTCTATTGCTCCGCCAAGTGGTCCGATTCTAACATTCGCATCCAGGCGCGGCGGGCTATCATGCGAATGTTAGAATCGAGGGACCACTAGCAAATATAGTGCTAGTGGAGCTTTGGATTTGACATTCGCTTTGGGAGTTTGCGGCACGGCTGGTAGCGAATGTCAAATCCGCTCCACTAGTGAGGTCCATATTGGTGTCGGTCATGCCCATCGTCCAGGCGATTATCTTCATTGCGGCGGCCGCCGTTATCGTCTCTGCAGTTCAATCGCGGCGCCTGCATCCGCTTCTTGCAATCACGGTCGTCACGACCGCGTTCGGGCTCGCATGCGGATTTTCCGTTAGTCTCCTCGGCAAGGCCTTCGGCACCGGCTTTGCCCAGACACTTTATGGGCCTGGGTTGGTCGTCGTCGCTGCCGCTATCGTCGCGGGCATTGCCGATGTTGTAAATCCGGTCGATCGAACGACGGCGTCAATCGCAGGCCGGCCGTGGTGGCGGCAACGCTGGATCAGTACGCTTGTTGGCCTGATTGCCGGCGTTGGCGCCTATCCCGCCTCAGCCTTTGCGCTCTTGAGTCCGGTGCTGCGCCGGCTTGGCAAAAGGTCGCCTGCGACACGTTCGTCAATCATGATCGCGCCGGCGCTGGCGATTTCCGCGAGCCATGGGCTTGTGCTGTTCTCGCCGGTGCCGATTGCCACAGCTTCCATTCTGGGTGCGCCCTGGAGTCGTGTTGCGCTTTTCGGGTTGCCGATCGCCATCGTGCTTGCCGTTTTTGGCATGGCCTGGGCGCGATGGTTTTCGCCGTCCTGCGGGCCAACCGTCCAAGCGCAGAACGGTGTCAAACCACAGGCCGCGGGTGCTTGGCCGGCGGCCGTGCTTGTTCTCGCTGTCGCCGTCCCGTTGCTCCTCCTGATCATTCAATCGCTCGGCGACATTCCCAGCGAACCGCTTGGCGGCGGCGCCGATCGCGAAAGAATTCTCGGCGTGGGGCGGCCGCTGATCCTGTTTTTGGTGGGTGTCGGTATCATGATCGCCGGCCATTGGCGGCTGAGCCTGAAACTTCTGGCCGACGCCACATGGATGGAAACGGTGTTCGCTAATGTGGCCGGCGTGCTGTTGACGCTAGGGTCCGCCGGCGGCCTGCAAAGGATTTGCCAAGAAACGGGAATGGCAGAGCTGATTGGCGAGCGGATTGCAAGCCTGCATGGCGGCGTGATCATCCCATTTTTAGTCGCTGCAGTGATCAAGACCTTGCAGGGCTCGTCGCTTGTGGCTGCGATTGCCGCCGCGGGAATGATTCAGCCTTCCCTCGCTGCGCTGGGATTGGATGGCGAGAACGGACGGGCGCTCGCCACGCTTGCGATCGGCGCCGGCGCGATGGCGGTTTCGCACGTCAACGACGATTATTTTTGGCTGGTAACCTGGAATGCCGGTATCACGCCGGCCCGAGGCCTGGCGGCGCTAAGTCTCGGCACATTGGTGCAAGGGCTGGGCACGGTGGTGCTGTTGGCGATCTTGTCGCTCGCCGCTTAGCCGTTATTCGGCGGCGCGGCGAAGCGCCGCCAGCGGATCGTAGTTGAGGATTGGCCCGAGCCACCTTTCAGCTTCAGCGAACGTCCAGCCTTTTCGCGCGGCGTAGTCCTCGACCTGATCGCGCTCGATCTTGCCGACACCGAAATAATAGCTTTCCGGATGGCTGAAGTAGGTTCCGCAAACCGACGCGCCGGGCCACATGGCGAAGCTTTCCGTAAGCCGCACGCCAATCTCGCGCTCGCTGTCGAGCAAATTGAATAAGGTGGTCTTCTCGGTGTGGTCCGGTTGCGCCGGATACCCGGGCGCGGGCCTGACGCCCCGGTATTTTTCGGCGATCAATTCGCTGTTGGCGAGCGTCTCATCCGGTGCGTACGCCCAGAATTCCCTCCGCACGCGCTGGTGCAGCCGTTCCGCAAGCGCCTCGGCCAGACGGTCGGCAAGCGCCTTGGCCATGATGGCTGAATAGTCGTCGTTGGCGTGCTTGAAACGGTCGACAACGACTTCCTCGCCGATCCCGGCTGTCACGGCGAAGGCGCCGATATAATCGGCAAGGCCGCTCGCCCGCGGCGCAACGAAATCGGCAAGCGCCACGTTGGCTTGGCCTTCGCGCCGCGGCAGCTGCTGGCGGAGCGTATGCAGCGCGGCGATCGGCGCCGCGCGCTGTTCGTCGGCAAACAAGAGAATATCATCGCCTTCACTGTTCGCCGGCCAGAAGCCGATCACGCCGTGGGCCTGAAACCAGCGTTCGGCAATAATTTGCCGCAACATCTCCTTTGCGTCGGCGTAAAGGCCGCGGGCCGCTTCGCCGACTTTGGCGTCTTCGAGAATCGCAGGAAATTTGCCGCTGAGCTCCCAGACCGAGAAGAACGGTGTCCAGTCGATGGTGTCGATGAGATCCGAAATCGGCATTTCAAATCGTTGCGTGCCGACGAAGCGCGGCGCAGGCGGACGATAATCTCCCGACCAATTCAGCTTCAATGCATTGGTGCGCGCATCGGCCAACGGCAGCCGGCGCTTGTTTTGCTCGCCGCGGGCGTGCGCAGCGGCGATGCGGGCATACTCCGCTCGCACTTCGTTGATGGTGTTGGCGCGGGTCTCCGCCGACAGCAGCGAGGATACCACGCCGACGGCGCGGCTCGCATCGTTGACATACACCGTTTGCCCGCGCCGGTAGTTAGGATGGATCTTTACCGCGGTGTGTACCCGGCTGGTGGTGGCGCCGCCAATAAGCAACGGGAGCTCGAAGCCTTGGCGCTCCATCTCGTTGGCGACGTGACACATCTCGTCAAGCGAGGGGGTGATGAGGCCTGAAAGGCCGATGATATCGGCCTGCTCGTCGATCGCAGCTTGAAGAATCTTTTCGGCCGGCACCATCACGCCGAGGTCGACCACGTCGTAATTATTGCACGCGAGTACGACGCCGACGATGTTCTTGCCAATATCGTGCACATCGCCCTTGACGGTCGCCATGACGATCTTGCCGTTCGAGGAGACGTGGCTGCGACCGTCCCGGTCCTGCTCCATGTAGGGCAGGAGGCAAGCGACCGCCTGCTTCATCACCCGCGCCGATTTGACGACCTGAGGCAAAAACATCCGACCGGCGCCGAACAAATCGCCGACCACGTTCATGCCATCCATCAGCGGGCCTTCGATGACGGCAAGCGGCCGGGGCGCCTTGAGCCGCGCTTCCTCGACGTCGACGGGAATAAACTCGTTAATGCCGTGCACCAGGGCATGCGTCAGGCGGCGCTCGACCGGCCACTCGCGCCATGACAGGTCGGCCTCTTTCTTTTCCTTGCCTTGACCGCGATGGCGCTCGGCTACCGCGAGCAACCGCTCAGCGGCGTCGCCGCGGCGATTGAGAACCACATCCTCGCAGGCTTCGCGGAGTTCGGCATCGAGATCGTCATAAACCGCGAGCTGGCCGGCGTTGACAATGCCCATGTCCATGCCGGCGGCGATAGCGTGATTGAGAAACACCGAGTGCATGGCTTCACGCACCGTCTCATTGCCGCGAAACGAGAAGGACAAGTTGGAGACGCCGCCCGATACATGGGCGTGCGTCAGATTCTGCCTGATCCACGCGACCGCATCGATAAAAGCTTTGCCGTATCCGTCGTGCTCCTCGATGCCGGTCGCGATCGCAAAGATGTTGGGATCGAAGATGATGTCCTGTGGCGGAAACCCTACTCGGTTCACCAGAATGTCGTAAGCGCGCGCAGTGATCGCTGTTTTGCGCTCGAACGTATCCGCTTGGCCTTGTTCGTCGAACGCCATAACGACGACGGCGGCGCCGTAACGGCGCACCAATTGCGCGTGCTTGATGAACGCATCCTCGCCTTCCTTCAGCGAGATCGAATTGACGACGGACTTGCCCTGGACGCATTTCAGGCCTGCCTCGATCACCGAGAACTTCGATGAATCGATCATCACCGGAACGCGGGCGATGTCGGGTTCCGCAGCGATGAGATTAAGAAACGTCGTCATCGCCTTTTCGGAATCGAGCAAGCCCTCGTCCATGTTGACATCGATGATCTGCGCGCCGTTTTCGATCTGGTCGCGCGCCACCGCGAGCGCCGCCGTATAGTCGCCGGCGGTGATCAGTTTGCGAAACCGCGCCGACCCGGTCACGTTGGTGCGTTCGCCGACGTTCACGAATGGGATCGCCGACGTCAGTGTAAACGGCTCCAGCCCGGAGAGCCGCAGCAGCGGATCAGGGCGGGAAATTTGGCGCGGCGGCTTGCCAGAGATGGCGGCGGCAATCGCACGGATATGATCGGGAGTCGTGCCGCAGCAACCGCCGACAATGTTGACCAAGCCCGCAGCGGCAAACTCGCCGATCAGATCGGCCATCATTTGCGGGCTCTCGTCGTAATGGCCGAACTCATTCGGCAGGCCCGCATTAGGATACGCGCAAACAAGCGTATCGGCGACGCGTCCGAGTTCAGCGATGTGGGGCCGCATCTCCCGTGCGCCCAGCGCGCAATTAAGCCCGACAGAAAGCGGTGAGGCGTGCGCCACCGAGTTCCAGAATGCTTCAGGGGTTTGCCCGGAGAGGATCCGGCCGGATCGGTCGGTGATGGTGCCGGAAATCATGATCGGGAGGTGTAAACCGAGGCCCTCCATCGCTTCGAGGCAAGCGAAGATTGCGGCCTTGGCGTTGAGCGTGTCGAAGATCGTCTCGATCAACAAAAGATCGGCGCCGCCGTCGATCAGCCCGCGTACCTGCTCGCCATAAGCGCCGCGCAGATCATCAAACGTAACGGCGCGGAAACCCGGATTCAAAACGTCCGGAGAAATCGATGCCGTGCGGTTGGTTGGACCGATGGCGCCGGCGACAAAGCGCGGCCGCCCGTCTTGGTCCTGGGCAATGCGCGCCGCTGCGCGAACGAGTTTGGCCCCTTCCAGATTGAGTTCGTAGGCGAACTCCGCCATGCCGTAATCGTTTTGGGCGATGCTGGTGGAGGAGAAGGTGTTGGTTGAGACGATGTCGGCGCCGGCGCGAAAATAGGCAAGATGGATGGCCTGAATCGCTTCGGGCCGAGTGAGGTTGAGGAGGTCATTGTTGCCGCGGACCTCGCGGTTCCACGCGTCGAAGCGGGCGCCGCGAAAGGCCTGCTCCTCCAGCCCCAGTGACTGGATCATTGTGCCCATGGCACCGTCAAGAACCAGGATGCGTTCCGCGGCGATGCGGCGCAGCGTCGTGTCCGTTGCTGAACGCGTTACCATCACTGTGTCCTGCTCAAGCCGGCGCCGTTTCGGCGGGCACGCGCGCGCCGGATCGGTGGCTGGGCCGCAATCCGAGGAGGTGACATATGGCGTACGCAAGGTCGGCACGGTTCATGGTGTAGAAATGGAAATCGCTGACGCCATGGTCGGCAAGCTTCATGGCCTGCTCGGCGGCAACGGTGGCCGCGATGAGCTTGCGCGTCGCCGGGTCGTGATCGAGGCCTTCGAATCTTGAAGCAAGCCAATTGGGCACGGAGGCGCCGGCGCGCGCGGCGAAGTTCTTTGTTTGGATGAAGTTTTGGACCGGCAGTATTCCCGGTACGATTGGAATTTGAATGCCGGCGGCGCGCACTTTGTCGAGATAGCGGAAGTAAAGATCGTTTTCGAAAAAGAACTGCGTAATGGCGCGGCTCGCGCCAGCATCGATCTTCGCCTTGAGCATGTCGATATCGGCGGCGACGGTGGCACTATCGGGATGCTTCTCAGGGTAGGCAGATACCGAGACTTCGACGTCGGCAATGCGCTTTATGCCACCAACCAGATCGGCCGCGTTTCGGTAGCCGGCCGGGTGAGGTGAAAAGCGTTCGCCGATTCCGGCGGGTGGATCGCCGCGCAGCGCCACGATGTGGCGCACGCCGGCATCGGCGTAGGCCTCTATGACTTCGTCGATCTCCGCACGCGTCGCGCCCACACAAGTCAGATGCGCCGCCGGAGTAAGCATGGTCTCCGCCAGGATCCGCTTGACGGTGGCATGCGTGCGTTCGCGGGTCGTGCCTCCGGCGCCATAAGTGACCGAAACGAAGTTGGGTTGCAGCGGCGCCAGGCGTTCGATCGCCTGCCACAGCGTTTGTTCCATCTCGGCGGTCTTCGGCGGAAAAAACTCAAATGAGACGCGGGTCCGTGCGGTTTCTGCTTGGTGTTTCATCAGGCGACCTCGCGTGTGCTCGGGACGGCGATCAGGATGCGCGGATCGCGTGCGAGCCAGAGCGATACCGCGACCTTGCCTTCCGGTCCGGGCGGAAGCGTTTGCTGTCGAATGACGTCGAGGCCCGCCGCTTCGAGCCATTGCCCGACCGTCTCGGCGGCAAAGCCAAGCCGGCGGTGTTCGTGTTCCTCGCGAAGAAATTCGAGATCGTGCGGCGCGAAATCGACTACCAGTAGCCGGCCGCCCGGCCGCAGGACACGAGCCGCCTCGCGGATGGCACGGGCGCTGTCGTCAAGGAAGTGCAGCACCTGATGGATGATAACGACATCAAAAGAGTCGCGTGGCAACGGGATGTCGTAGATGTCGCCCTGGCGAACACTGCAGTTCCTGAGCCCGGCGCGATCAAGATGCGCGCGCGCAACCGCCAACATCTCCAGCGAAAGGTCCAGTCCGATCCCGCGTTCAAGATCTTTTGCGAAAAGCTCCAGCATTCGCCCGGTCCCGGTGCCGAGGTCGAGAAGCGAACGGATCGGTTGATCGCCGAGCGCCGCCGCGATCGCCTCTTCGACCGCGGCGTCGGCGACATGCAGCTTGCGTATCCGGTCCCATTCAGCCGCATGCCGGCGAAAATAGTTCTGCGCAGCCGCGGCACGGGTTGCGCGTACCGCAGCCAGGCGCTCGCGATCCCTGCTGAGGATCGGGTCGTTCGGGTCAAGCTTGTCGATGACGACTCGAGCAATATCGGCGGCGGTGCCGACCTCCCCGAGGCGAAAAAAAGCCCATGACCCCTCGCGATGGCGCTGGACCAGTCCAGCTTCGACCAAAAGACGAAGATGCCGCGACAGCCGGGGTTGTGATTGGCGCAGAATGGCGGTGAGATCGGAAACCGTGAGCTCGGCTTCGGCGATAAGCACCAGAAGGCGCAGGCGCGTGGCTTCTCCGACCGCCTTTAGTGCGGCGGTCAGGTCGGGAAAGCTATGCGGTTGGGCGCTGTTCATCGGGTCAAATTGCAAGCTATGACGACATAAAGATATCTTTATGCGGAGAAATAGGCAAGAGCCGGTGGGATATGTCCCACAAATATTAATGTTCTCTGAGGCTTGCGGCGAAAAACCGCTGCCGCCGGCGCGCGAGACCGGGCGATGAAACGTCGAAAACAATCGCCTCAGATCGATGACGGCCTGCGCGAGGGCGAGATCGCAGCACCTCTGCCGCAACGCTTCGATGCGTCGGTTTTCTATATCGGCCGCATCCGGACGCCCTGGAAGCGGCGAGAGGACTGTCCAAAAAATCCGCGTGAAACGGATGCCGCCTGCACGATCGTCCTCGATGAGCGCTGGACGAAAGGTCTGAGCGGCCTGGAAAGCGTCAGCCACATCGTCGTGCTTTACTGGATGGACAAGGCGCGGCGGGATCTCGTGCTGCAAATGCCGAACCATTATGCGGAAGGTCGCGGCACCTTTGCCTTGCGTTCACCAGTGCGGCCTAATCCGATCGCGGTGTCGGTCGCCCGCCTTGTGGGCATCAAAGACAACAAGCTCACCGTCGTCGGGCTCGATTGCCTCGACAATACGCCGCTTCTCGATCTTAAGCCTTATTTCGCTTCGACCGACTCGGTGCCGGAGGCTTCAGTCGGATGGCACGCCAGCCAAACAAAATGACTTCAAAACACTGGCGGTATTTGACCGACCGGTATCACTCCGAGAAAAATCGCCCCATCGACGAACCGCAGCGGTAATGCGACGGCTGGTTTGCCGTCGACGTTAGCCGGCTGGCCCATCTTTTTAACAGTCTCGATGGCGCCGGCATTCGCGCCTTGACGGATGACACCTCTGATCCCGGGCGCCAGGCGATCGAGCAGGTTCTCGCCGCCGGCAAGGCGATCGACGCCTTGGGCGGCGAGCCGGTCGATTCCGAGCATTGGAATAATACGCTCGATGCCGACGACGGCGACGCCCAGTATGCCGTCTAACTTGCCGTGATCGTTCAAAGTCAACGTTCCACTCCCGACGATGACTATGGCATCGCCCTGCGACAGGCGAATTTCTTTGATGTCGATGCCGCCGCCCGCCGCTCGCATCTCGCGGATTCGCTCGGGCCACGACTTGGGGCCGAGATCGTCAAAGCCCCGAACCACCGCGTCGAGATTGATGTCAGCGGCTGCGGCGAGCAGAGTATGCAGCGCCGGCGCCGCCGCCCCACCGAAATGCAATGTCACTTCGATGACTGGATGATGGTTCGGCTCTCCGGCAACGACGCGAGCGGCCGCGTCGACCCGATCGGCTTTGAAAAGTTCGTCGGATGCGCCAGCGCCTGTGACGCGATCGACATGCGGAGTCTCGAACGACAACGACGCGCTTTCCGGGTTGGGCGGGATGCCGCGGACCGTCATCTGCCCGCGGTTCCAGTCGGCCCTAAAACGGGCAGCTTGGCCGAGTTCCGCGAACGTCAACGGACCACCCACCTCGCCGACGAGCGTCGTCGGTTGCCAGATCATGGCCCCGAAGGTCGCCGTTTTCGCCGCGACGGAAAATGCCGGTTGGGCACTTTTGACGTCGACGGCAACGCCGTCACACCGGACGGCGAGCTTGAGCGGAAATCCGCCCACGGTTTGGGAGCCGCATGAATAGTTGCGGCCCGCCGCCGCCTCCCGCTGGTACCAGCCAGCGAGGGTCTGTTCGACGATCGCGGCCGCGTAGTACCAGAGCCCGCTCCAGATGGCCGCGAGAGCAACGATAGTTAACCCGACCGCAATCCAGGCCCGTCGGCCATGCTGAGCGACGGCACGCCGCGGCAATGGACGATCCGGCGTTCGCATCATGCTTAGGGGAGATTCTCCGGGCATCGGCTCTTTTCGGCCATCGAGTGCGGCGTTTCAAAGACTCTGCTGGCATGTCAAAACGGCGGCAGAGTGGTACGCCGTTGCCTACCGCCAGATCCTTGATGTTACGGATGGACTGGCGAATCAGCGGCTGCCAGACTCAACAACTCGCAGCATTCCCTGCCAAGGGCGAGATATAGGCGACCGTAAGGCCGTTGTGGAGGACAAAGAAGAGCGATGGCGACTGCGATTGAGGCGTCGGCTGAAGACCTCTGGGTGTTCGGCTACGGTTCGCTGATGTGGCGTCCCGGGTTCGACTTCCTGGAACGCATCCCGGCGCGTCTTGTCGGACTGCACCGAGCGCTGTGTGTCTATTCGTTTGTCCACCGCGGCACGCCCGAGCGTCCTGGATTGGTGCTGGGACTTGATCGGGGCGGAATGTGCCGCGGCATCGCCTTTCGTGTGGCCGCGAAGTCGCGCAAACAAACCATCGACTACTTGCGTGCACGCGAGCAGGTGACGACGGTTTATCTGGAAACCGTGCGCCGCGTCGAACTCGAGGAAAAAGCGCGCCGGCAAGTGCACGCCCTCTGCTTCATTATTGACCGCAGTCATGTGCAGTACGCCGGCCGCCTCAGCCTGGAAGAGCGCGTTCACCTGGTACGACAGGGCCGTGGACGTTCGGGCGCCAATCGCGACTACGTCATCGAGACCGTACAGGCACTGGAGTCCCTCGGTTATCGCGAGACCGACCTGCATCTCATCGCCGCGCGGCTTTTGAGCACGCATCAGGGCGAAGCCATACCCGTCGCCCATCACGAATGACGCTGCATTGAATGGCGGCCCTCGGCGACGAGCCGCGCCGTCGCGTCCTCCAGCACCTTCTGCAGATGTAAAAGAAAATCACGGCGTTCCAGGCCGGGTGGGATCGGATCGAGCACTTCAACCAGCACCTTGCCGGGATAGCGACGCAACGACCGGCGTGGCCAGTACAGTCCCGAGTTCAGCGCTATTGGGACGCAGCTTAGACCTGTCTCGGAGTAGAGATGCGCGACGCCGGGCAAATAACGCGGTCTGGCGTCGGGCGACCGCCGCGTTCCTTCGGGGAAGACGACGACTTGCCGCGAACGCGCGATTTCTTCGCGGGCGCGGGTGGTCATGCGCGCCAGCGCGCTTGCCCGGGCGCCGCGGTCGATCGGAATCATGCCCGCTTTGGTGGCAAGCCAGCCAAACAGTGGCAGCCACATTAATTCGCGCTTGAGCACGAAGGTCGGGTCGCGAAGGAGCGCGAACAGCGCGAATGTTTCCCACAACGACTGGTGCTTGCAGGCAACGATAAAGGCTCCCTGCGGAAGCTTCTCGCGTCCACGCCATTCCACGCCCGTGCCGCAAACAACCCGCAACAGAAACAGGGTGCTGTTGCAATAGGCGCGCAGCACGCCGAGCAGATATTTGTAAGGCAGCAGAATGGTCGGAAGAGCGACGATCATGCGCACGATTATGTTGACGTAAAACAGGGTGTTGAAAACGATCGACCTGAGAGTCAGTGCGATGGGATGAGACAAGGCGGCGCGCCTGACAATCAGCGGAATTGATGTGCGTCGGAAAGGCGATTATCGCCCGCCGTTGTGGTGACCGAATCAAATGGCATCCGCGCTTTGGCAAACAGGAATTTGAAATACTCCGACAATACCAGTTTGGTTGTCGCGCCATTGGACCACCACGGTTCAACGCGCAGGCGGTCCGAGACAACCGGAAACGGAACGACGGCAACATTGGGAAGTTGGTGCGAGATTTCCGCCAATGCGCGCGGCATGTGGTAGGCCGACGTGACAACGATAAGAGAGTGAAAGTTGCGATCGATTGCCCAGCGGCGAGTCCCCACGGCATTGCCGAGCGTGTTGAGCGCTGAATAATCCAGATCGACGCAACAGGCGAGAAGCTTGCCGTAGTCTGCGAATTGACGGGCGATGTCGGCCGTCGTCGTCCCGGGATTGACGCCGGTGATGAGGAGGCGTTTGCCTCGTCCCGCTGCCAGGAGTTCGAGGGCGTCGGTAATCCGCGACGTGCCCCCCGTCAGGACGACGATGCCGTCGGCATTGCGGTCAAGCTCGACTTCCCCGGTCGGCAGCAGCCAGAGAAAAGCGAAGAATCCCAGCACGACCGCGATCGCGGCGGCGATAGCAAGCCGGGCCGAATAGGTCCGGAAATGCCGTCTTCTGACGGCGCCCCTCAGATCAGCCATGGCCGCGCGCAGCTCCTGCGCCGAAGTTCATCAGATCAGCCAATGTCCGCCTTCCGCGGACATCATAATAACCGCCATGCAGGCAAAAGGTCATTAATGTCGGCGCCAAGGTGTCAATCAATGGTCTGCAACGTCCGTCTCACGGTCCGGCGGGAGGCAAAGGCAGTCACCAAGGCCATGAACACGATTTGCAGCACAATCGCCAAATAGCCGGCGACGCCAATGGTGAGAGTGCCAAACAAGGCCGCAACCTGATCGCCCTCCGGCGTGCCCCATAGCCAGGCGTTCGTCGCCTCCACGAGCCCGAACAACAGGATGGCGGCGCCGCCTCCGATGGCGCCGCCCTTGAAGCCGAGGACCAGAAAATGACGCTGAAATTGCCCAGCAATGAATTTATCGGTAGCGCCCACGTAATGCAGTACTTCGATGATGGGGCGATTGGTGGCCATGGCGCCGCGTGTCGCGAATGTCACAGAGAGCACCGTCGCAATCAGCACCAGCGCGAAAATGGCAATGCAGACGCCGACCGCCGTTTCCGCCATCGTCCGCATGCTGTCGATCCAGCGTCGATGATCGTCAAGGCTGGCGGTGCTGACCTGGGTGGCCAGCATTTGACGTAACGCCGCGAAATTAGGCCGCGCGCCGGGTAAAAGCTTGACCACCACCAGGCGCGGCATCGGCAAGTCGTCCAAAGCCAAACCGGACCCGAGCCAAGGCTCGACGAGCCGCGCGGATTCTTCTTTGGTGTACGCCTGCACGTCAGCAATGCCAGGAGCGCCGCGGACGATCTCAGTCGCCTTTCGCAAATCGGATTCGATATCGTGCCCCGGCGCAGGCCGTACCTGAATGGTTACTTCACGGCCGACTTCGGATTCCCAGTCGCCAGCTGCGCTCACGACCACCATCGCCGCGCCGGTCGTCAGCGAAGCGAGAAACGTCATGATCGCGACGACGGCGCCGAGCGAACGGCCGGCAAGCGAATTCCGTGGGACAATCGGTGCAACTGCCGGCAAGGCGTCGGCCGGCACGGATGCCGCTTCGAGGTCGTCCCACGGCTCGGCCATGCCTTCGACGGGCTCAGTCATAGACATGAAGGCGTCCTTCGTGGAGCACCAACCGGCGCGCGTCGTACTCGTCCATCAGCGCAATGTCGTGGGTGGCAATCACGACCGCGGTGCCCGATTTGTTGAGCTCGATGAACAATCGCAATAGCCGCTGTCCGAGATTGGGGTCGACGTTGCCGGTCGGCTCGTCGGCGAGCAGAAGCTGCGGGCGGGCGATGACGGCCCGCGCTATCGCTGCCCGCTGTTTTTCACCACCTGAGAGAACCGCCGGCAGTGCCGCCATGCGCTCCCCCAACCCGACCCATTGCAGCAGCTCGATGACTTCGGCGCGATAGTTGGACTCATCCTTGCCGAGCACCCGCAGCGGCAGCGCGATGTTTTCGTAGGTGGTCATATGGTCGAGCAGGCGAAAATCCTGAAAGACAATGCCAATGCGTCGGCGCAGATGGGCCCGATCCTCTTTGCTGAGCGTCGCGGTGTTGTGTTTGAACATGCTGATCAGGCCGCGCGTGGGCTGCAGCGACATCAGCATAAGGCGGAGCAGCGAGGTCTTGCCGGCCCCTGAAGGCCCGGTGAGGAATTGAAAGGAGCGATCCTGAATTCCGAAATTGAGATCGCACAACACCTCTCGGCCGAAGCCATAGCGCAACCCCACATTCTCGAATTGAATCACGCCGACCTCCGGGGCGAGCGGCAATGGTTGAGGGGCGGACGAGGCCGATTCGTGGCCTTGCCAGGTGTGGCGTCAGGATGCCAAGCGCGGCCTGGCCAGCCCGTTATGGTTTCCAGTTCGTTAATGGATCGGATGGTAGCACCGGCATAGGTGCCGTCATACTGATTCGAGCCATGCTTATTGTCTGCCCCTCCTGCACGACTTCTTACACGGTGCGACCAAACAGCCTCCGGCCCTACGGGCAGGCACGCTGCCTGCGGTGCCTGGCGATCTGGTCCCCCCAACGTCATCGGGCCGATATGCTCGTGGCCGCTGCGGCCGCGATCGGTAACGGTTTTGCCCCTCCGGCCGACCTCAAATCCGTAGAGCCAGGCACCGATCCGCCCGGAGATTTCGGGTACCTTGAAGCGCTAAGTTTTCAGCCGGATCCTCTTATTTTCGACGATCGCGGCATCGCAAACCTGGATCCGGATTGGTCTGGCGATGGCGCTGACGGAAGTCCGGGGTTGGACACAACTCCCGCAAGTCACGAGATCTACTTCGTAGACTTGGATCCGGATAATTCACCTGTCGTCCCGGAGAACATAACCGTCGATCAAGGCATGGATAACGCAGCCGACGATCAAGGACCGGCGACGGTCATTCTGCCTGAGTTCACAGATCTTGAGTCGGCATCCGATGACTCGACTGACGTGCCGGAGCATGTCGCCGCCGTCCCTGATGCGAATGTCGCACTGACGCTCCCCGCACCCACGGAAGAGCAATTGCATACATCCGCGAGCGAAGCGCCTTCATTGGACGAAGAGGTTAGCGTCCCCGCTCGTAACGGATGGGTGTCCAACTATTCCTTTGCTGAAATCACAGAAGACGAAGCTTCGGCCAGCCACGCGGTTGCGCCGATCGCGGAAGTGCCGTCCGTCACCGAAGAGAAAGCGGCCGATGTGGCTTGGGAGACGGATGATTGCTCCCGTGCGGTAGAGGCGTCAGAGCACGCCGCGGCGTTGATCAGAGAACCGCGACCGGACGCGCGACGTTGGATCGTTGTTAAGGCCAACAACGCCGGGACCGCTTCTTCCAAAAAAGCCACTGACGTTGCGCTCAGTAACGCTTTGCGTCCGGGGCGTAACCTTCCGGTGCCGTTCCGCGGCTGGCCTCCGCCGGCCCGGTCTCGCTCCGCGCCACGCTGGCCGATAACAAGACTGCAAGCCGGAATTGTCGCGTTGGCCCTGGTGGATTTCCTCCTTGTCGGCTGGCGCACCGACATTGTCCGAAAGTTACCGCAGACTGCTTCGTTTTATGAGCTTGCCGGGCTGCCCGTGAATCTACGCGGTCTCGCCTTTCACGGCATCACTACGACCACTGTCCGCGACGGCGGTAAGCCTGTTCTTGTCGTTGAAGGAGACATCGTCAACAACACGGCGAAGGCGTTGCGCGTCCCACAGCTCAGATTTGCCGTCCGCGACTCGGCCGATCAGGAAATCTACTTTTGGACCGCGACCGCTACGCACGGCTCGTTGCCTCCCGGCCAGGCGGTGGCTTTCCGCGCGCGTCTTGCGTCGCCGCCGGCGGGTGCGCGCGACGTCGTCCTTCGTTTCGTCAATCGTCACGACGCCGTCGCCATGAATCCTTGATGATCATGGCGCGCATTCTGATAGCGGAAGACGAAGACACGCTCCGGGCGCTGGTCGCGCGGGCATTGGCTACTGAAGGGCACGAAGTCGAGACCGCCGGCGACGGCAAGGCCGCGCTCGATTTGCTGGTGGGCGAGGACGCGAGCTTTGACCTGCTGCTTACCGACGTGCGCATGCCGGTGATGGATGGCATCGCGCTCGCGCTGTCCGCCGCGCGCGAGCGTCCCGAACTCGCCATTCTACTGATGACGGGCTACGCCGATCAGCGAGAGCGCGCACACAATATCGAGCCGCTCATTCACGACGTTATTCCGAAGCCCTTTTCGGTCGCCGAATTGCGCGCGGCGGTTCAAGAAGCGCTCACCGTACAGGCGCGATACTAGATTTAATCATCGCCCGAGAGCGCGTAAGGACGCGGCAGAGGCTCCCCCGGCAGATCGGGATGCGGACGACCGAAATCCGGCGCCGCCGAATCCTGGCCGATCTGCACGATGCCGCGCCGAATGGCCCGCGTCCGCGCGAAATGTTCGAATAGCGCTTCGCCGTCGCCG
Source organism: Xanthobacteraceae bacterium (assembly GCA_036490575.1). GTDB lineage: Bacteria > Pseudomonadota > Alphaproteobacteria > Rhizobiales > Xanthobacteraceae > BOG-931. Next base: position 86,398 of record DASXDP010000095.1, read on the forward strand.
CGCCGGATGGCGCGAGTGAGCCGGGACAAATCTTCGGTGAAGGTGCCAAGCATTTCCAGGACGGCCTCTTTGTTGGAGAGAAACACGTCCCGCCACATGGTCGGATCGGAGGCGGCGATGCGGGTGAAATCGCGAAAGCCGCCGGCCGAGAATTTCAGCACTTCCGATTGCGTCACTTCGGCGAGCTCATCGGCCGTGCCCACAATCGTGTAAGCGATGAGATGCGGCAGATGGCTCGTAATCGCCAACACCAGGTCGTGATGCGCCGGCGGCATGGTTTCGACTTGCGCGCCGAGCGACCGCCAGAATGCGGCCATGCGCTCGGTCGCGGCTGCATCAGTCCCTTCCGGAGGAGTGAGGATGCACCAGCGGCCAACAAAAAGTTCGGCAAAGCCGGCGTCAGGTCCGGAGTTTTCGGTGCCGGCGACCGGATGCGCCGGGACAAAATGAACTCCAGGCGGCAGGTGCGGAGCCATCTCGCGCACCACTGCAGCCTTGACCGAGCCGACATCGGAGACAGTTGCCCCGGGCGTCAGGTGCGGACCGATCTCGGCAGCGACCGCTCCGCTGATACCGACCGGCACGCAGACAATGACAAGCTCGGCGCCGGCGACAGCAGCCGCGTTATTCTCGGTTACCTGATCGGCAAGCCCGAGCTCAGCTACACGCCGGCGCGTAGCTGCCGAATGGGCGGTGGCCACGATCTCGCGCACCACCCCTTGCGCGCGTGCCGCACGCGCAATCGAGGAGCCGATCAGCCCCATGCCGATCAGCGCCAGCCGGTTATAAAGCACGGTGGGATTGGTCACGGCGTCACGCAGGCTTGGCCAAAAAATCTTTGAGAGCGGCAATAACGAGCCGATTTGCTTCTTCGCTACCAACACTCATGCGTAGCGCGTTGGGCAGCCCGTAGACCCCGACTTGCCGCAGAACGAGCCCGCGCGCCGTCAGGAAGGCATCAGCCTCCTGAGCCATGCGGCCTTTCGTCGTGGGAAAGTGAATCAATAAAAAATTGGCAACGCTCGGCGTCACCTGCAATCCGAGTTTTGCGATTTCCTCAGCCAGCCACGCCAGCCATCGCCCGTTGTGTTCGCGCGCACGTTCTTGATGCTCCGCGTCGCGGATCGCTTCGATGCCGGCGGCAATCGCGGGCGCGTTGACGTTAAACGGCCCACGGACACGATTGACGGCCGAAACCACCCCGCTTGGGCCGAACATCCAGCCCAGCCGCAGCGCAGCCAGCCCGTGAATCTTGGAGAACGTGCGGGTCATCACCACGTTCTCGGTGGTGGCGACAAGCTCGATGCCCGATTCATAATCGTTGCGGCGGACGTATTCGGCATAGGCGGCGTCGATGACCAGCAGCACGTCACCCGGCAGGTTGCGATGCAGCCGCTTGACTTCATCGAACGAAATATACGTTCCGGTCGGATTGTTTGGATTGGCCAGAAAAACGATTTTCGTCTTTTCGGTCACGGCCGCGAGAATGGCGTCGACGCTGGCGGTGTAGTCTTTCTCCGGCGCGACCACCGGCCGCGCCCCGCTGCCGCGCGTTGCGATTGGATAGACCAGGAAGCCGTGCGTGGTGTGGATCGCCTCATCGCCGTCGGCCAGGTAGGCGCGCGCCAAAAGATTGAGCAAGTCGTCGGAGCCTGCGCCGCAAACGATACGGTCAGGATCGAGTCCGAAGACCCCGCCGATGGCCTCGCGCAATTCACTCGCCGAGCCGTCTGGATAATCTTCCAGATGCTTGGCGACCGACTGGTAGGCAGCGATAGCGCGCGCGCTTGGCCCGAGCGGCGTCTCGTTCGACGACAGCTTGAATACCCGCGCGACGCCCGGCGCGCTGCTTTTGCCAGGCACGTAGGCGCTGATATCGAGCACACCCGCTCTTGGCCGAGGGTAAATCGCAGTCATGGCTTCCTTCCCCGCGCGCGGGGATGATTAGTTTAGCGCGGCATCGTATAGCGGGTTGCGTGGCTGCCGACGAGGGTCCTCGAACGGATCGACGCACCGGTCGCAAGCAACGCTTCGGCGACGGCTCCGATCCCGCCACGTGCGACTGAGACCAGAAGGGCGCCGCCGTCGAACGCGCGATCGGGCACCGCGATGGCGTCCGCGATCCCGGCCAGCTTGTCCACCGCGCTGGCGCTCCACCCCGATACGCGAACACTCCACACCTCGGTTTCGGTGACCATGGCGTCGGCGGCCACACGGGAGATGACGAATACCGGTAATCCCGCGGGATGATTGGCGCGTTCGACGAAGGGCAATCGGGCGATAATTTTCGGCGCGGTGTCGAATTCGAGCGCCGTCCACCACGGGCCAGCCCCGGCGACGGCGAAGGCGGGCACCAGGCCAAGATCGCCCCTCGAAGCAGTCACGGCCTGCACGACGCTCGCCGCTCCCAGGTGGGGCTCAAAAGGTACCGTGAAGCCGAAATGAAAACGCGCGGAATCGCGCATGTGGGCGTCGCCGGCCGACAAGTCGGCATGCACTGAAAACGGAGCCTGCACGTAGGTGAAGGTCGAGATAATGACTCGCCAGATGCTTTCGACGGTGTCGAAGGGCAGGCTGCCGTGGTGACGCTGGACGAGCCGGCGCATCATGTCGGCTTCGCGCGCCGGCCGAAAAGCCGAACCGGTTTCCTGACTTTTCTTGACCGCAATCAATTGGTCGATGATCCCGCCGCGCTCGATCAGCAGCGCATGCATCGTCTCATCGATGCGGTCGATTTCTCGGCGCAGGTCGGAGAGCGAAGGGCTGTTCTGTCGCGCTTTTGCCATGTGGGATCCCGGGATCGGCCCGATTGATAGTGCCGTTATCGGCGAAATCAAAGAAAACATTGACACTGGCGGGCAGGGGCCTATTTACCCGCCGTTTGACCGCCGGTCAGGCGCCTCTTAAGACGCCCGAAAGGCGTATCCGGGAAGTTATCTGACATGGCCGAGGCTGGTGCGACGCTCGACTTCGCCGACCGCAGGCGCGAAGCGGATCATCCGCATTCGCTCCTGGTGCGTTTTCCGGCGAATAATCCGCTTCGGCTCGACTGCGGCGTCGACCTCGCGCCGCTGCAGATCGCCTACCAGACCTACGGCGCGCTCAACGCCGAGCGAAGCAACGCAGTGCTGATTTGCCACGCGCTCACCGGCGATCAACACGCAGTGAACGACCACCCGGTAACAGGCAAACCGGGTTGGTGGGAAACCATGGTGGGGCCCGGGCGCCCGATCGATACCAAACGCTATTTCGTCATCTGCCCGAACGTGGTTGGCGGCTGCATGGGCAGCTCCGGCCCGGCCTCGACCAGCCCCTCGACCGGTGCGCCGTGGGGTCTCGATTTTCCGGTCATCACCGTTCGCGACATGGTGCGCGCCCAGGCGATGCTGCTCGATCATATCGGCATCGAGACACTGTTTGCGGTCGCAGGCGGATCGATGGGCGGCATGCAGGTGTTGCAGTGGGCCGCGAGTTATCCGGCGCGCGTGTTCGCCGCGCTGCCGATCGCCGCCTCGACGCGGCACACCGCCCAGAACATCGCCTTCCACGAGGTTGGGCGCCAGGCGGTGATGGCCGATCCCGACTGGCGTGGCGGCCGCTATTTCGCCGAGGGCACCAATCCGCGCCGCGGGCTCGCGGTCGCACGCATGGCAGCGCACATTACCTATCTGTCCGACGCGGCAATGCACCGGAAATTCGGCCGGCGTTTTCAGGATCGCGACAACCCGACTTTCTCGTTCGATGCCGACTTTCAGGTAGAGTCCTATCTGCGCCACCAGGGCATCACGTTTGTCGAGCGGTTCGACGCGAATTCCTATCTGTATCTGACGCGCGCCATGGACTATTTCGATCTGGCCGACGACTACAACGGCGTTGCGGCCAACGCGTTTCGCGCGACCGCCACGCGGTTTTGCGTCATTTCATTCACCAGCGACTGGCTGTTCCCGACGTCGGAATCTCGTGCCGTCGTGCACGCGCTCAATGCCGCCGGCGCGCGAGTGTCGTTCGCCGAAATCACGACCGACAAGGGTCACGACGCCTTCCTGCTCGATGAGCCCGAATTGTTCACCACCGTTCGAGGGTTTCTCGATGGCGCGGCCGCGGCGCGCGGATTAAAGCCGGCCGCGAGGTGAGCATGCTGACGCGGCTCAAACAGGACCTCACCATGGCGGAGGCGGCGCGCGGCCCGGGCGGCGCGCGTATCGACCTGCTCGTGGTCGCCGCGATGGTTGCGCACGGCGCACGCGTGCTCGACGTCGGTTGCGGCGACGGCGAGCTATTGCGCTTGCTGGAAACCCGCGGCGTTGACGGTCGCGGCATTGAATTGTCGCGCGAAGGCGTGAACGAATGCGTCGCCAAGGGCCTCGCGGTGGTGCAAGGCGATGCCGACACCGATCTGGAGAATTATCCCGACGACGGATTCGATTTCGTCATTCTGTCACAGACGCTGCAAGCCACACGGCAGCCGCGCGTCGTGCTCGAGCACATGCTGCGCATCGGCCGCCACGCCATTGTGTCGTTTCCCAATTTCGGCCACTGGCGCATAAGGATGCAGGTCGGGCTGGGCGGTCATATGCCGCATACCGACAACCTGCCATATGCCTGGTACGAGACGCCCAACATCCACTTTTGCAGCATCAAGGACTTCCGCCAGCTTTGCGATGTTGCCGGCGCCCGGATCGAGGAGGCGGTGGTGCTCAACGCCTGGGGGCGGCGCATGCGGCTCAAAATGCCGTGGTGGTTCTGGAATTTGTTCAGCGAGCAGGCTGTCTTCCTGCTTAGCCGACGAGGTTAAGCCGGTGACCTCTGCTGCCTTGTTCGCCGATTTTGCCGCGGCGCTTCCGCTGGTGTAACAGACGGCGCGGGCCCGTAGCTCAATGGTTAGAGCCAGCGGCTCATAACCGCTTGGTTGGAGGTTCGAGTCCTCCCGGGCCCACCATCTAGGTAAATCAATAGCTTACAGCGCTGATCGGCGGCATTGGCGGCATCCATTGGCGACAGCCCCGAACATGACGTCCTCGGTTCTCTTGACTCAATCGCGCCTTTTCGCCCCGAATAGATATGAAATGCTCAAAAGGTCAGGCAGCTGAGCAGCCGAATTTCGCGAGGTCAGCTTTCGAACGACGGCGACCTGCCGACCCGGAAATTCAGTTGGCCACTCGACGGTCGGCTGAAGCCGGTGGCTGTGCGTTTTCCGACAAACGTCCCCAGGCAGGCTGGTTAGCTTACTCACGTACATGAGGCGCATTCATCCACGTCTGGCCGCTCCTTTAAGCGCGTCTTCAAGCTCGCTGATCATGTCCAGGTCACCGACGCCTCGTTTGAGAACGGGCTGCTCAAGATCGATCTCCTGCGGGAAATACCGAAGGCGAGGAAGCCGCGCCGTATTGCCATCAACGGCAGCGGCGGCCCGCGGATCCTTGATCAGAAAAGGCGGCGTAGCAGCGCATTCGGGAGACTGCAGAAAAGAGGCGCATGTCTTGGTTGTGCGCCCCTTACCCTTAGCGGGCCGCGGAAAGTCGCGGCAACACCGCGGTCCGCTCCATCATTGACGGTCCCACTGAGCGCGGCACCTTCGGGTCGAATACTTCCACAAGGGCCAGTGTTATCTAACTCGGTTTACCGGTACGCGGCCGAGCGGCCCCCGCTACCATGCTCCAGCCCTGAGTACTTGGTCCACTGCGCCAGTTCACTCAGCGCGCGCCATACCGGCGAGGAAGTAGGCCGCAGCTTTTGTCGTTTTGTGTTCATAA
>DASXDP010000096.1:0-62999 GCA_036490575.1 Xanthobacteraceae bacterium
GTGCGCGAGGCCTCAAGGCCGGTCGCCATGTCGGCGAGGCGAAACTGCAGTGCCTGGAATTCGTCGAGCCGCCGGCCAAACGCCTTGCGCTCTTTCATGTAGGCGAGCGACTTTTCCAGCGCGACCTGCGCGCCGCCGAGCGAGCAGGCGGCGATGTTGAGCCGTCCGCCATCGAGGCCGGCCATGGCGATCTTGAAACCTTCGCCTTCCTCGCCCAGCCGGTTTTCGGTGGGGACGCGGACGTCCTGAAAAACCACGGCGCGGGTCGGTTGTGCGTTCCAGCCCATTTTGCGTTCATTGGCGCCGAGCGAAATTCCCGGCGTGTCGCCCGGAACAACAAACGTTGAAATGCCGGCAGGTCCTGCGCCGCCGGTGCGCGCCATCACCACATAGAGATCGCCGGCGCCTGCGCCGGAGATGAATTGTTTTTGGCCGTTGAGGACGTATGAGTCCCCGTCGCGCACGGCGCGCGTCGCCAGCGCCGCTGCGTCCGATCCGGCGCCGGGCTCGGTGAGGCAATAGCTCGCCAGAAACTCCATGGCGCAGAGCTTCGGCAGCCATTGGCTCCGTTGCGCCGGCGCGCCGAAGGCGTCGATCATCCAGGCGGCCATATTGTGAATGGACATGTAGGCGGCGACCGTCGGACAGCCGGTGGCCAGCGCCTCGAAGATCAAGGTTGCGTCGAGGCGCGAAAGCGCCGAGCCGCCGACATCGGACGCCACATAAACTCCGCCCATGCCCAGGGCGGCCGCCTGGCGCATTTCGGCGACGGGAAAATGCCTGGCCTCATCCCAGGCAAGCGCGTGCGGCGCAAAAACCTCAGCCGCGAAGGTGCGCGCCATATCGCGGACGGCTATTTGATCTTCAGCTAAAGCAAAGCGCGTTGCCGCACCCGTCGGTACATCGAGCATGAAGCATGACCCGGGTTGATCTCGCCACTGGTGGACGAAGGCGAGGGCATTTTTGCGTCAAAATGACTAGGCGAAATAGCATTGTCGTTTTTGGCCGGCAATGCGAGAATTCCCGCGCCAATTTGTGTTAAAATTCAAAGGTGCGGGTGACCACGGATTGGGGGATCTGGGGTTCCGCGTTGCCACCGGTTTGGGGCCGTAAGCTCCGTCCGCGGGTGGTGTGTCCGGCGCGCAGGCGCTGTACAAGAGCGTCACCGATCCCCCGATTGCGGATGCGCGCGCCGTTGCGCGCGCGAATAGGGGGGCGGAGGAACGCCGTGCAGCCGATTGATGGCAGCCTGGACACGCTGCCAAAACTTCTCATGCACAATGCCAGAGTGATCGGCGCGCGCCCGGCGATGCGTCATAAAGACCTCGGCATCTGGAATACCTGGACTTGGGCGCAAATGCTCGAGGAGGTTCGGGCATTTTCCATCGGGCTTGCCGAGCTCGGGATGAAGCGCGGCGACAAATTCACCATCATCGGCAGCAATCGCCCGCGGCTCTATTGGGCGATGTGCGCCGGTCAGGCGCTCGGCGCCGTGCCGGTGCCGGTTTACGCCGATGCGGTCGCCGACGAGATGGCGTTCGTTTTGGCGCACGCCGAAGTAACGCTGGCGGTCGTCGAGGACCAGGAACAGGTCGACAAGGTGATCGCGGTCTCCGAGCAGCTGCCGCGATTGGGGAAACTCATTTACGATGAAACCCGCGGCTTGAAGGATTACGACCACGGCCGCCTGATTTCATTCGCGGACGTGCAAGCAATCGGCCGCAAGAAGCTTGCCGGCGATGCTGAGTGTCTGGCGCGCTGGGAGGCGGGCGTGGCCGACGGCAGGGCCGACGACCTCAGCGTTATCCTCTACACGTCCGGCACTACCGGGCGATCGAAAGGCGTGATGCTGACGCACCGCAACACCATCGTGTCGGCGCGCAACGCCAACATCTTCGACCGGCTCGATCAAAACGAGGAGGTCATCGCTTATCTGCCGCTGGCATGGGTGGGCGATTACATCTTTTCCTTCGTCCAGGCCTACGTTGCCGGCTACTGCGTCAATTGCCCGGAAGCGCCGGATACCGTCGTTCAGGACCGGCGCGAGATCGGCACCACCTACGCGTTCGCTCCGCCGCGGGTCTACGAGAACGTGCTGACGCTGACCATGGTGCGCATGGCCGATGCCGGCGCCGTCAAGCGCAAGGCGTTTGATTTTTTCATCAGCGTCGCGCGCCGGTGGGGCGAGAAGATCCTCGATGGCGAGAAAGTGCCGCTCGGCGGCCGCTTGCTCTATGCCGTCGGCCGGCTGTTCGTCTACGGGCCGATCATGAACCAGTTTGGCCTGTCGCGCATTCGCGTCGCCTACACCGCGGGCGAAGCGATCGGTCCGGAGATCTTTCGCTTCTGGCGCGCCATGGGGATGAACTTGAAGCAGCTCTACGGTCAGACCGAGGCCTCGGTCTACGTCACGGCGCAGCCGGACGGCGAGATTTTCGCCGACACCGTCGGCAAGCCTTCGCCGGACGTAGAGATAAAAATATCCGACAAGGGCGAAGTGCTGTTCCGGTCGCCCGGCGTGTTCACCGGATATTACAAAGATGCCGAGAAGACCGCCGAGGTGCTTACCTCCGATGGCTGGGTGCATACCGGCGACGCCGGTTTCTTCGACACCAAAAGCGGCCAGCTCAAGATCATCGATCGCGCCAAGGATGTCGGCCGGCTTAATGACGGCACGGTATTCGCGCCGAAATACATTGAGAACAAACTCAAGTTCTATCCCAACATCCGCGAGGCGGTGGCCATCGGCGCCGACCGCGATTTCGTCAGCGTCATGATCAACATCGATCAGACCGCTGTGGGGAGCTGGGCGGAGCGCAACAATGTCACTTATGCGTCCTACCAGGAGCTTGCCGCGCATCCGCGCGTCTATGAAATGATTGCGAGCCACGTCGACGAGGTGAACCGCTCACTGTCGGAGGAAGAGATGGTCGCCGGCGCGCAGATCAAGCGCTTCCTTATTTTGCATAAGGAGCTTGATCCCGACGATGGCGAGCTGACGCGTACGCAAAAGCTTCGCCGCGGCCACATTATCGACCGCTACGGCCCGCTGGTCGAAGCGTTCTATGACGGCTCGGCCACCGCGCAGATTTCGACGCAGGTAACGTTCGAGGACGGCCACAAGGGCGTCATTGCCGCGCGCGTTGCCATCCGCGACGTGAAAATTTATCCGGTCAGCACGGCGCACATGGTGCGCGCCGCATGAGGGCGCCCTCCGCGGGCGATACCGCGCTCGGCGAGGTGCTGCTCGCAGTCGAAGACGTTTCCCTCTCGTTCGGCGGCGTGCGCGCGCTCACCGGGGTATCGTTCGACATTCGCAAAGGCGAGATCCGCGCCATCATCGGCCCGAACGGCGCCGGCAAGACGTCGATGCTCAACGTCGTCAACGGTTTCTACCAGCCGCAATCGGGCCGGATCACGTTCAAGGGGGAGGTGCGCAAGGCCATGCGGCCGTACGCGGCGGCACGCGGCGGTATCGCGCGGACATTTCAGAATCTGGCGCTGTTTCGCGGCATGACCACGCTGGACAATATTCTTGCCGGGCGGGCGCTGAAAATGCGCCGCGGATTTTTCTGGCAGTTGATCCGCCATGGGCCGGCGCTGGCAGAAGAGGTCGAGCACCGGCGTCGCGTCGAGGAGATCATCGATTTTCTGGAAATCGCGGCGATCCGAAAAATTCCGGTCGGACGCCTGCCGTACGGCTTGCAAAAGCGCGTCGAGCTTGGCCGGGCGCTGGCCATGGAGCCGGATTTGCTGCTGCTCGACGAACCGATGGCCGGCATGAACCTCGAGGAAAAAGAGGACATGTCGCGGTTCATCATCGACGTGAACCAGCAATATGGCACCACCATCGCACTGATCGAACATGACATGGGCGTGGTGATGGACTTGTCCGACCGCGTTGTGGTGCTTGATTACGGCCGCAAGATCGCCGACGCCGCGCCGGACAACGTCAAGAAAGACGAAAACGTGATCCGTGCTTATTTGGGCCAGCCGCACGGGGTGAGCGTGTGAGCTGGGCGCAGGAATCGATTGCGTCTTCTCCTTCCCAGCTTTGGGGGGAAGGAGGGAGTAGCTGATGCACCTTCTGTACCAAATCTTCGTCGATCCGTTCGTGCAGATGGGCGCGGCGCCGGATCTGTTTGCGCAGACGCTGTGGGACGGCCTCGTCGCCGGCGTGCTGTACGCGCTGATCGCGCTCGGCTTCGTCCTGATTTTCAAGGCCTCCGGTGTCTTCAATTTCGCCCAGGGCATCATGGTGGTGTTTGCAGCGCTGACGCTGGTCGGACTGCATGAACACGGCGTGCCGGCGTTTCTCGCGCTCGGCCTCACCATCGTCGTCATGTTTGTGCTCGCCTTCGGCGTCGAACGCCTGATGCTGCGGCCGCTGGTCAACCAATCCGACGTCATCTTGTTCATGGCGACGTTCGGATTGACCTACATTCTTATCGGGTTTGGGCAGCTGTTGTTTGGCGGCGATCCTAAGGTGATGATCGCAAACGAACTCTACCTGCCGAGCGGGGAGATGCGATTCAAGGGACTTGGCGGTTTCGTCTCGTTCCAAAAGATCGATATTGCCGCCGTGATCATCGCGTCGCTCATGGTCGCGGTGCTCGCGGTATTCTTTCAGCGCACCCGCATCGGCCGGGCGTTGCGCGCGGTCGCCGACAGCCATCAGGCGGCGCTGTCGGTCGGCATTTCGCTCGAGCAGATCTGGGTGATTGTCTGGTTTGCCGCCGGTGTCGTCGCGCTCACCACCGGGATCATGTGGGGCGCGCGATCGGAGGTGTCGTTTTCGTTGCAGATCATCGCGCTCAAGGCGCTTCCGGTTCTCATCCTCGGCGGACTGACATCGATCCCCGGCGCTATTGTCGGCGGGCTCATTATCGGAATCGGCGAGAAATTGGGCGAATTCTATTGGGGCCCACTTCTCGGCGGGGGCATCGAGACCTGGTTCGCCTACGTGATCGCGCTGGGCTTTCTGGTGTTCCGGCCGCAAGGCCTGTTCGGCGAAAAGATCATCGAGCGGATTTGACCGATGCTTTATCGTGAGGTCGGCCAATACAAGACCAGTTATGCCGCCGATATGGCGGTGTTTCCGATCCTTCAGGACAGAATCGGCCTCGGAGTCATCTTGTTGGTGGCCTTCGTCGGCATTCCGCTTCTGGGCAACGACTTTTTGCTGCAAGCGGTGATGATTCCTTTCTTGATTTTTTCGCTGGCCGCTATCGGGCTCAATTTGCTCACCGGCTATACCGGGCTTCTGTCGCTCGGCACCGCCGCCTTCATGGGTGTCGGCGCCTACGCTTGCCTGAAACTCACGACGTATTTCCCGCAAGTGAACATCATTGTCTGGATTATCGTGTCGGGCTTTTTCTCGGCCGCGGTCGGCGTTCTGTTTGGCTTGCCGTCGCTGCGGATCAAGGGGTTTTATCTGGCGGTGGCGACGCTGGCCGCCCAGTTCTTTCTGGAGTGGTGCTTCATTCGCATTCCCTGGCTCTTTAACTACGCAATCTCCGGCGCGATCGAGGTGCCGAAGCGGACGCTCGCCGGCATGGCGCTCACGGGTCCGACGGCGACGTCGCAAACGCGTTATCTCGTTGTTCTGTGCATCGTCGTGTTATTGACCTGGGTTGCCTCTAACCTGGTGCATGGCCGCATCGGCCGCATGTGGATGTCCGTTCGCGACATGGATCTCGCCGCCGAACTCATAGGCATCAGGCTTTTGCGCGCCAAACTCCTGGCATTCGCAGTTTCATCGTTTTATTGCGGCGTCGCCGGCGCGATGCTGGTTTTCCTGTGGTACGGCGGCGCCGAAGCCAATGTGTTCGCTATCGATCAGAGTTTTCTCATCCTGTTCATGGTGATCATCGGCGGGCTGGGCACGCTGATTGGATCGTTCTTCGGCGCCGCGCTGATCTACATCTTGCCGATTGTGCTGCGGCTGGTGCCTGAAGCGTTGGGACTGCCGCTTTATCCCGCGACCGTCGAACATCTTCAGTTCCTGATCCTTGGTGTGTTGATCATCGTCTTCCTGGTGGTCGAGCCGAGCGGACTGGCGCGGCTCTGGCAAATAGCCAAGCAGAAGCTGCGGGTATGGCCTTTTCCTTATTAGGACCGGAAGGCTTGCGACAAATCGTCGTAAACGGGCGGCAGCGTCACGTGCGCCGGCCGGTCAGCGCGAAATGCCAGCATCCGGCTGCCTCCAGATCAAGGTCTTTGTCCGGCCGCCTTAACCGCGCCCGGAGCCGGGTGTGGCCATTTTACCTTTGATGGGGCAAACTCTTAGACCTTCCGGCAACAAGCCGGCTGGACTTAAGTCTTCGTGACAGGTTCGTCAGATTACAAATGCGCCGGCCGGGGCAATTCGGCGCAAACAAGGGAGAAGCGGCCATGCATTTGAAACACCTTGCGCTCGGCCTGGCGGTAGCCATTGCGCCGGTCGCCGTCACCGCCGCGCAGGCGGAGGACGGCATCTACATTCCGCTATTCAGCTATCGCACCGGCCCGTTCGCCACCTCCGGCATACCGATTGCCAACGGCATGGCGGATTATCTGAACATGCTCAACGAGCGCGATGGCGGCATCGGCGGCGCCAAACTCATCGTCGACGAATGCGAGACCGGCTACGACACCAAAAAGGGAGTCGAATGCTACGAGACGGTGAAGGGCAAACACCCTGTCGTCCTTAATCCGTATTCGACCGGCATCACGCTGCAGTTGATCCCCAAAGCGTCGGTCGACAAGATTCCAATTCTCTCCATGGCGTACGGCCTCTCCGCATCGGCCGACGGCAACGACTTTCCCTGGATATTCAATCCGCCCGCGACGTATTGGGATGGCGCCTCGGCCTTTGTGAAGCATGTCGCCGACTCTGAAGGCGGCTTCGACAAGCTCAAGGGCAAGAAGATTGGCCTCGTTCACCTCGATGCTCCTTTCGGCAAGGAGCCGATCCCGGTCTTGCAGGCCTTGGCGAACGACTACGGCTTCGAGCTGAAACTCTATCCGGTCCCGGTCGCTGAAATGCAGAACCAGGGCTCGCTCTGGCTCAACATCCGGCGCGACCGGCCCGATTGGATTTACATGCAGGGCTTCGGCGCCATGAATCCGACAGCGGTGAAGGAAGCGGCCAAGATCGGCTACCCGATGGATCACTTCGTCGGCAACTGGTGGGCCGGCAGCGATGACGACGCCCGTCCAGCCGGCGCCGAAGCCAAAGGCTACAAATCGCTCGATCTGAACGCGGTCGGTCCGAACTTTCCGGCGTTGCAGGACATCATCAAATACGTCGTCGACAAGGGCAAAAGCCAGGTCACCTCAAAGGACAAGATCGGCGAGAATTTCTATAACCGCGCCGTTCTCAACTCGGTCATCATGGCGGAAGCAATCCGCAACGCCCAGCACCTGACCGGCAAGAAAGTCATCGACGGCGAGGATTTCCGCCGCGGCATGGAAACGCTCAGCATTTCCGCGGCGCGTTTCAAGGAAATCGGCCTCGAGAACTTCGCGAGCCCGATCAAGGTCAGCTGTTCCGACCACAACGGCCACGGCGGCATTTCCGTGGTGCAGTGGGATGGTGCGAAGTGGCAGACCGCGGTGCCCTCAATCCAACCGATCAAGGACAAGGTGCTGCCGCTGATCGATTCCGCCGCGGCGGATTACGTCAAGGCCAATGCCGGCTGGCCGAAGCGCACCGAACCTTGCGACAAGTCGTCGTAGGCTAGGAACCGCGCCTTACAGTCCCGGGTGCAGCGCATCATTGAAGTGCTGCGCGGCGCCCGGGTGATGCGTTAGCGAGGCGAGAGGTCATGGCCGCCGCTGAGCCGGTGCAATCCCCGACTGCGGCGACCGCCGCGGCGACAGCGATTCTCTCCCTCAACAACATTGAGGTTGTCTACGACCGCGTCATCCTTGTTCTCAAGGGCGTATCGCTGTCCGTGCCAGGCGGCGGCATTGTCGCGCTGCTGGGCGCCAACGGCGCGGGCAAGACGACGACGCTGAAAGCGATATCCAATCTGCTGCACTCGGAACGCGGCGAGGTGACCAAGGGCGCGATCGTGTTCGATGGCGCCGAAGTGCAGTCGCTGTCGCCGAACGATCTGGTGCGTCGCGGCTGCATTCAGGTGATGCAAGGCCGCTATTGCTTCGGGCACCTGACCGTCGAGGAGAATCTCCTGACCGGCGCATTCACCCGCCGCGAAGGTTCGGCGGCAATCCGCGCCGATCTCGACAAGGTTTACGGCTATTTTCCGCGGCTTCGCGAGCGGCGTCAGTCGCTCGCCGGCTACACTTCCGGCGGCGAGCAACAGATGTGCGCCATCGGCCGGGCGCTGATGTCGCAGCCGAAGATGATTCTGCTCGATGAGCCCTCAATGGGGCTGGCCCCGCAGATTGTCGAAGAAATTTTCACCATCATGAAGAACCTCAACCAGAGCGAGGGCGTGTCGTTTCTATTGGCTGAGCAGAACACTCATCTGGCGCTCAAATATGCCGGCTACGGCTATATTCTGGAAAACGGCCGCGTCGTCCTCGACGGCACCGCCGCGGCGCTGACCGAGAACGAGGACGTCAAGGAATTTTATCTCGGCATCGCCGAAGGCAAACGCAAATCGTTCCGCGAGGGCAAGCACTATAAGCGGCGCAAGCGCTGGCTGGCTTGAACGGCGAGGCGGCGTCTTCCGGGCGGCGCCGCGATCAGCGGAATCCGGCCTCGATGGTCACGCCCTTCGGGGGCGCGATGTTTTCCGGCACGAAAAAGTCCTGCGCCAGCTTTTGCCCGGCATCGACCCGGTATTGCTCGAAGTCGGTTACGCCGTTCTCCGCGAGGAAATTGTCGTCGATGAGGAAGTTGCCGGAGAACTCGCGCGCCGGCTTGTTGAACACGGCGTAAGCCGCGTCGGCCATGATTTCCGGCTTGCGCGATTGGCGCATCAACGCGTCGCCGCCCAGCAAATTCTGTACCGCGGCCGTCGCGATCACCGTGCGTGGCCATAGCGCGTTGGCCGCGATGCCCTTGCGGCGAAGCTCGCCGGCGAGCCCGAGCACCACCAGACTCATGCCGAATTTCGCCATGGTGTAGGCGGTGTGCGGCGCAAACCACTTCTCTTTCATGTCGAGCGGCGGCGAGATCATCAGAATGTGCGGATTTTTCGCCTTTTCCAGATGCCCGATGGCCCACTTCGACACCACGAAAGTGCCGCGCGCGTTGATCTGGTGCATCAGGTCGAAGCGCTTCATGTCGGTCGCGGCGGTGGGCGACAGCGAGATGGCGCTGGCGTTATTGACGACAATGTCGACACCGCCGAAATGCGCGGCCGTCTTGTCGAGCGCCTCCTTGACCAACCGTTCGTCGCGCACGTCGACCACGAGCGGCAGCGCCTTGCCGCCGGCCCGCTCGATATCTTCCGCTGCGGTGTAGATCGTGCCGGCCAGTTTCGGGTGCGGCTCCGCGGTTTTGGCGGCAATCGCGACATTGGCGCCGTCGCGCGCGGCGCGAAGCCCGATCGCCAGCCCAATGCCGCGCGAAGCGCCGGTGATGAAGAGCGTCTTGCCTTTAAGCGACATGCCACAACCTCACTTTTTGCGCGCGAAAAACGCGGCGAACGCGGTGCGCGCTTCTTCCGACTGCAAAAGCTCGCTGAAATGCGCGCCTTCCGCCGCCATGCGCTTCGCCACTTCATCAATATTGCTGCGCATCAGCCCGCGGGTCACTGACAGTGCGTGCGGCGGCAGCGCCGCAATCTCGCGCGCCGCGCCAACGGCAACCGCATCGACATCGGCTGCGGGAACGACAGCGTTGACGAGGCCGGCCTCCTTGGCCTCGGCGGCGGACAGCGGCCGGCCCATGGCCAGCAGGGCAAAAGCGCGGGCGTAACCCATGCGCAATGGCGCCAGCATGGTCGATGCCGCTTCGGGAATGAGCGCGAGCTTGAGGAAAGGCGTCGACAGCGTCGCGTCGCTTGCCATGACGACGTGGTCGCAATGGAACAGGAGGGTGGTGCCGATGCCGACGGCAATCCCGCCGACGGCGGCGACAATCGGCTTGCGGCAATGCGCCAGCACGTCGAGGAAGGAAAGCGCTGCTCCATCCCATGGAATGCCGCCGGTCGCGGCTTTGGCAAAATCGCCGATGTCGTTGCCGGCGGTGAAGGCGCCGGGGATTCCGGCCACTACGATGCAGCGGACGGCGTCGCTTTGGTCGCCGTCGTGCAGCGCCTTCGTCATCCGCTGGTACATCTCAAGCGTCAGCGCGTTCTTCTTTTCCGGACGATTGATCCGGACGGTGCGCACCGCGCCTTCATCGGTCACAACAATATGCTCGGTCATCTCTGTTCTCGGTGTTTTTGAGTTAGCCGGTTCTGGCGCGGTTTCTGATCAACTTGCCGATGGCGCGAAACTCGCGCCCGGCGGCGGTCCGGGCCTGCGATTCGATAATGCGGTAGAGATCGACGACCCGCTCGCCGACGGGGGTGACGACCGCACCGCCGCCTTTGGCGCCGCCGGTCTCGGCCGTGACCGCCGGTTCGCGCAGCGTCTGGTTGATCTCCTCCACCAGGAGCCACGCGCGGCGATACGACATGCCGAGCGCCCGCGCCGCGGCCGAAATCGAGCCCGTGGAACGAATGGCCTCCAAAAGCGCGATCTTGCCGGGGCCGATGCGCGCCCCCGAGGCCAGATCGATGCGGATCGAAAGGTGTGTGCCGGCCATACCGCTTAATTCCGAGCGCCCCGCCGGTTAGTGACCCCGATAGCCGACGTAACGTCAAGGGGGCAGGGCATCCCGCAATGGCCCGTCTGCTCTTGCAAAAAAAGTCGCGCCGCCTCCTCCAGGGAAGGAAGCGGCGCGAGGCCGTCAATTGCGTTTTTTTGCGTCGGTCAGTGAAACAATTTCGATGCGTTTATGGCTGTTTGCACGACGCCCCAGATCAGGGGAATGCCTACAAAAGCCCAAGCCAGCAGCAGCTTGACGGCCGCAGTACTTTCTTGACTTTGAGTAGTCATGTTTGCCTCCTCCTTTATGCGCTGGCTGGCTTGCCGCTGAGCCGTGCCGCCATGGCGGCACCTGCTTCCGCAGCGGTGGCGAGCGCGCCGTCCTCCGGCTTCATGTGGAAGCGGCTGTTGACCGCCTTCACCATCAGATTGCAGATGAAGCCGATGACCAACAACCCGGCCATGATGTACATGGTGTTGTTATACGCCTGCGCCTTGGGCACGCCGTGCGCGAGATTGTACTCGCGAAGGTAGTTGACGATCACCGGCCCAAAGATGCCGGCCGCCGACCAGGCGGTGAGCAGCAGGCCGTGGATGGCGCCGACATAGCGGGTGCCGAACATATCCTTGAGATATGCCGGGACAGTCGAGAAGCCGCCGCCATACATCGAGATGATGATCAGGAAGCAGATGACGAACGCGGAGACGCTGCCGATCGTGCCGGTATGCGGCACGAGGCAATAGAGCACAAAGCCGAGCACCATGAAGATGAAGTAGGTGTTCTTGCGCCCGATATAGTCCGAGGTGCTCGCCCAGAAAAAGCGGCCGCCCATGTTGAACAGGCTCATCAAGCCGACGAAGCCTGCGGCCGCGACCGGGGTGATGCGGCCGGGGAACATTTCCTGGCTCATAAGCGACGCCTGGCCGAGCACGCCGATGCCGGCGGTCACGTTGAGGCAGAGGATCAGCCAGATCAGCCAGAACTGCGGGGTTTTGTATGAGTCGTAGACGAACACGTCGCTGGTGGTGATCAACTTCGTTGCCTGCACCGGCGGCGTATAGCCTTCCGGCTTCCAGCCGGGGGCCGGCACGCGCACGATCATCGAGCCGACCAACATCCAAATGAAATAGATGATTCCGAGCACGATGAAGGTCTCCGCGACGCCGACGTGGGTCGTGGTGGTGAACTGGTGCATCAGCCAAACCGACAGGGGCGAGGCGATAAAGGCGCCGCCGCCGAAGCCCATGATCGCCATGCCGGTCGCCATGCCGGGCCGGTCAGGGAACCATTTGATCAGCGTCGAGACCGGCGAGATGTAGCCGATACCGAGCGCGATGCCGCCGATGAACCCGTAACCGACATAGACCAGCCACAGCTGATGTGCGTACACGCCAATCGCCGAAAGGAAAAAGCCGCCGGCCCAGCACAGAGCGGCGGTGAACATGGCGCGGCGCGGACCGCCTTCCTCGACCCACCGGCCGAACACGGCCGAAGAGACACCGAGGAAAAAGATAGCGATCGAAAAAATCCACCCGAGAGCGGGAATCGTCCAATCGTTCGGGAGTGATTGAACCCAATCAAGGTTGGTCTGCCAACTGGCG
Source organism: Xanthobacteraceae bacterium (assembly GCA_036490575.1). Classification (GTDB taxonomy): domain Bacteria; phylum Pseudomonadota; class Alphaproteobacteria; order Rhizobiales; family Xanthobacteraceae; genus BOG-931. The sequence goes on from DASXDP010000096.1 coordinate 12,313, forward strand.
GGCGCCGTCGACTGTGAAATGCCGAGCAGCTTCGTCATCGGCTTGTTGAACACGCTGAATGCGTAGGCTTGGCCAATGCACAAGTGAACGCAGAGCGCGGCCGGCGGCACCATCCAGCGGTTGAACCCCGGGCCCGCGATGGTGCGGCTTCGGTCGAGAAAGCTCATTGTCTCCTCCTGGCGTTATTTTTGGTCGCTAGCCGCGCTTTTCTAAGCCGCGCGGTCTTGCCCCCACTCCCACATGCCCGGCCGAAAAAATCGGCGAGCACGTTGGCTGACTCAATCACAGCTTCGCGTCTGATAGAAGCCGTCCGTTGCGATGACAAAACACCGCATGCTGCCCATCGGCCAACAAATAAGGTATTGATTTTGCTATTTAATCGACGCGCCAGCGGTAGCGATCTGTGTTCCAGCCGCCTGCGGAGATCAATACGCGAGCCGGAACCAACGAATCGGTCGGGTCATGGAGCCGCCGTTTGTGCGGCGGCGGCCAGCTTTTCGATTGCTTGACGCGCAACCGGATCCAGCCCCGCACCGCCCGTTTTAAGATGAGCAAAGATCTGCGCGAGCATGCGCGGGTCCCAGAACTTTTTGATGTGATCGGCGGTGCCGGCGACGGCTTTGTCGCGTCCCTGGCTTTCGAAAAACCGGGCGATTTGATTGGCCATGTAAATGAGCTTGTCAGATGTCTTGTCAGGCGACGACATGGGATACGGCTTCTTTGGTCATTTCCTTGATGCGCTGCGGATGCGTGAACACCTCGAACCCGTCATCGCGCGCGATGCCGACCAGGGTGATGCCAGCGGCTTCGGCCGTGCGCAAGGCGAGCGCGGTTGGCGCGGAGACGGCGACAATAAGCGGCGCGCCGATAGCTGCGGTCTTTTGCACCATTTCCACCGAAACGCGGCTGGTGAGCAAAACCATGCCGTCCGCCGTAGACGTGCCGGAGCGTGCCAGCGCGCCGGCAAGCTTGTCGAGTGCGTTATGGCGGCCCACGTCCTCCCGCACGGCGACCAAACCCGGCTCCGGGCGCCAAAATGCCGCGGCATGCACAGCGCGGGTTTGCCGGTTTAATTCTTGACGCGGCATCAGCGCGGCAAGCGCGTCCATGATATCGGTTGCGGTAAAAGACGCATCATGCCGAACCCGCGATACCGGGCGCGCGGCCTCTTCGAGACTCTCGATGCCACACAAGCCGCAGCCTGTCGGCCCGGCCAGATGCCTGCGTCGTTTGCCCAGCGCGACGCTGTGCGGCTCTGCCAGCCACATACGGAGTTCTATGCCGGCGCCGTGTTCGACGATTTCGCTCTGACGGACATCGGCCGGAGACGAAACAACGCCTTCGGTCAGACTGAAGCCGAGGGCAAAGTCTTCCAGATCTTGCGGCGTCGCCATCATCACCGCGTAGGTGCCGCCGTCATAGCTGAAAGCGACGGCGGTTTCCTCCGGGATGATGCGCTTGCCGTCCGTCACCCGGCCCTGGCGCCAGATCGTTTCGGCGACAGTAGCCGTTGGTTTTCGCATCCCGCTACTCCGCCGCCTCGATCGTAGCGGCGATACGCCGGCTCTTACGCGCAAGCTCGTTGTAATCCTCTTGCCACTGTGTCGGGCCGTTCGACGACGACACCTGCACAGCCGTCACCTTGTATTCGGGACAGTTGGTCGCCCAGTCGGAATAGTCGGTGGTGACGACGTTGGCTTGGGTGTCCGGATGATGGAACGTGGTGTAGACCACGCCCGGCGCAACACGCTCGGTAATGAGCGCACGCAGCGCCGTCTCGCCGGCGCGGCTCGCAAGCTTGACCCAGTCGCCGTCGCGAATGCCGCGCTGCTCGGCGTCATGCGGATGGATTTCGAGCCGATCCTCGTGATGCCAGACCACGTTATCGGTGCGGCGGGTCTGCGCTCCGACATTATATTGCGACAGAATGCGCCCCGTTGTGAGCAACAGCGGGTAGCGCGGGCCGGTTCGCTCGTCGGTCGCGATATATTCGGTGACGACGAATTTGCCTTTGCCCCGCACGAATCCATTGACGTGCATCACCGGCGTGCCCTCGGGCGCTTTTTCGTTGCACGGCCACTGTATCGAGCCTAGTTCCTCGAGCCGCTTGAAGGACACGCCGGCAAAAGTCGGCGTCAATCGTGCGACCTCATCCATGATCTCGGACGGATGATCATAGTGCATGGGATATCCCATGGCCTCACTGATCATGCAGGTGATTTCCCAGTCCTCGTAACCGTTCAGCGGTTCCATCACCTTGCGCACGAGCTGGATGCGCCGCTCGGCGTTGATGAAAGTGCCGTTCTTCTCGAGGAACGTGGAGCCGGGCAGGAAGATGTGCGCGTAGTTTGCCGTCTCATTGAGGAAAAGGTCCTGCACGACGACGCATTCCATGGCTGCAAGGCCGGCGGCGACATGGTGCGTATCCGGGTCGGATTGCAGGATGTCTTCGCCCTGGACGTAAAGCCCTTTGAAGCTGCCATCGACCGCAGCGTCGAGCATGTTGGGAATGCGCAAGCCTGGCTCGGGGTCGAGCGGCCGGTGCCAATCCGCCTCGAACATCGCGCGCAGCGGTTCATTGGCGATGTGGCGGTAGCCGGACAATTCGTGCGGAAACGAACCCATGTCGCATGAGCCCTGGACATTGTTTTGTCCGCGCATCGGATTAACGCCGACGCCCGGACGTCCGATGTTTCCGGTGGCCATGGCGAGGTTGGCGAGCGCCATGACGGCGGTCGAACCCTGGCTATGCTCGGTAATGCCCAGGCCGTAAAAGATCGCGCCGTTGCCGGCGGTCGCGTAAAGCCGCGCCGCACCGCGGATGTCTTCAGCCGGCACCCCGGTTACTTTGGCGATTTCCTCGGGACTGTTGCGCTTGTCGGCGACGAAAGCGGCCCAATCCTGGAATGCGTCCCATTCGCAGCGCTCGCGCACGAATTTTTCGTTCACAAGGCCTTCCGTCACGATCACATGCGCCAATGCGCTGAGAATGGCGACGTTGGTGCCGGGCAGGGTGGGAAGGTGATAGCAAGCCTCGATGTGAGGCGTGCGCACCAGGTCGATCCGCCGTGGATCAATGACGATAAGCTTGGCGCCCTGCCGCAGCCGCTTCTTCATCCTTGAAGCAAAAACCGGGTGTGCATCGGTCGGATTGGCGCCGATGAGAATCGCGACATCCATTTGCTCCACCGAATCGAAGTCTTGTGTTCCGGCGGACGTTCCAAATGTCGTGCTCAGGCCATAACCGGTCGGCGAGTGGCAGACGCGGGCGCATGTATCGACGTTGTTGTTGCCGAATGTTGCACGCACGAGTTTCTGTACCAGAAAGGTTTCTTCGTCGGTACAGCGCGACGACGTGATGCCGCCAATCGAGCCGCGGCCGTATTTATCTTGAATGCGCTTGAACTCGGAGGCGACGCGCCCGATCGCTTCGTCCCAGGAAACTTCGCGCCACGGTTCGCTGATCTTGTCGCGCACCATCGGCTTGAGGATGCGCTCTTTATGATGGGCATAGCCCCAGGCGAAGCGTCCCTTGACGCACGAATGCCCGCGGTTCGCCTTGCCGTCCTTGTACGGAATCATGCGGATCACTTCGTCGCCGCGCATTTCCGCCTTAAATGCGCAGCCGACGCCGCAATAAGCGCAGGTCGTGATCGCCGACCATTCCGGCTTGCCCTTTTCGATGACCTTTTTCTCGAGCAAAGAGCCCGTCGGGCAGGCCTGGACGCAAGCACCGCACGACACGCACTCGGACTCGATAAATTTTTCATCCATTCCGGCGGCGATGATGGAGTCGAAGCCGCGGCCGGATACGGTCAACGCGAACGTGCCCTGGACTTCTTCGCAGGCCCGAACACAACGCGAGCAGACAATGCACTTGGCCGGATCGAAGCTGAAATACGGGTTTGAATCGTCGATGCCCGGATTGCGGTGGCGCTCGCCGTCGAAGCCGTAGCGCACTTCGGTAAGCCCGACTTCCTCTGCCGTGTCGAGCAGATCGACATCTGGATACTTGCTGCGGTCGAGCGAGTCGACCGAATGGTCGGTGACGTAAAGCTCCATCACGCCCTTGCGTAGCCGGCCAAGCCGCTCGCTTTGCGTATGGACGACCATTCCTTCAGCGACCGGTGTGGTGCACGAAGCCGGCGTTCCGGCCCGGCCTTCGATCTCGACCAGGCAAATGCGGCAGGAGCCGAACGCATCGAGCATGTCGGTGGCGCAGAGTTTGGGAATCTCTATGCCGGTCCCCATGGCCGCGCGCATGATCGAGGTGCCCTCGGGCACCGTGACCGGCCGCCCATCGACGGTCAGCGTGACGGTTTTTGCGGCGCTCGAGCGCGGCGTGCCGTAATCGGTTTCTTCGATCAACGTATGCACCGGCTGGTCTTCGACGAGCGACATGGTGCGTCTCCTATTCAGCAGCTTGCAGGCGCGGCGTAGCGCCAAAATCCTCGGGGAAATGGGTGAGTGCGCTCATGACCGGATACGGCGTGAAGCCGCCGAGCGCACAAAGCGAACCAAATTTCAGCGTGTGACAAAGATCTTCGAGCAGCGCGAGATTGGCGGCGCGATCTTCGTCGCGAATAATGCGGTCGATCACTTCCACGCCGCGGGTCGAGCCGATCCGGCAGGGCGTGCACTTGCCGCACGATTCCACGGCGCAGAATTCCATGGCAAAGCGCGCTTGCTTGGCCATGTCGACGGTATCGTCGAACACGACAATGCCGCCGTGGCCGATCAAGCCCTCGCGCGCTGCGAATGCCTCATAGTCGAATGCGGTGTCGAACAGCGCGCGGGGGAAATAGGCGCCGAGCGGGCCGCCGACCTGTACCGCGCGTACCGGCCGGCCGCTGCGAGTGCCGCCGCCAACGTCGTCGACCAGTTCGCCGAGCGGCATGCCGAAGGCCGTTTCGAATAACCCGCCGTATTTGATGTTGCCGGCAAGCTGGATCGGCATGGTGCCGCGAGACCGGCCCATGCCGAAATCGCGATAGAAGGCGCCGCCCCGTTCCATAATGATAGGCACCGACGCGAACGACAGCACGTTGTTGATGACCGTCGGTCGGCCGAACAGGCCTTTATGCGCGGGCAGGGGCGGTTTGGCGCGAACGAGGCCGCGCTTGCCTTCGAGACTGTCAAGGAGCGAAGTCTCCTCGCCGCAGACGTACGCGCCGGCGCCGACACGTACCTCCATATCGAAAGCGAAGGATGAATCGCCGACGCGCTTGCCAAGCAGGCCGCCGCGCCGTGCCGCGGCAATGGCCGCTTCCATGGTCGCCGCCGCGTGCGGATATTCCGAGCGGATATAGACGTAGCCTTTGGTCGCGCCGACGGCGATGCCGGCAATGGTCATGCCTTCGATCAGAACGAAGGGATCGCCTTCCATGATCATGCGGTCGGCGAACGTGCCGCTGTCGCCTTCGTCGGCGTTGCAGACAATGTACTTCTGGTCCGCCTTGGTCTCCGCGACTGTTTTCCATTTGATGCCGGTCGGGAATCCCGCGCCGCCGCGGCCGCGCAGGCCTGATTGGGTGACTTCTTCGACAATGCCGCCCGGGTTGGCCAGCGCCTTGGCGAGACCCTGGTAGCCCGCGTGCGCCTTGTAGTCCTCGAGCGAACGCGGATCGACAATGCCGCACCGGGCGAAGGTCAGCCGGGTTTGCTTCTTGAGGAACGGATGCTCTTCCGGCACGCCGACACGCAACGCGTGCTCGCCCGCACCGGCGATCATCGCGTCGAGAACACTCTCGACGTCTTTCGCCTCCACCGGGCCGTATGCGATGCGGCCCTTCGCCGTTGCGACCTCAAGGAGGGGCTCCAGCCAGTGCATGCCGCGCGAGCCATTGCGCACGATCCCGATGGCGATCTTGCGCTTGTTGGCGGATGCGGTGATGGCGGCTGCGATCTCATCGGCGCCGCAGGCAACCGCCGCCGCGTCGGCGGGGACATAAATGCGTAGCGCGCTCATCGGTCGACCTCGGCCAGGAGACCATCGAGTTTTTTGACGTCCAGGCGGGCGATGACCCTGCCGTCGATCATGGCCGACGGGGAGACCGAGCACAGTCCAAGGCAGTAAACCGGTTCGACCGTGACGCGGCCGTCCGCTGTAGTGTTGCCGAGCGCAACGCCGAGACGTGACTCAACGCGAGCGGCAAGCTCGTCACCGCCGGCGGCCTGGCACGATTCGGCACGGCACAGCTTGAGCACGTGGCGGCCGGCGGGCGCGCGGCGGAAGTCGTGATAAAAAGTGACGACGCCATGCACTTCGGCGCGGGTGATGTTGAGCGCGTCGGCAATCAACGGCTCGGCGGCTTCATCGATATAGCCGAAGGCTTCTTGCAAGCCGTGGAGAATGGGTAACAGCGGGCCCTCGAGCGCCCAGTGTTCCCTGATAATTTGCGCGGTTCGTTCCGCGCTCCATGGTTCGTAACTTGGCACGTCAGTACCAGCTCCGTGCGACCGCCCCGCCGGTCGACCGCACTCAAGATATTGGAACTATTATAAAATATGCACTAAGCGGCGCGGATCAATAAAGCTGATCCGTGGTTCGATCAGGATTCCTGATCGAACGTCCTCAGCGCCGCCGTCCCGAAGTCGCCGCCCTGGCGCTGCGGCGTCCCCGCTTGCCGCCTAGCGACCTGTTTTCGCTTATGTTTTTCACCGCTACCGGCGCCTGGCCCAACATCTTCGCCAGCGAACGGGCCTCCGTTACCAACGCCGCAATCAGGGGCGTCATCGGCTCGCGGTGTGGAATAATGAGTCCGACCGCGTGCGTCGCCGCCGGATCGACGATCGGGATGGAACGCACGTTGTCGGTCAGGCCCAGCGTTTCGGCTAGCTTCGATGGCATGATGCTCGCCCATTTGCCGGTGCGCACATGGGCGAACAAAACGATCATCGAATTCGATTCGAGAGTTGGTGAGGGCTCCTGTCCGGCCGAGCGCAACAGAGCGTCAATGATGCGCCGGTTCTGCATGTCGGGAGTGAGCAGGCAAAGCGGCACCTGGCCGACTTCCGCCCAGGTCACGCTGTCGCGATTTCCCAGTGCGCCCGTGGGGGAAGTCAGCAGCCGATATTCTTCATAATAAAGCGGTACCGTATTCACGTGACCGACAGGCTCGTTGTCGAGGTAGGTGAGACCGGCATCGACTTCTAGATCATCGAGCAATCTCAGCACGTCGATTGATGTTTTCGACACGATGCTGAAGCGGACATTGGGGTGCTTGGCGCGATAGGGCGTCGTCAGCATGGCCGTCATGGCGAGCGCGGTTGGAATGGCGGCGATCTTGATGTGACCGACGAGGCCGCGCTTCAGTGCGTCGATATCCTGGCGCATTGCCCGGGCGTCGCCGACGATCCGCCGCGCCCATTCCAGCACTCTTTCACCCTCGGGTGTGAACCCGTGGAAACGCGAGCCGCGTTGCACAAGCAGCACGCCGAACATGTCCTCCAGATATTTTATTCCGCCTGACAGGGTGGGCTGGCTGACACGGCAAGCCTCGGCCGCCCGCCCGAAGTGGCCTTCACGCGCCAGCGCAATAATGAATTCGAGCCGGTCAATCATCGGTAGGCCTCGGTTCCAGATAAGCTTTGGCTCGCTTCACGGGGAAATTGCACCGGGGAGCACTCCCCATTGCAGACAGTGCCGGTCAGGTCCACACGCTCCGCAGTTTCAAAATTCGATTATAGCCTTATTCTTGGCCTCAGGGCGCTTCGGCCAGAGCCCGTAACCTTAAAGTTTTGGACGGCATGGAATGGACGAATTTGCAGCCATCAGGCAGCGTGCCCACGCTCTGACGTATCCGGATTCGCAGCCGCGCGACGCCGCCAGTCTGATCCTGCTCGACCGTTCGGAAGGCGAGCCGAAAGTGCTGCTCGGAAAGCGTCATGGCGACCACGCCTTCATGCCGGGACACTTCGTCTTTCCGGGCGGCCGGATTGAGGACAGCGACCGCAACGTGCCCGCCGCCGCAGAGCTGCATCCAGCGGTCGCTGCGCGATTGATCAAAGAGGTGGCGAAAGTTGACGACCAGACAGCCCGCGCATTCGCCCTGGCGGCGATTCGCGAAACCTACGAAGAAACCGGTATTGTGATCGGACGAAAGCATTCCGGCGCCATGCCTGCGGCGCCCGACCAGTGGGCGAGCTTTTTCGCCACCGGATTTTTGCCGGATCTTTCCGCGCTGCGCTTCATGGCGCGCGCGCTTGCGCCACCGCGAACCAAACGGCGGTTCGATGCGCGTTTCCTTGCGGTCGACGCAAGCGCCATTGCCGTTCAGAGCGAGGGCGTCGTTCACGCCAGCGCCGAGCTTGTTGAAATCATATGGGTCGGCCTCGACGAGGCCATGCGGCTGCCGCTGCCCGATATCACTGAAATCGTGCTCACGGATATTGCCGCCAGCATCAAGGCCGGTTTCCCGCAGGACGCGCCGGCGCCATTTTACCGAATGCGCGACGGCAGATACGTTCGCGATCTCATGTAGCGTTTGAAATCACCATTGGAGAAGCCGTTATGAAAGTTGCTTTGGTTGGGGCGACCGGAAATGTCGGAAGCCGGATACTCGCGGAATTACTGTCGCGCGGTCACACTGTGACCGCCATTGCCCGAAATCCGGAGAAGGCGCCGGTCAAGCCGGGCGTCACCCCCAAACGCGGTGATGCGAGCGACAAGGCGGGGCTTGCGGCATTACTCAAGGGACATGACGCCGTCATCAGCGCCGTGCGTTTTTCGGCCTCCGATCCGCATCTGTTGATTGCGGCGGTGAAGGACGCCGGCGTGCCGCGCTACCTCGTCGTCGGCGGCGCCGGAAGCCTGGAAGTTGCGCCCGGCCAAAAATTGATCGACACGCCGAATTTCCCGGCCGCCTACAAGCCCGAAGCGGGGGCGGGCGGGGTGTTTCTCGGGATTTTGCGCGGCGAAAAGGATCTCGATTGGACGTTCCTGTCGCCGTCCGCAATGATCGGGGCAGGCGAGCGCACCGGCAAATTCCGCCTCGGCGGCGACCAGCTTCTTACTGCAGCCGACGGCAAGAGCAGCATTTCCTACGAGGATTATGCGGTCGCTCTGGTCAACGAACTCGAAAAGCCCGCGCATTCCCGGCAGCGCTTCACCGTCGGTTACTGAGCTAAATTCCCGGTCGAAAACGGGCCGTCGCGCTGGGAAGCTCTCGGCCGCGGCCTCGATTTGCTTTATAATAGTTCCAGACCTCATCGGGTGATGACCCGATGGCGTGAATTGAGCCGTCCCATACAGCGAAGGGATGACGGCATGCCGGTGACCTACGAGCCCTGGCTCGTGTTGCTGTCGATTGTGATGGCAACGCAGGGCGCCTATGTGGGCTTGAGCCTTGCCGTGCAGATCGGCGACGCGCACGGCGTACGGCGGCGGCTCCTTCTTGCTGGTGCGGCCGCTTCGCTGGCGGTGGCGATCTGGACCATGCATTTCGTCGGCATGTTGGCGGCGCGTGTTCCATTCCCGGTCGATTATCTCGCGTTGCCGACGCTGTTGTCGTTTCTGGTCTGCGCGATCGTCGTCGGCGCCGCGGTTTACGCGACCAGTGCCGGGCCGCTCACGTTGCTGCGGTTGACGCTGTCTGCCTGCCTGATGGGTGGTGGCATATTCGCCATGCACTACATCGGCATGAACGCGCTCGATGCGAGCGCGCTGATGATTCACGATCCGCCATTCGTCGCCGCCAGCATGGCCATAGCCATCGCCGCGTCAGGATTGGCGCTTTGGCTCGCCGCCGGACGGGGCGGGCGTCCGCCACTTATCCTTTCGGCGGCCGCCTTCGGCGTTGCCGTGTCCGGCATGCACTACACCGCGATGACCGGCGTGACCCTTTATTCCTACAGCACGGCTTCGCCGGGCGCGCCGGCGCTTTCCGCCGATCTCCTCGCCATTGTTGTCGCGGTCGTCGCATTCGGGATTTCCGGAATATTTCTGTTGCTGCTTCTTCCCGACGCATCGCGTTCCTCTGCGACAGTGCTCGCGGCCGGACAGGCCGACAGGTTGACGGATGTGGCGGCGCTCGCGCCGGCCGCGGCTCTTTCGGCACAACCATCAAAGGGCGAAGCCGATAGTCTCGAATTCGGGCACGGGACCTTTTCGCCACTCGGCGGAGTTGGTGGCCCCCCGCGAAAGTTCGCGCGGCAATTGCCGATCGAACGCGAAGGCGGCACGCACTTTGTCGCCGTCGATCAAATCGTCGCCGTTCACGCCAACGCGCATTACACTTACGTGTTCGACGGCGGCGACAAGCTGTTCTGTCCGCTCTCCATCGGCGAAGTCGAATCGCGGCTCGACGGCGGCCGCTTCGTGCGCGTTCACCGCAGCCACATCGTCAACATCGACCGCGTCGTCGGCTACAAGCGGTCCGGCGACAATGAATTAGTGCAAATGGCAGCCATTCACCGCTATCTGGTGCCGGTCAGCCGGAGCCGCGTCGCGTCACTGAAATCGCGTGTTGCGAGTTTAACCGGCGCGGGCGAGGAATTCGCAGCGGGCCGTGGTTCTGTTGCAGCGCAATAGCTAGCGCTGTTTCCGCCGATTGTGTCAGCAGAGTTGACGCAGTTCGTGCAAAGATTCCCACCCTTCGTGCGCACTTGTCACCTTTGGTGCAACGGTCGTGGCAGCGGTGTACCTCTTATTGCCGCTGCAGCGCACAAATCGGCAAAATCCTCGCCCAAGCGACAATTCGCGCTCGGCTTTTTAGCGGGTTCTTGGTGACGACCACGACCCCGAGGCCGCCGCGCCAAGGGGAGCATGCCCATGATACCTGGCGCCTTCGCCTATCATCGTCCGTCATCCATCAAGGAAGCCGTCGGCTTGCTCGCGCAGTACGGCGATGACGGCCGTGCGCTCGCCGGCGGTCACAGCATCATTCCGATGATGAAGCTGCGGCTCGCCACGCCCGGACACCTGGTCGACCTTGCCGGCATTGCCGATCTCAAAGGCGTGCGCGCCGACGGCGGCGACATTGTCATCGGCGCCATGACCACGCAACACGAGCTGATCGCCTCGGATCTTCTCAGCGCAAAGCTTCCGATCCTGCGCGAGACCTCGCTGCAGGTGGCCGACCCGCAGGTGCGCTATCTCGGCACGCTCGGCGGCAATGTCGCCAACGGCGATCCGGGTAACGACATGCCCGCCGTCCTGATGTGCCTGAACGCGTCGTACCAGGTCAGCGGCAACGGCGGCGACCGCCGCATTGCAGCGCGCGAATTTTATCAAGGCGCCTATTTCACGGCCCTTGAATCCGGCGATGTCCTGACTGCCATTCGCATTCCTGCGCCGCCCGCCGGACACGGCTACGCCTACGAAAAGCTCAAACGCAAGATCGGCGATTACGCGACTGCGGCCGCGGCAGTGGTGCTCGTGATGAGCGGGGGCAAAGTCCAAAGCTGTTCGATCGGCCTGACCAATGTCGCGGAAACGCCGCTGTGGGCCGAAGAGGCCGCCAAAATTTTGATCGGCTCGGCGCTCGACGCCGCCACGGTGAAAAAAGCGGTGGCGGCGGCAGAAGCGATCACGGCGCCGGCAAGCGATGCGCGCGGGCCCGCAGTTTATCGCACCAAAATGGCGGGCGTGATGCTGACGCGCGCGCTCGCGCGCGCTCAGTGCCGGGCACGCACATGATCCCGAAAAGTGGAAGCCGGTTTTCGGAAAAGATCATGCGCAAAATGGAATCTTAGGAGCAACGCCGATGCCCAAATCGCAAGTCGCCATGAAGGTGAACGGCAAGACCATCGAGGCACTGGTCGAGCCGCGCACGCTGCTCATTCATTTCCTCCGCGATCAGCAAAACATCACCGGCCCGCATATCGGCTGTGAGACCAGCCATTGCGGCGCCTGCACGGTCGATCTCGATGGCAAGTCGGTAAAGTCGTGCACGGTGTTTGCGGTGCAGGCCAATGGGTCCGATGTCCGCACCATCGAGGGTATGGCCAATGCCGACGGTACGTTGCACGTGCTGCAAGAAGGCTTCCGCGAAATGCACGGCCTGCAATGCGGCTTCTGCACGCCCGGAATGATCATGCGCGCCTATCGGCTCCTCCAGGAGAACCCCAGTCCTTCCGAGGAGGAAATCCGCTACGGCATCTCCGGCAATCTCTGCCGCTGCACCGGCTATCAGAACATCGTCAAGGCCATTCAATTCGCCGCCGCCAAACTTGCCGGCGTGCCGTTCCAGGAGGCCGCAGAATGAACGACATGACCCCCACATCCGAAGAACGCGCCGCCAAACTCGAAGGCATGGGCTGCAAGCGAAAGCGCGTCGAGGACGTCCGCTTCGTCCAGGGTAAGGGCAACTACGTCGACGATCTGAAGATGCCCGGCATGCTTTACGGCGACTTCAACCGTTCGCCGTATGCTCACGCCCGCATCAAGAAGATCGACACCACGAAAGCTGCCGCGGTTCCCGGCGTCGTCGCGGTCATTACCGCTGAAACGCTCAAGACCGTGAACCTTGCCTGGATGCCGACGCTTGCCGGCGACGTGCAAATGGTGCTCGCCGACGGCAAGGTGCTGTTCCAGAATCAGGAAGTCGCCTTTGTGATCGCGGAAGACCGCTACGTGGCGGCCGATGCGGCCGATCTGGTCGAAGTAGAATACGAGCAACTTCCCTGCAACGTCGATCCGTTCAAGGCGATGAGCGACGGCGCACCCATGATCCGCGAGGATCTCAAGGAAAAGACCGACGGCGCGCACGGCAAGCGCAAGCATTACAATCACATCTTCACCTGGCAGGCCGGCGACAAGGCGGCGGCGGACGCAGCCTTTTCAAAGGCCGACGTGGCCATCCGCGAGATGATCGCTTATCCGCGCGTGCATCCGTGTCCGCTGGAGACCTGCCAGTGCGTCGCGTCGTTCGACAAAATCAGGGGTGAATTGACGCTGTGGGGCACCTTCCAGGCGCCGCACGTGATCCGTACCGTCGGCTCGCTGATCTCGAAAATTCCGGAGCACAAGATCCACGTCATCGCGCCTGACATCGGCGGTGGCTTCGGCAACAAGGTCGGGGCGTATTCGGGCTACATCTGCGCCATCGTCGCCTCGATCGTCACCGGGCGTCCGGTGAAATGGACCGAGGACCGCATCGAAAACCTGTCGACGACGGCATTTGCGCGCGACTTCTACATGGACATGGAAATCGCCGCGACCAAGGACGGCAGGGTCACGGGCATGCGCTGCTACACCATTGCCGACCACGGCGCGTTCGACGCCTGCGCCAACGCCACCAAATGGCCGGCCGGCCTGTTCAGCATCATCAGCGGCTCGTACGATTTTCCGGCGGCGCATTGTGTGGTGGACGGCGTCTACACCAACAAGGCCCCGGGCGGGGTGGCTTATCGCTGCTCGTTCCGTGTTACCGAAGCGGCCTATTGCATCGAGCGCGCCATGGACATCATGGCGCAAAAGCTCGGCATGGATCCCGCCGAATTCCGGCTCAAAAATTTGATCCGCCGCGAGCAGTTTCCCTACACCTCGGCGTTCGGCTGGCAATATGACTCCGGCGACTATCACACCGCCATGAACAAGGCGATGGAGAAGGTCGACTACAAAAAGCTGCGCGCGGAGCAAAGCGCCAAACAAGAAGCGTTCAAGCGCGGCGAGACGCGCGAGCTGATGGGCGTCGGCGTCGCGTTCTTCACGGAAATCGTCGGCGCCGGTCCGTCGCGCGCCTGCGACATCCTCGGCATCGCCATGTTCGATTCCGCGGAGATTCGCATCCATCCGACCGGCAGCGGCATCTGCCGGCTCGGCACCAAGTCGCAAGGGCAGGGCCACGAGACGACCTACGCGCAGATCATCGCCACCGAACTCGGCCTTCCGGCCGACAACATCATGGTGGAGGAGGGCAACACCGATACCGCGCCTTACGGGCTCGGCACGTACGGCTCGCGCTCGACGCCGGTCTCCGGCGCCGCCACCGCCATGGCCTGCCGCAAGATCAAGGCCAAGGCGCAGATGATCGCCGCCTACATGCTTGAAGTGCACGACGACGATCTCGAATGGGACGTCGATCGCTTCCGGGTGAGAGGAAATCCCGAACGCTTCAAGACCATGACGGAGCTGGCCTGGGCGGCCTATCACGAAGTGCCGCCCGGCATGGAGCCAGGGCTGGAAGCGATCAACTATTACGATCCGCCCAACTTCACGTTCCCATTCGGCGCTTACATTGCTGTGGTCGACGTCGATGTCGATACCGGTGCGGTGAAAGTCCGGCGCTTCTACGCGCTCGACGATTGCGGCACGCGCATTAATCCGATGATCATCGAAGGCCAAATCCACGGCGGTCTGACCGAAGCCTTCGGCATCGCCATGGGGCAGGAGCTGCACTACGACCAGGATGGCAACATCACCACCGCGTCGCTCATGGACTATTTCCTGCCGACCGCGGTCGAGACGCCGCATTGGGAGACCGACTGGACGACGACGCCATCGCCGCATCATCCGATCGGCGCCAAGGGCGTGGGCGAAAGCCCAAACGTCGGCGGCGTGCCGTGCTTCTCCAATGCCGTCAACGACGCGTTCGCATTTCTTGGCTCGACGCACATCCAGATGCCGCACGACAATTGGCGGACCTGGACGGCGGCGGAGAAGCTGGGATTGCATGCGTGAGGTACTGCGGGCAGGCGCTGTCGGCTCGTCATTGCCGGGCTTGACCCGGCAATCCATCTTAACCGCGCCAAGAAAGATGGATGCGCGGGCGTAGGCGAGCAAAGCGACGCCGTTCTTTGAACGGCTATGCCCGCGCATGACGCAAGAAAGGGTCGCGCCCGGTGGAATTAAAGCGCGAAGAAATTTCTGACCGCCTCGCGGCCGTCGGCTACGTCGCCGACCACGACATCGCGACCGCGTTGTGGCTGATGGACTTTCTCAAGCGGCCGATCTTGCTCGAGGGGGAAGCCGGAGTCGGCAAGACCGAGGTCGGCAAGGCGCTGGCGGCCGTGCATGGCGCTGAGCTTATCCGCCTGCAGTGCTACGAAGGTCTCGACCAGAACGCCGCGCTCTACGAGTGGAATTACCAGCGCCAGCTCCTGGCGATAAAGATGCGCGAAGGCGCCGGCGAGAACGCAGACGCCATCGAAGAGCACATCTTCTCGGAAAAATATTTGCTCGAGCGGCCGCTTCTCGCCGCCATCCGCCGCGAAAAGCCGCCGGTGCTGTTGATCGACGAGGTGGACCGCGCCGACGAGGAATTCGAGGCGTTTCTGCTCGAACTTCTTTCCGATTTTCAGGTCAGTATTCCCGAACTCGGCACCGTCAAGGCGGTTTCCATTCCCCGCGTGGTGTTGACCTCGAACGGCACTCGCGAACTTTCCGACGCGTTGCGCCGCCGCTGTCTCTATCACTATGTCGATTTTCCCGAGGTCGATCGCGAGGCAAAGATCATCCTCGCGCGCACGCCCGGCATCGACACGACGCTCGCCTTGCAGATCGCCCGCATGGTGGCGGAGGTCCGCAAGGAGGATTTGCGCAAGATGCCGGGCGTCGCCGAAACACTCGACTGGGCGGCGACGCTCGCCGGCCTCGAAATCCACGATCTGCGCCAGGAGCCGGAAGCCATCTACGAGACGATGATTTGTTTGCTCAAGACGCACGAGGATCGCTCACGGCTCACGCGCGAAGTGAGCGCGCGGCTTCTCGGCAAGGTGGCGTGATGAGCAGCGCCGCCCGGCCTGATCTGTCCGGCATGCGGCGGCGGCTGGCCGGGTTCGCCCGCACGCTGAGAGACAACGGCTTCCGAGTCGGTATTGCGGAGACAGGCGACGCACTATCCGTTCTCACCTCGCCGGCCGCCGCGCGTCCCACATCGCTGATGCCGGCGATGCGGGCGCTGTTTTGCGCCACGCATTCCGACTGGGAGCGTTTCGACGAAATTTTCGATGCGTTCTGGTGCGGCGAGGGAATGCGGCAGCGCCAGACTTTGGGTGGTCATTCGCAGGGGAGTACGCTTTCGCCGAAAAAACTTGCCGAAGCGCATGTGCCGGAGGAGGCGCGCGGGCTTCTCGATCGGATCGAGCGGCGCAACGAAAGCGATACGGACGCCGAGGGCGAAGGCCGCGGCCGCCGCGAGGGCGCCTCGTCGTCGGAGAAGCTGTCCACGACCGACCTTCGTCACATCGTCGATCCGTCCGAAATCGCGGCGACGCAGGCGCTCGCCGCCCGGCTTGCCCGCTCGATGCGCGCACGGCTGGTGCGCCGCGAGCAAGTTCGCCGCCGCGGCCGCCGCCTCGATTTGCGCCGCAGCATTCACCGCAATGTCTCGCACGGCGGCACGCTGATCGAACTCGCGTGGCGGCGGCGCAAAATCAAGCCGTTGCGGCTGGTGGTCCTGCTCGACGCGTCGGGATCGATGAATCTCTACACCGCGTTCTTCGTACGCTTCCTGCACGGCGTGGTCGACGCGTTTCGTGAGGCGGAAGCTTTCGTCTTTCATACCCGGCTGGCGCACGTGTCGCCGTCATTGCGCGATCGCGATGTTAGCCGCGCCGTCGAAAAGCTCGCGTTGATGGCGCAGGGGATCGGCGGCGGCACGCGCATCGGCGAAAGCCTCGCGGTGTTCAATCGCTGGCATGCGCGCCGCGTGATCAACTCACGCACCGCCGTGATGATCGTTTCCGACGGCTACGATACCGGGGAACCCGGGCAGCTCGGAGATGAGATGCGACGCCTGCGCCGCCGCTGCCGGAAAATTATCTGGCTCAATCCGCTGATCGGCTGGCGCGATTACTCGCCGCAAGCCCGCGGCATGCAAGCGGCGCTGCCGTTCGTCGACCTGTTTGCACCGGCGCATAATCTCGAGAGCCTCGCTGCGCTGGAGCCTTACCTGGCGAGAATTTGAGCCGTGAACCGCGCCACGGATATTCTCGACGTCATCGCGGGCCGGAAATCGGCCGGCGAGCCGTTCGCGCTCGCGACTGTCGTGCGCACGGTTGCAGCAACCGCGGCCAAGGCCGGCGCCAAGGCGGTAATTTTGCCGGACGGCACCATCTCGGAAGGCTGGATCGGCGGCGGCTGCGCCCGCGCGGCGGTGCTCAAGGCGGCGCGCGATGCGTTGGCCGACGGATGCTCACGGTTGGTATCGGTGCAGCCGCCCGACGAGCTGGAAGGAGACGGAAATCAGCCCGGCGAGGAGAAGGGCGGGGTGCGCTTTGCAAAGAACATGTGCCCGAGCCAGGGCACCATGGATATTTTCGTCGAACCGGTGCTGCCGCGCCCCCAGGTCATCATCTGTGGATCGTCGCCGGTTGCCGTTGCCGTTGCCGATTTCGCCAAGCGCGCCGGGTTTGCCGTAACGGTATGCGCGCCCGCGGCGGAGCAGTCGGCATTCGCCGATGCCGAACGCCGGATTGAGGGCTACGCGCTGCCGGTCAAAGAGTCCGGCGCGCGCTTTGTCATCGTGTCGACGCAAGGCCGCGGCGACGAAGCAGCGCTGCTCTCAGCGCTTGCAGTGGACGCCGACTACATTGCCTTCGTCGGCAGCCGCAAGAAAGCGGAAGCGCTCAAGCAGATACTGGCGGCACGTGGCGTCAGCCCCGAGCAGCTCGCCAAGCTGAAAGCGCCGGCGGGTCTCGATCTCGGCGCCATCACGCCGGACGAGATTGCGGTATCGATCGTGGCCGAAATTATTGCGGCCCGCCGCAAGAGCGCGACGCGCGAAGCTACGTCGGCTTAGGGTCAGCCGGCCCGGCGCAGACGAGCACCGTGCATTCGGTCGGTCAGGCGCGCGCACTGCGCGCCTATTTCGGGAATCGCCGTGATGTCCCAAAGCGCGGCGCGGGCAAGCGGTCCAACCGCAAATAGCCGCCGCGGCAGTTCAGACGATGGCGCGGACGATCGCCAGCCCGGCGAATAGGGCGGCGATGGAAACAACGACGGACGCGGCGACGTAAATGATCGCGCCGGCAAGATCGCCGCGTTGATACAGCAGCACCGTCTCCAGCGAAAATGCCGAGAACGTTGTGAAGCCGCCGTAAATGCCGGTGGTCAAGAACAGCCGCAAATGCTGCGGCAAGCCGGCCTTGAGCGCGAAATACTCCACCGTCAGGCCCATCACAAACGAGCCGACGATGTTGATGAACAGCGTTCCGTAGGGAAAGCCGGGGCCGGCCAGGCGAAAAGCGGTGAGATTGATTCCGTGCCGAAGCGCGGCGCCAATGCCGCCGCCAATAAAGACAATAAGAAACCCCATAGCGGCCTCCTGTCGGCTGAACTCCTACCGACGCTAGCGGTTGGCAGGAGTCATCAGCCAAGGCGGCGGTTAATGGGGGACTCCATCCCCGAGCGCTTGAGTCAGTCTAGTGTCATTGAAGCGCGGCAATCCGCAAATGCCGGCGCGGCACGGTTGTCCTCAAGCCGCGCCGCAGGCGGAAACTACCTGCCGCCGCGTTCGGCAAGGAAGCCCTTGCATGGCGGCGACAGTTTGCGCCGGTGCGATTGCAGGCACTCCAGTTTGCGTCCTTGGCCGGGTGACACATTCGCGCAGAAGCGCCGCAGATCGGCGCCGCAGGCCTCGGCCATTCGGTGGCCTGGAGGCGGCATGGCGCCGGGCGGCGGTCCACCGGGGGGCGGACCGACAGGGGGCGGACCGGGTGGAGGACCGCTCATTGCGCCGGGCGGTGGCGGCGCGCCGGGCGGAGGCGGCGGGTATTCACCTCCTGGAGGCGGGGGTGGCGGCGCGGCCTCGGGTCCGAACGGCGGTGGAAGAGAAGGAGCTGTCGTGCACGACGACACTACACCGGCAGTAATGCCGACAAATGCGACAGTCAGCAACGTCAGCCACGGCTTAGCCATTGAGAGCCCCGCCCTTGAAAAAGATCGCCCCATTTACCTGATTCGCAGACTATTTTTTCGAGGCGGCGAAATCGGGGCAAAACCCGCTGCTTTCCAGCCAGTTGTGGAGAGGAGGCTCAGTCGCCGGCCTTCTTTCGCAGCCGCCGATATGGGGCGTAAGCCGGCTGCCAGGTTTTCGACCGGATGCACGCGGTGACGTCTTCTTCGCCCGCAACGCCGGCGAGGCCCTCGCTAACGGCTTGTTTGGCCACCGCAATCGCGACTTGCTGCGACACGTACGGCAGCTCGCCGAGTGGGGGCAAAAGGTTGGCGCGCGGATCGTGTTTTGCCGGTGAAAGATCGGCGACGGTACGCGCTGCGGCCAAAAACATACTGTCGGAGACGGAGCGGGACTCTACCGCAATGATGCCAAGTCCGATGCCTGGATACACATAGGCGTTGTTGGTCTGGTCGACGCGAAAGGCTTTGCCATCGCGCGTCACCGGCGGAAACGGACTGCCGGTGCCGATCACGGCGCGGCCGTCGGTCCAGGCGAGAAGGTCGTCCGGCGTCGCCTCGCTTCGTTCCGTCGGATTGGACAACGGAAAAATTATCGGCTGCCGGACGCGCGCCGCCATCGCGCGCACGATTTGCTCTGAAAACGCGTGCGCTTGACCCGACGTGCCGATCAGCAAAGTCGGCGCGGCATTGGCGACGACATCGGCGAGATCGATGCGAGGTTTCGATTCGGCCACCCACGCGGCGACGTCGTCGCGGGGCCGCGCAAACGCGCGCTGAAACGGCTGAAGTCCGGACATCTCGTCCAGCAAAAGCCCCTCACGGTCGACCAAATAAAATCGCCTGCGTGCTTCGCCTTCTGACAATCCGGCCTCGACCATGGCGCGCACCAGCAACGCACAAATGCCGGTGCCGGCGGAGCCGGCGCCGAGCACCGCGACGCGCTGTTCGACGAGCGGCACTCCGGTGACGTTGATGGCGGCAAGAATGGCGCCGACGGCAATCGCCGCGGTGCCCTGGATATCGTCATTGAAGCTGCAAACCTGGCCGCGATATTGCGCCAGCAGCCGGTTGGCGTTGCGGAGCGCAAAGTCCTCCCAGTGCAGCAGCACGTGCGGCCAGCGGGTGCGAACCGCTTCGACGAAGGTGGCGATGAACGCGTCATAGCCGGCGTCGCGGATGCGCTCGTGCCGCCAGCCGATGTAAAGCGGATCGGCCAGAAGCTCGCGGTTGTCGGTGCCGACATCGAGCAGGACCGGCAAGGTGGTGGCGGGATGAAGCCCGGCGCACGCGGTATACAAGGCGAGCTTGCCGATGGGGATGCCCATGCCGCCCGCGCCCTGATCGCCCAAGCCCAGAATGCGCTCGCCGTCGCTGACGACAATGGCATCGACGGCATCAAATCGGGGATTGCTCAGAATATCGCTGATGCGGTCCTTGAGGGGATAGCTGAGAAACAGGCCGCGGGGCTTGCGGAAAATGCGGCTGAACTGCTGGCAGCCCAATCCCACGACCGGCGTGTAGACGATCGGCATCAGTTCTTCGATATGCCGGGTCAGCAGCGCGTAAAACAACGTCTCGTTGGTGTCCTGCAAGCCGCGCAGGAAAACGTATTTCAGAAGATCGCTGTTCGGCGCCTGCAAGGCGTCATGCCGCCGGCCGACTTGCAGGTCCAGCGTGGTGACGTAAGGCGGCAATAATCCATGCAGTTCGAATTCGTCGCGCTCGGCGTCGCTGAACGCGGTGCCCTTGTTGAGCAGCGGATCGTTCAGGAGTTCGTAACCCGCGAGCGCGGTCTCGATCACTCTTGGTCTGTCTTGCATTCGCGGGAGTGCCGGCCGGTCAAGGCCCCGTTACGGCAATGATGGCTTCTTTGATCTTGGCCAGAGCATAGTTGCCCGCCTTGTCGAGGTCGAGATGCGGAAAGTTCGGCATCTCGTCCGCGGCGACGACACAATCGATAATGGTCGGACCGTCGGCAGCGAGCCCGGCTTTGATCGCCGGTACAACATCACCCGGCTTGGCGGCATGAAAACCCTTGCCGCCGCACGCTTGCGCCAGCGCGACGTAATCCGGATTGGGAAATTCGATCCCCTTTTTATATGCGGGCAGGCCGACTGATTCCGCTTCGAACGAAATCAGGCCGAAAGCGGAGTTGTTATAGACCACCACCTTGACTGGCAGCTTGGGATGCACGGCGGTCAGAAACTCGCCCATCAGCATGTTGAATCCGCCATCGCCGCACATCGCAATGACCTGACGCGAACGGTCAAGCGCCGCGATGCCGTTGGCCTGGCCGAGCGCGGTGCCGACCGCGGCATTGTTGAACGAGCCGATGATGCGCTGTGCGCCGCTTTGGCGAATCCAGTTCGCCGACCACAGCGTGTTCAGGCCCGTATCGAAGACGAAAATCGCGTCGCGCCTGGCGAGATCGCCGACAGCGCGCGCCACCGCTTGTGGGTGAATCCTGTCCTTGCTGCGCGCCGGGTCAGCCTGTTTGTCGATTTTGGCGTCCCATTTCCGCCGTTCGTCGGTAATGCGATCAAAGAATTTGCCGTTGGTCTTGGCCGCTACCTTATCCAATAAAAGTTGCAGCGTTGGCCGCACCGAGCCGACGACACCGAGTGCAGTCGGCGCGCGCCGGCCGAGCACGCGTGCGCGTTCGTCGATCTGAATCACATCGCCTTTTTGCGGCAGGAATTCCGAATAGGGGTAGTCGGTGCCGAGCATCAGCAGCAGATCGCAGCCCATCACCGCGTTGTAGACCGCCTTGGTGCCGATCATGCCAATGCCGCCGATCCAGCGCGGATCGTCGAACGGCAAAATGTCCTGGCCCTTGACGGAGTGAACGAGCGGCGCTTTCAGCCGGTCGGAGAGTGCGCGCAATTCATCGGCCGCGCCGTGACATCCGGCGCCGCACATGATGACGACAGTGCTGGCGGCATCGATCCGGCGAGCGACGTCGGCGATTTCGTCCGCGCTCGCCGCAAGTTCCGCCCGGGGCTTGAGCGTGGCGATGCTGGTGACGCTGCCGGGCGCCTTGGCTTCAATGACGTCCTGCGGCAGCGTGAGATGGGCGACGCCGCGCCCGGCGTAGGCGGCAGCGATGGCCTGATGGATGACAGCCGGCGCCTGCGAAGCCGACGTGACGGTCTCGGTGTAGAGCGACACGTCGCGAAACAGCAAATCGGGCTTGGTCGTCTGGATATAGTCGGTGCCGTGCATCTGGCGCGGCATGTCGCCCGAGAGGGCCAATACCGGCGCATGGTCGCGGCTTGCTTCATAGAGACCGGCGACCAGGTGCGTGCTGCCCGGCCCGGTGGTGCCGCAGCAAACGCCGAGCCGCCCGGTCAGCTTCGCCTGGCCGGCGGCGGCAAGCGCCGCGCCTTCCTCGTGGCGGACGCCGATCCATTCAAGGTCGCTTCTGCGGACGGAATCGGCCAGCGGATTGAGCGAGTCGCCGATCAATCCGAAAATCTGCCGGACGCCGATTTGCGAAAGCGCGTCAACCAGTATGTCCGCTACGGTCTGAGCCATCGATGCCTCCTGCCGATTCGCGCCGGAGCATGTTGCCGCAGAGATTAAAAACGGCTTTCGAAATTCGCGCTCCGTCAAATCTTCTGTATCAGGATCTCATCAAAAGGTTGCACTTGGGCGCTCAGGCTTTGTCGTGCGCCAGGCGGCGCGGCACGAGCGCGTTGGCGGTCAGCTCCTGCACCACTTGGCCCGCCTGGTTGAAAGTTCGGGTCCGGATTTTGAGAAGCCCGCGATCGGGCCGCGACTTCGACAGCCGCTTGTCGATCACTTCGTTTTCGATACGCAATTCGTCGCCGGGAACAACGGGGATCGGCCAGCGCAGGCCATCGACCCCGAGTCCAATGGTGCCTTCGGCCGGCCGGTACTCGCTTCCGGCCACAAGCCGCATGGTCATGGCCGCGGTATGCCAGCCACTCGCCACCAGGCGGCCGAAGATCGACTTCCGTCCGCCTTCGTCATCGAGGTGAAAGGGTTGCGGATCGAACTGCTTGGCAAAGGCGATGATATCGCTCTTCTCGACGCGGATCCGTCCGCTCGGCTTTTGAATATCTCCGACGGCAAAATCCTCGAAATACCGGTGGCTCATACGTGATCGGCTCCTCGTGGCAATCGGTGCGCCAAGTATAGCCAACACCGATCTGCGGTGTGGACGAATTCGCGATCGGCTTTGCTGCTGCGACGGCTGCGGTTATCATGCGCTCGGCGAGCGGAGGATGCGGTGACCATGCGCGGCGTGTTTGCATTGACGGCGCTTATGCTCGTTTGCGGCCTTTCGCCGGCCTTTGCCGACGGCTGGTTCGAAGGCCATGGCGATCGCTGGTACGCGATCCACCGCGACATTTATGAGCTGGAAAACCGGATCGCGCGGCTCGAAGCGGATCCACAGATGGACGATGGCTACCGCGCGCCCATCGTCGAAGCGGCGCGTCGCGAGATACGGCGGTTGCAGGCAAGCATTGCGCCGGCGCATTGGCGGTGGACCGATCCATGCTGTTATGGCCGCAGGCCTATCCACATTCGCTGAAGACGACGCTGCCGGCGTTGGCGCGCTTACCCCTCGCTTAGGCGCGGGCGCCTGTTCCACCATTCGCGCACCCGTCTCAATCCTCCGCGCACCTTGCCCGGCCATTCGCTGGCGCCGTCGAGATAAAGATAGACGACCGGCGTGGTGTAGAGCGTCAGCAATTGGCTGATAAGCAGGCCGCCGACGATGGCGATGCCGAGCGGCCGGCGAATTTCTCCGCCGTTGCCGAATGAGAGCGCCAGCGGCACGGCGCCCAGAACTGCCGCCGATGTCGTCATCAGGATCGGACGCAGGCGAAGCAGGCACGCTTCGTAAATGGCGTCGTAAGAGCTCAGGTTGCGCGCACGTTTCGCTTCGATGGCAAAATCGATCATCATGATCGCGTTCTTCTTGACGATGCCGATCAAGAGAATGACGGCGATGGTGCCGATGATGTCGAACTCGGTGTGGAACAGCATCAATGCCAGCAGCGCGCCGACGCCGGCCGACGGCAGCGTCGAAAGAATGGTGATGGGATGGATGTAGCTCTCGTAGAGCACGCCAAGCAGGATGTAGACGGCGGCGATGGCGGTTATGATGAGGATCGGCTCTTTCGATAGCGATTGCTGAAAGAGCTGCGCCGTTCCAGCCATTGATCCGTGGATGCTCGAAGGCATGTGGATGCGGCGGATCGCCTTATTAATCTCGACGTCGGCTTCACCCAGCGATTTCCCAGGATGCAGATTGAACGAGATCGTCGAGGCGACGAACAATCCCTGGTGATTGATCGACAGCGGCGTGTGACTAGGGTGGTAATGACTGACCGCGGCGAGCGGAATCATGGTCTCGACATTGGTCGACACGGCTGCACCGGCGGACGTTGCGCCATGGCCGGTGTTGGCGAGCGAGTTGGTAAAGAAATTGCGCGCCGCCAATGCGCTGGTGGATGGCGTCTGCGCCTTGGCCGGTCGGGCGATGGTGAATTCAGAAACGTTGGATGCCGGCGTAGGCACTGTTTTAGTTTTGGCGAGCGGCAGGGCGGGGGCGGTCCCGCTCACGGTGCCTCCCGATGCGTTGGTGGTCGCGGTGCCTGGCGGGGTCGCTCCCGACAGCGAGACAAAGACCTCGTTGAGCGAGTTAGGATACTGCGTATAGCGCGGGTCGATTTCCATCACGACGTGATACTGGTTGATGGCGCTATAGATCACTGAAACCTGCCGCTGCCCAAAAGCGTCGTACAGCGTATTGTCGATTTGCAGCGGCGAGACGCCGAGCCGGGCGGCCGTATCTCGGTCGATGTCCAGATAAGTCTCCAGTCCCCGCTGCTGTTGATCGGAACTGATGTCGGTCATTATCGGATTGTGCTCCAGCGCGTCGACCAGCTTGGGCACCCACTCATAGAGTTGCTGCACGTCCTCGGACTGCAAAGTGTACTGGTATTGCGCGTTGCTTTGGCGGCCGCCGGCACGCAAATCCTGCACCGCGGCAATGTAAAGGCGGCCGCCGGGTACCGCGGCCAGCTTCGGCCGTAGCCGCGCGATGATCTGATCTACCGTCGCATTGCGTTGCGATAACGGCTTGAGCGACATGAAAACGTTGCCGGTATTGATCTGCGCGTAGCCGCCGCCGGACCCGACACCGGTGTAGCCGACGACGTTCTGCACCGCCGGATCCGCCTGCACGATAGCCATCATCTGCTTCAGCTTTTCGCTCATCGCCTGGAACGAAATGGCTTGATCGGCTTGCAGCGCGCCGACCATGCGGCCGGTGTCCTGTTGCGGGAAGAAGCCCTTGGGCACGATGATAAACAGCCATACGTTCAGGCAGATGGTGGCGATGAAGATCGCCAGCACCAGACGGCTGTGACGCAACGCCCAAGTCAGCGAGTGCGCATAGGCGTTGTGGACATGCCCGAAAACGTCGAAACGCCGCGGCGCGTTCGCAGGCTGCGTTCGCAGAAACAGCCCGCACATCATTGGCGTAGTGGTCAGCGAGATCGCTAGCGATATCACAATAGCGATCGACAGCGTGACGGTGAATTCGCGGAACAGACGGCCGAGAATTCCGCCCATCAGCAAAATCGGAAGAAACACCGCAATCAGCGAAAGGCTGATCGACAGCACCGTGAAACCTACTTCCTGAGCTCCACGGAACGCCGCCTCCATCCGTGACATGCCGGCTTCCATGTGCCGGGAAATATTTTCCAGTACGACAATGGCGTCATCGACGACAAAACCGGTAGCGATGGTCAGCGCCATCAACGACAGCAGATCGAGGCTGTAGTTGAACAGATACATCACGCCGAAGGTACCGACGATTGAGACCGGCACGGCGACGCTCGGAATAAGCGTTGCCCGGATGTTGCGGAGGAAAAGAAAGACGACGATCGTGACCAGGATGACGGCCAATACCAGCGTCACTTCCGTGTCGTGCAGCGACGCGCGAATGGTGGTGCTGCGGTCGATGGCAATGTTGACGTTGATGTCAGCCGGCATCGCCGCTTCCAGATGCGGCAGCTCCCGCGTGACGTTGTCGATGGTCTCGATGATGTTGGCGTTCGGCTGACGGAACAGGATAACGAGTACCGAGGGCTGGCCGTTGGACATGCCGAGATTGCGCGTGTCCTGGACCGAATCGGTCACCGCGGCGACGTCGGAAAGCCGGATGGCGGCGTTATTGCGGTAAGCGATGACGAGGGGGATATAGTCCGCCGCGGTGGTGGCCTGATCGTTGGTGTAGATCTGATAACGCCGATTGCCGTCGTCGATGCTGCCTTTCGGACTATTGGCGTTGGCCGAAGCGAGCGCCGCGCGCACGTCTTCCAGGCCGACGCCGTATTTGTAAAGCGCCTGCGGGTTGAGGTCGACGCGCACCGCCGGCAGCGTCGAACCGCCGATGACGACGTTGCCGATGCCGCTTAATTGCGAAAGCCGCTGGGCGAGCACGTTGCTCGCGGCATCGTACATCTGCCCCTGCGTCATGGTCTTCGACGTGAGCGCGAGAATGAGGATCGGCGCGTCGGCGGGGTTGACCTTGCGGTAGGTCGGATTGCTGGGAAGGTTGGCCGGCAGATCGGCGGCGGCCGCATTGATGGCCGCCTGGACGTCGCGAGCGGCGCCGTCGATGTCGCGGCTGACGTCGAATTGAAGCGTAATGCGGGTCTGTCCGATTCCGCTTTGCGACGTCATTTCGCTGACGTCGGCGATTTGCCCGAGATGGCGCTCAAGCGGCTCGGCGACGCTGGTCGCGACCGTGTTGGGGCTGGCTCCGGGGAGCGATGCGGTGACGGAAATGGTCGGAAAATCCACCTGCGGCAACGGCGACACCGGCAGTTTGGAAAAACCGAGAGCGCCGCCGAGCGCGATACCGATGGTCAGGAGCGTGGTCGCCACCCGCCGGGCGATAAATGGCGCCGAAATATTCATTCGGCGGGCTCGTGACCGGCGAGCGGATTGGTCGGCCGCCGGCCGGTCAAACGCACCGCCAGCCGATCGAAGTAGAGATAAATGACCGGCGTCGTAAACAGCGTCAGCAACTGGCTGAGCGCAAGGCCGCCGATGATGGCGACGCCGAGCGGCTGGCGCAGCTCCGAGCCGGTGCCGGTGCCGACCATCAGCGGCACGGCGCCCAGGATCGCGGCCATGGTCGTCATCATGATCGGGCGGAAGCGGAGCAGGCAGGCCTGGTAAATCGCTTCACGCGGCGGCAGGCGCTCGTTGCGTTCGGCATCGAGCGCGAAGTCGATCATCATGATCGCGTTTTTCTTGACGATGCCGATCAGCAAAATGATGCCGATGATGGCGATGATGTCGAGGTCGTAGTGAAGGAGCATCAGCGACAGCAGCGCGCCGACACCGGCCGACGGCAGGGTCGAGAGAATGGTGATCGGATGAATGAAACTCTCGTAGAGAACACCGAGCACAATGTACATCGCCGCGATCGCGGCAATGATGAGAAAGACCTCGTTGAGCAACGAGGACTGGAAGGCGGCCGCGGTGCCCTGGAACGCGGTGGTGAAACTGATCGGCAAACCGAGATTGTGCTCGGTCTGCTCGATGGCGGTGACCGCCTCGCCGAGCGAAACGCCGGGTGCGGTGTTAAACGAGATCGTGGTAGCCGGGAGTTGTCCGTAATGGGTAATCAACAACGGCCCGGTGCGCTTCTCCAGATGCACGATGGCCGAAAGCGGCACTTGCCCGTTCGTCGTCGACGCTGACGATGGCAGATAAATCATCGACAGACCTTCGAGCGAGAGCTGTTGCTTGGGATCGACCTCCATGATCACGCGATACTGGTTCGATTGGGTGTAGATGGTCGAGATGAAGCGCTGGCCGAAAGCGTCGTAGAGTGCGTTGTCGACGGTCGCGGGCGTGATGCCGAAGCGGGCGGCGGTGGCGCGGTCGATGACAATGTCGAGCGCCAGGCCCTGCTGCTGCAAGTCACTTGCGACGTCGGTGAGTTGCGGCAGCTTGCTGAGCTGGTCGACGAGCCGCGGCACCCAGGTGTTGAATTCCTTGGAGTTGGCGTCCTCAAGCACGAAGTGGTAGGGCGCGCGGCTGATCGTTGCGTCGATGGTCAAGTCCTGCACCGGCTGCATGTACAGGGAAATGCCGACGACTCCGGATATCTCCTTTTGGATGCGCCGTATAATCTGCGTTGCCGTGAGGTGGCGCTCGTCGTGCGGCTTCAGGCTGATCAGGAAGCGTCCGGTGTTCTGGGTCTGGTTGGTGCCATCGACGCCGACGAACGAACTCAAGCCCGCCACGTCGCGATCGCGCAGAATGGCTTCGGCGAGCTTGTTCTGCAGCTCGGACATGGCTTGATATGAAATGCTTTGCGACGCTTCCGAGATGCCCTGGATTATCCCGGTATCTTGCACCGGGAAAAAACCCTTCGGGATGAGATCGTAGAGCAAAATCGTGACCGCGAGCGTCAGCACGGCGACCAACAGCGTCAGCGGCTGGCGGTCGAGCACCCAAGTCAGCGCGCGGCCATAGGCGGCAATGATCGCATCGAAGGTGCGCTCGGCGTGGATATCGAAGGCGGAGCGCTCGGCGTCCGGATGATGGCGAATGAGCTTGGCGCACATCATCGGCACCAGCGTCAGCGAGACGATCGCCGAGATGACGATTGTCACCGCGAGGGTAATGGCGAATTCGTGGAACAGGCGGCCGACCACGTCGCCCATGAACAGAAGCGGGATGAGCACCGCGATCAGCGAGATGGTGAGCGAAATGATGGTGAAGCCGATCTGCCGCGAGCCCTGAAGCGCCGCTTCCACCGGCTCCATGCCGTCTTCGACGTAGCGCGCGATGTTCTCGATCATCACGATGGCGTCGTCGACGACAAAGCCGGTCGCGATGGTGAGCGCCATCAGCGACAGATTGTCGAGGCTGAAACTGAGCAGGTACATCACGCCCAGCGTGCCGACGAGCGACAGCGGGACCGACAGGCTCGGTATGATCGTGCCGGGAAGCGTCCGCAGGAAGACAAAGATCACGATCACGACCAGCACGACGGCGAGCGCCAGCGAGAACTCGACGTCAGATACCGACGCGCGGATGGTCACGGTGCGGTCGCTGAGCACGCCGACGTCGACCGCGGCCGGCAGGCCGGACACGATCTGCGGCAGCAACGTCTTGACGCGGTCCACCACCTGGATGATGTTGGCGCCGGGCTGGCGCTGGATATTGAGCAGGATAGCCGGCGTGGTATTCGCCCACGCGCTAAGCTTGGTGTTTTCGGTGCCGCTGATGACATCGGCGACATCCGAGAGGCGTACCGGGGCGCCGTTGCGATAGGCGATGATAATGTTGGCGTACTGCCCCGCGTTTTCGATCTGATC
Organism: Xanthobacteraceae bacterium; assembly: GCA_036490575.1. Taxonomy (GTDB): domain Bacteria; phylum Pseudomonadota; class Alphaproteobacteria; order Rhizobiales; family Xanthobacteraceae; genus BOG-931. The sequence goes on from DASXDP010000096.1 coordinate 41,497, forward strand.
GTTGGCGTTGATGGTGGTCGCCTGCGCGGGGCCGTCGAAGTTTCCTTTGGGCGTATTGACGTTGAAGTTGCCGACGGTGGTGCGGACGTCGTCGATGTTGATCCCGTAGGCGGCAAGCGCCTGCGGTTTGAACTGGATTCGCACCGCCGGGCGATGGCCGCCGCTGATGCTGACGAGGCCCACTCCGCTCAACTGCGAAATCTTCTGCGCTAGCCTGGTTTCGCTCAAATCCTCAAGCTCGGTCAGCGAGACGCTTTTCGAGGTTACCGCCAGTGTGAGGATCGGCGCGTCGGCCGGATTGATCTTGGCGTAGACCGGCGGGATTGGCAGGTCGCTGGGCAAAAGGTTGTTGGCGGCATTGATCGCGGCTTGCACCTCTTGCTCAGCCACGTCGAGGGAAAGGTCGAGGCTGAATTGCAACGTGATAACGGACGCGCCGGCCGAGCTTGCCGACGTCATTTGATTCAGTCCCGGCATTTGTCCGAGCTGCCGCTCCAGTGGAGCGGTGATCGAGGACGTCATCACCTCCGGGCTCGCGCCGGGATAGAAAGTCTGGACCTGAATGGTCGGGTAATCGACCTCAGGCAGTGTCGACAACGGCAGGAAAGTGTACGCGACGATGCCCGACAACATGATCGCCACCATGAGCAGCGTTGTCGCGACTGGACGCAAAATGAAGATTTCGGAGACGTTCATCGCTGGGCTTTAATGTCGCGCTGCATCTGATGGCTCGCGCTTGCCGCCGGCTGCCTCAAAACGCCGGCCGTTCGCAGATTCCGATGCGGCCTTTTCGGGTCATGGCGCTATTGGCCGCCGTTGCCGCGCCGATTTTGACCGTGCTCGGCGCCGCCCGGTTGTCCGGCGGGCGAACTCGCCGGTGCGCCGGACGCATCGGGAATTGTGACGCGCGCTCCGTCGCGCAATCGGTCCGTGCCGTCGACCACCACCCGCTCGCCGGCCGACAGACCGGAAACGACCTCCGCCGTCGGGCCGTCGGTCGGACCGATCTTGATCGCCCGCACCGAGACGGTGTTGTCGGCGTTGACGACGTAGACGTAACTGCCGGGCGCTCCGCGCTGGATAGCCGCGCTCGGAACGGTGACCACGTCGTGTAATGTCTTGACGAGAAGCTGGGCGTTGACGAACTGGTTCGGAAACAGCGCATCGTCGGAATTGTCGAACTGCGCGCGCACTTTGACCGTGCCGGTGGTCGTGTCGATCTGACTGTCGAGCGCGATGACGCGCCCGGTCGCCAGGTGTTTGACATTGGCCCGGTCGTAAGCCGCCACTTCGAGCGTAGTGCCTGCGCTCAATTGCGGCATGACATCGGGTAGATTGTCTTCGGGAATCGGAAAGATCACCGTGATCGGCTGCATCTGGGTCACCGTAGTGATCACCGTGCTTGCCGATGCCTGTATGTAATTTCCCGGATCGATCAGTCGGATGCCGACGCGGCCGGTCACCGGCGAGACGATGTGGCAGTACTGCACGTTCAGCTTCTGCTGGTCGATCTGCGCTTGATCAAGCTTCACCGTGCCCTGGTCCTGTTGGACGATGTAGACTTGGTCCTCGTACTGCTGGCGCGCGATCGAATTCTGCTCGGAAAGCTTCTGGTAGCGCGCCAGATCGACTTGAGCCTGTGCGAGTACGCCCTGATCTCGCGCCAGCTGGCCTTCGTATTGCGCCTGCAGCAGCCGATAGGGCCGGTCGTCGATTTGCGCCAGCGTGTCGCCTTTGTTGACGATTTGTCCCTCGGTGAACGGCACCGAAATCACCTGACCGTCGATCTGCGTCACCACTGTGATGGTCGCAATCGGCGTGACCGTCCCAAGCGCGTTCAAGATCACGCGGATATCGCCGCGGCCGACGGGCGAGACGCCGACCGACTGGGCGCCGCCGGCCTGCTGAGTGCGCGCGGCTGAGGGCGGCGGCGTGGCCGGAACGGCCCAGCGGTAGATGAGATAACCGACAACGAGCAGACCGATGATGATAATCAATCCGAGAACGACGCGAGTTCTCCCGCCGCGCGGTTTAGTGACAATCGGCAGCGGTACCGTGCGGCGGTCCGGCGGTGCTTCTTCAACGGTTCTGCGCGTTCGCTCGTCCATCTGCGCGTTCGTTTATCGGGTGGGCCGTATATAACGGGAGCCACAAGGCCTTAGCTAATGAATATTCGCTAATAAAAGGACGACCGAGAGCGCCGCGTTCCAGGCCGCGGCACTGAAATTCGTCCATTGCCCGCGCGTGGTTAACTAGAAATCAAACGGCAACTCAATGAGTTGCCGGAGCCGGCGGCAGTTCGGGCCGAGGGCCGGTCTCATTGGGCGGAAGTTGCGGCAGAAGTGAGAAGCCCTGTTCGAGTTCTTTCCGCGACGGCAGCAGGTTTGTGTCCCAACCGCCGCCGAGGTTTTCGATCAGCAGCACGCTGGCGAGGAACAGATTCTGACGGTAGGTCAATTCTGTTTCTTCGTCGGCCAACAGCGTAATTTCGGCGGTTACCACGGTGGTAAACGCGACGGTGCCGGCTTGATACTGATTTAGATAGACGTCGACCGCCTGCTGCGCGTCCTTGACCGCTTGATGCTGCACCGCGATCGCCTCGGTCAACTGCCGTATGGCGACAAGATTGTCTTCAACTCCCTGAAACGCCGTCAGCACCGTCTGCCGATACGTGGCGACGCTCTGCCAATAGACGGCGCGTGCCGAATCGACCTGCGCCGAAGTCAATCCGCCATTGAAGAAAATCTGCGTGCCGGCAGCGCCCAGCGACCACACTTCGTTGGCGACATTGAACGGCAAAGGACGGGTCCCGATAAACCCGATCGCGCCGGACAGGCTGATCGCCGGAAAATAGCCCGCGACCGCGACGCCGATCAGCGCGTTTTGTTCCTGCATGGTGCGCTCCGCGGCGGCAATAGCTGGATTACGTTCCAGAAGCTCCGAGGGCAGGGTCACCGGAATCCTTGGAATGCCGCCGGCGAGGAGGCGACGCCCAACACTCAGTTCGGCGGGTGGCCGGCCGATCAGAATGGCGATGGCATGCTCGTACTGCGCTCGTGTCGCGATGGTGCTCTTGGTTTGCGCTTCGGTAGTCTCGACTTGCGCGCGCGCGGTGGCGACGTCGCCGAGCGTGACGGAATAGCCGGCATTGAACTGGTTTTGCACGATGTCGAGGGTCTTTTTGTATTGTACCGTCGTGCGCTGCAAAAGATCGATCAACGAATCCGTCGCTCGCAAATTGAAGTAGGCCGCGGCCAGCATCCCCTGGGCTGACAGCTTGGCGTTGTCGAGATCGGCTTTGGTGGCTTGCGTCGCCGCGGCGTTGCTTTCGATCTGGCGGCGCACCTGGCCCCACACGTCAATATCCCAGGTGGCGCTTAGCTGCGGATTGAACGTGGTGGTATAGACCGCGCTGACGTTGCCGACGCCCGAAAGCCCGATTTGGTTTCCGAAGGCTTTGGGACCTGTATAGCTGCGCGTGAAGGTGTAAGCGCCGGTCAATGTCGGGTACAGCGACGCCTGCGCTTCCCTGATCACTGCGCGCGCTTGTTCGTAAGCGGCGGCTTCCGCCAGCACGTTCTGATTTGAAATTTCGACCTGCTTGATCAGGAAATCAAGTTTTTGGTCGCGGTAGATCGCCCACCAGTCGCCGCGCGGGAGCCGATCGCTCGGCGTCGCGACTTTCCAGCCCTTGAGCTCTTTATAATGTGCCGGCGTCGGCGCCGCATCCGGGTGGTAATCAGGGCCGACGGTGCATGCACCGGCCACTAATCCTAACAGCACCACGCCATTGCGGGCGCGAACGCGGGAGAACATCTCCTGCGCGCGCAGCCACGCGCTTCGACCGCAACAACGATGCGCCAACGCAACCACTGCCGGCAACCTGTGCTAATCATCTTGGAACAGACTAAACGCGCCGGTTCCGTTTGCCACGCCCGCCGGTCAGCGTTTTCGCGCCGGCTGGGTAACACGCGCGTTTACATCGGCGACCCCCGCCCCGGAGTGATCGCGTCCACGGCAAAACATGCCCGACGCCATAACGGAGATCAACACGGGGGCGGCGCCTGTGGACTTTGGCAACAGCCTTTTCACAGGAGCGTGTGGTGTTCGGGCGACACTACAGACGCGCGGCGCTAGAGGCATCACCCGCGACAACAAAGAAGAACGGCAAACCCTGTCCTCGGGCCGCCACTCGCATGCGGGCCGCCCACGCGGCGACGTCAGCCGAGCAGGGAAGGGCTTGCGCGAGCCCGAGTGGGCTCTCGCGCCCTATGAGCTTACCGCCAGCGCTCCGAGAAATTGCTGTCGGTCGTTTGCGCCGACCGCCGGCGCTGGCCTCTGACCGGAGCCTGATCTGCGGGGGGACCGAACAGCCGCGAAAAGAAGTCGCCGCCGCCGGGGTAACTACGCCCGCCGAAAAAGCCGGACTGCTCGGGCATCGCCAACAGTTCGCGCTTGACGGTATTCTCTCTCCGCTCAATCGGCGTGTCCGCGACCTTGCGTTCGTCGCTTTTCAGGATTGAAAGCAGAACCTTATCGCGGCCGTAGACATCGTCGCGGAATTGCAGCTTGCCGTTCTCGTCCACGAACGCAGTTTGATAGGTCAGGTGGACGGGAATGAAATTCGGAAAGCTGATGTCCGTTTCGCTGGTGCCGAACATCCTGCGAATGCGATCTTCGGTGTAGCCCTCGTGCGGCCGCACCACCGAGAGCAAGACTTCGGCGTATTTCACCGGATCCTGCACGCGCATGCAGCCGTGGCTGAACGCGCGCTTCTCTAAAGCGAACAAGTGTTTCTCCGGCGTATCGTGCTGATAGACCAGGAATTTGTTGGGGAAGTTGAAGCGCAGCCTGCCGAGCGCGTTTCTCTCGCCGGGCGGCTGCGAAATGTGCACGGTGCCGTCGGGATTGGTGCTGACCGACAAACCCATCCGCGTCAGGACGGTCGGATCCTGTTGCAGGGCCGGCATGTATTCCCGGGCGACGATAGAGGGCGGCACATTCCAGGTCGGGTTGACCGTAATGAATTTCATCTCCGCGCTCATGATCGGCGTCGGCATATTCGGTTTGCCGTCGACGATCTTGGTCTTCCACAGTTCTTTGTTGTCGTGCACGACCCGCAGCGTGAAATCAGGCAGGTTGACCATGACGTAGGTGCGGCCCAAGTCGTGCGGCATCCATCGCCAGCGTTCCATATTCGCGACGATGATATCGATCGGACGGTCGGGCTGCCGGCCATTGAGCGCGTCGATGGTTGCAGGCGTCAGCAAGCCCGTCGGTTTGAGCTCATGCTCTTGCTGAAACCGCTTTACCGCTTCGGCCAGCGTCTTGTCATAGATGTTGTCGTCGCCCGGGGCATTCAGGCGCTGGCGCAGTTGCGCCACGCGGGCATCCGGCGCGCCGATCTTAATCGCCGGCCCATTTGGGATCGGCGCCTGTCCGGCTTCTTCCTTGCCGCCGCGCAACTCGGCGAGTTTGGCCTTCAGCGCGAGATAGCCCGGACTTTGCGGCTCATAGCTCGCCAGCGCCTCGCTGACGTCGTGCGCCGAGCCAATCTTGGCGAGAACATCGCCGGGGGCAGGGACCTTCAAATCGTAAGAGATGTCGCCGCTGACGCGCGTCCAGTGTACGCGGCCTACCGCAGCGTGGTGCGCGTAAGCCGAGAGCGAGAGCGATAACCGCAGTTCGGCTTCCGCAAGCGCGGCGGGATCGCTCAGCGACGCGAAATTCGGGGTCGGATAATCGCTGGGCTCAAGACCGTCGGCGTCAACCTGGCCGAGATAGGCGATCGCCGCTTGCGCACGAGCGTTCGGCTTGCCGTCGGTCAGCCAGAGCGGCGCGTAATCGCGGCTCGCGTAATAGGCCTCGAATGCTGCGCGTTCCTTCTTGCCGCCGAGCATCCGATCGAATTTTCCGTTGGCGAGCTCCCGCAATTTTTCGGTGATCGCGGTATTGCCGTCAGCAACGGCAGTTGGAGCCGTGCCCGCGGCAGAATCATTCGGCGTGGCACCGGGTGAAGTACTGGCGGCGGGCGCCGGCACCTCGTCGCCGCCGTTTGCGGCCGCCGGGGTCGCATGAGCTGGCGGAGTATCCGCGATGGCGGGAGCTTTGGGCTCGGCCGGCTGTTCCGTCGCTGCAGCGGGCTCGTCGGCGGGTTCGGTCGTTTTCGCCTGCGAGGGAATGGCCGAAGTCGATTCAGCGGGCGGCGCGGGTGCGGCCTCTGTCGCGGGGTCCGTTGCCGTGTCGGACGACACTGCTGCCGGTTGATCGGAAACCGATGATGTCGTTTCGGTCGCGGCGTCCTGATCGCCGGAGGATGATCCGGCCCAAGCCGCGCCGCCCGCGCATAAAAGCAGCGCGATCGCGGTTGACGCGAGGAACCGATCGAGACGGACGCCCGTCATTGCTTTGTTCTCCTTTATCGACCCCAGTCGAACGTCAGATTTCCCCGATGGCACGCAACGTGACAAAACCATAGCGCCGATCGGGACGATGGCCCCCGATCACGCTTTTTAACAGCGGTCGATTTTCTTTGGAATTCACATTACGTGACGGGCTGTAGGTTTGTCGTTGGAAAATAAGCCTAATTTGCCCCGATTCCGACGATTTTCCGCGGCTGTCGCTCCGCGGCAACGCTCTCTTCCCCGGTTTCGGGCTCCCGGCAGTCACTTCCGGTGAGGCCCAAAAGCTCCAATTTGCGGTAGAGAGTGGAACGGCCGATTTGCAGCCGTCGCGCGACTTCCGACATCTGGCCGCGATAATGCGCAACCGCGTAGCGGATAATGTCGGCTTCGAGCTGGTCCAGGGGCCGGATCGAGCCCTCCGCATCGAGCAACGCCAAGGCGTCGATCAACGCCGGGTCGGATGCCGCCTGCGGGGCAGAGGGCGCATCCATATCGGCCGCGTTTTGTGTCGGATCCCCGAGATAGTCGTTCTCGGCCCCTTCCGGCTCGAGCTGCGGAATGGTCGAGGGCGCGTCCAGTTGCGCCGTAATTTGCGGAAACTCGGCGACACCGATGTTGTCGCCCTCGGCGAGCACGACGGCGCGAAAGACCGCATTCTCGAGTTGCCGGATGTTTCCCGGCCACGGAAACGCCGCCAGCAGCCGCAAGGCGTCCGGCGTGATGGAGCGAATCCGCTTGCCCTCCTCCGCCGCAAACAGCGCTAGGAAGTGCCGCGCCAGCGCGGGAATGTCGTTCGCGCGCTCGCGCAGCGGCGGCACCGTGATGGGAAAAACGTGCAGGCGGTAGAACAGGTCCTCGCGGAAACGTCCTTGCTTCACGTCCGCAATCAGATCGCGATTGGTCGCCGAAACGAGCCGGACGTCGACCTTCACCGGCTTGCGTGCGCCGACCGGCTCAACTTCGCCCTCCTGAATCGACCGCAATAGTTTGACCTGCGCGGCCGGCGGCAGTTCGCCGATTTCGTCGAGGAACAGCGTACCGCCGGACGCCTCGACAAACTTGCCGACGTGACGCTCGGTGGCGCCGGTGAACGATCCCTTCTCGTGGCCAAACAGGATCGACTCGATCAGGTTCTCCGGCATGGCGCCGCAATTGACGGCGACGAACGGCTTCATGCGGCGATCGCCTGAACCGTGGATCGCGCGCGCGATCAATTCCTTGCCGACGCCGGACTCACCGGCGACGAGAACCGGAATATTCGATCCCGCAGCCTTTTCGGCCATCCTCAGTACGGATTGCATGATCGCGGTCTTGGTAATGATGTCGCGGATGCCGAGCGTGCCCGATCGGCTGTGCTTGATGCGATTTAGTTCGCCTTCGAGGGCTTGCAAGTTGAGCGCATTGCGCAGGCTCACGTGCAGCCGCTCCGCGCCGACCGGCTTGACGACGAAATCGACGGCGCCGGCCCGCATCGCAGAGACGACGTTGTCTATTCCGCCGTGCGCGGTCTGCACGATCACCGGCACCGGGATTGCCGCCTGACGAAGCCTTGCCAATACGCCCAGCCCGTCGAGGTTCGGCATCACGAGATCGAGGATTACGGCATCGAACCGCGGCCCGTCCGGGCCGGTCAACAAGGCTAAAGCGTCGTCGCCGTTATCGATCGACTGGGTTTCGTAGCCGAGCTTTTGCAGCATGCCCTCGACCAGCCGGCATTGCACCGGATCGTCATCAACAACAAGGATGCCCATGAAAATCCTCAACTAATTTCGCAAACGGCTTTTGTGCCGTTTCGGGGCACTCTGGGCGAGGGGTGCTTAAAGGCTCGTTAAACCTATCGGCGACATCGGCGGGGAACGAGCGGGTCCCGCTATGCCGCGACTGTGGAACTCAACGTCCATCCTTAACGTTTTGCTTTCGTTTCAAAGACCTTTTCGCCCACGCACACCCATTGCCGGAAATGGCCGCCGCCGCAGGACTTCCCCATTCCCGCCTGCGCTCCGCCGCGGGACGCTACCGCGAAGCGCGGCATTCACTGCGCACGCCTGCGTCCGCGCAAAGCCGCCGCGGTCTCGACTGGATGAATTTCTTCGTCGCCGACGTCCAAACCGGATTCGGCACGTTCGTGGCGTTCTACCTGGCAGAGTCGGGCTGGACGCGGGGCAACATCGGCGTTGCACTGGCGGCAGCCAGCGTCGCCGGCATGATCAGCCAGATTCCCGGCGGGGCGGTCGCAGACGCCATAACGTGGAAGCGGGGACTGGCCGCGGTCGGCATCGTGATCACAGGTGCTTCGGCGCTGCTTCTCGGTTTGGCGCCGAACTTCGTGTCGGTTTTCGTCGCGCAAATTCTCCAGGGCGCGACCGCGGGTATCATCACGCCGGCAATCGGCGCGATCAGTCTCGGGCTGGTCGGCCGAAGCGCGATCGCGCTGCGCACCGGCCGCAACTATCGCTACGCCGCCGCCGGTCACGCTTTGACGGCCGCGCTGATGGGCGCGGCAGGCGCTTACCTGTGGAACGGCGCGATTTTTTACGCAGCGGCAGCGTTGTGCGTTCCCGCGCTGATCGCGCTCGGTTTCATCCGCGGCGACGAGATCGACTACGCGCGAGCCCGCAATGCCGGCCGGAGCAAAGACCGGATCACCACCGGGCGCGTTGTCGATCTCGTCAAGAATCACAAGCTTGTTCTATTCACGGCCGCGACGCTGTTGTTTCAGCTTGCTGACGCTTCCGTCCTGCCGGTGATGGGGGAAAATCTGGTCGCCGCCAAATACACACAAGCCGCAATCTGGATGTCGGGCTTGATCATCGCCCCGCAGATCGTAGTCGCCCTCCTCGCGCCGTGGGTGGGCTTTCATTCCGAAAAAAGGGGGCGTCGCCCGCTGCTGTTGATCGGCTTCGGGCTTGAGCCGGTCCGTATAATCTTGCTCGCGTTTACTTCCGCGTATCCGTTCCTGATGGTCGGACAGATCATGAGCGGAATTACCGGCGCGGTGATCGGCGTGCTCACGATTTTGGTCATCGCCGATTTGACCGCCGGCACCGGGCGATTCAATCTCGCGGTCGGCGCGGTCGGTACCATGAGCGGTATAGCCGCCTCGGTCAGCACCAGCGCGACCGGGTTTTTGTTTCAGGCTTTTGGCCAACGCATCGGCTATCTGCCGCTGGCTGCGGTTGCCGCGGCAGCGACCGGCCTGATCTGGTGGTTTGTCTCGGAAACCAAGCCGGAGAAATACGAGGATTGACAGGCATGCGCCCCGCCTATGGTCGCGCCTCATCGAGCATGTGCGCAAAGCGCTTGGCGAAGGTGTGCACATCCCCGGGCCAGCGCGCGGAAATGTAATTGCCGTCGCGCACCACGAACGCCGGACGCTCGTTCTCGAACGTGTCGCGCACCACGCCACTGGTCTTTTGCCGGTAGTCCGGATCGCTCCGCGACACGTCGAGGAAATCCGCAGCGCTCGCCAGCGCGCGCGTTACTTCTTGCTCGACCGACATGAAGCCGGCCGGTTTTTCCGGCCCGTCCGGGTACGTGCGATAATAATTCGGGTCCCAGAAGCGAACGACGCGCCCAGCGCGCCACGCCGCGCGCTCCAGCGCCCAGGTCAGCGCCGTGGTGCGCCGGCCGAACAGCACCGAGCGGCTGTCGGCGCCGCGGCTCCTCGCCGCGAGTAATACACCGTGACAGATCGCCGCCACCGGCAATCCCGCGGCGAAGAACGCGGCGACCAAACGCTGCAACGTCTCGCTCTCCAAATACTCACGCATGCCACGGGCGCGATGGCCGCCGGGGAGGAGAAGGCCGTCGAAATCCTCGCAACGAAGTTGCGACCATAAGAGTGGCGCACGGTAGGCCGGGTCCTCCTGCATGCGCGCGTACGCGGTGCGGGCGTCTGCATTGGCCCGCATCAGCCGTCCGATTGCCGCGATACGCTTTATGCCCGGCAGAAAACCCCACACGTCGAGCCCTTCGCCAGTAAGCATCATGTCGTCAGCCGCGCCGGGCCGGCCATCAGGCGTCGCGAAGGCGATGGAATGGCCGTGTTGCTTAAGCACGCTCCAACTCACGGCCGCTTCGCTTGGATCGAAATCCTGGCGCGGAAGCGGAATAAGGACTTTGGCCATGTTGCGCCTCAGACTTGCGGGTGTGCTGTGGATGGCCTTGCGCGCGCCTTTTTGTTTCGCCACATCAGCAGCCGGTGAGGGTGCAATCTATGGCAAAAGCCGCCACGCGTTCCAAGCGAGCGACACGGAAAACCGCCGCCAAGCGGCCGGTAGCTGGCGCCTCGACGAGCAACAAGGCGCTCGGCGCGTTGCCGGAATGGAATTTATCCGACCTCTATTCCGGGTTGGACGATCCCGCGATCAAGACCGACCTCGACCGGGCCGACGCCGACTGCGCGGCGTTCGAGATAGCCTACAAGGGGAAGCTCGCTGACATGGCGGCGTCGCCGCAGGGCGGCGCCACGCTCGCCGCAGCGGTGAAGAGCTATGAGGCCATCGACGACCTGATGGGCCGTCTCGGCTCCTACGCCGGGCTGCTGCACGCCGGAGATACGCTCGATCCGGCGCGCACCAAATTCTACGGCGACGTGCAAGAGCGCTTGACCGCGGCGTCGACGCACTTGTTGTTCTTCTCGCTCGAACTGAACCGCATCGACGACGCGCTGCTGGAAGCGGCGATGAACGATCCGGCCCTCGGCCATTACCGGCCGTGGCTGGAAGACGTGCGCCGCTATCGGCCTTATCAACTGGAAGACCGCGTCGAGCAGCTGTTCCACGAAAAATCCATGACGGCTTATTCAGCCTGGAATCGGCTGTTCGATGCCACTATCGCCTCGCTCCGCTTCAAGGTGCTGGGCAAGACGCTCGCCATCGAGCGGACGCTCAATCTGTTGCAGGACCGTTCGGGGCCGAAGCGCAAGGCCGCCGCTCAAGCGCTGGCGCACACGCTCAAAGACAACGTCCGCCAGTTTGCGCTCATCACCAACACGCTGGCGAAGGACAAGGAAATCTCCGATCGCTGGCGCGGCTTTGCCGACATCGCCGACGCCCGCAATCTCGACAATCGGGTAGAGCGCGAAGTGGTCGAGGCGCTGGTCGCCGCCGTCCGTGCCGCGTACCCGCGCCTGTCGCACCGCTATTACGCGCTGAAGGCCAAATGGTTCGGCAAGAAGAAACTGCCGTATTGGGACCGCAATGCGCCGTTGCCGCAGGTGGTAACGCGCGCGGTCGGCTGGACCGAGGCGCGCAAAACCGTTCTCACGGCTTACGCCGCGTTCTCACCGCAGATGGCGGCGATTGCCGAGCGCTTCTTCGCCGAGCGCTGGATCGATGCGCCGGTCCGCCCGGGCAAGTCGCCGGGCGCTTTCGCGCACCCGACCACGCCGTCAGCGCATCCTTACGTGCTGCTGAATTATCAGGGCAAGACCCGCGACGTGATGACGTTGGCGCACGAATTGGGCCACGGTGTGCATCAAGTACTTGCCGCGCCGAACGGCGCGCTGATGGCGCCGACGCCGCTGACGCTTGCCGAGACCGCAAGCGTGTTCGGCGAAATGCTTACTTTCCGGCGGCTGCTGGCTGACACGCGCGACGCCAAAGAGCGAAAGGCCATGCTTGCCGCCAAGGTCGAGGACATGATCAACACCGTGGTGCGGCAGATCGCTTTCTACAGCTTCGAACGCGTCGTCCACACCGAGCGCAAGAATGGCGAATTGACCGCCGATCGTATCGGCGAATTATGGCTCGATGTGCAGCGCGAGAGCCTCGGGCCCGCGATCGAACTCAAACCCGGCTACGAATCGTTTTGGGCCTACATCCCGCATTTCATCCATTCGCCGTTCTATGTTTACGCTTATGCGTTCGGCGATTGCCTGGTGAATTCGCTCTACGCGGTCTACGAACACGCCGCCGAGGGTTTTGCCGAGCGCTACCTCGCCATGCTGGCGGCTGGCGGCACCAAGCACCACTCCGAGCTGCTCGCGCCGTTCGGCCTCGACGCGCGCGACCCCGCGTTCTGGCAGGGCGGTCTTGGCGTCATCGAGCGGATGATCGAAGAGCTGGAGACTCTTTAGTTACGTCTCAGGGCCGGCTGATACAGGGCCGTCCGCCCCGCGTGGTCAGCATATATTCCATGCATTGCATCGTGATATCGCGCGCCGCTTCACCGTTGCGCTCCAGCCGATAAACCTTGCGGGTGATGGTCTTGTCTTCGTCCCGGCCGCAGACCATGGCGGTGTGATTGAAAATCGTTTTCGACGACTTCTCCATCAGCGCGATTTTTTGCTTTTGGTCCTCGCTGCCTGTAAAGGCCATTTTTTCCACGAGGCCACCGTTCTCGTCGTCAGCATCATAGTGCGCATCGGCCTTTAAATCTTTCGCCAGTTCTTCAATGAAGATCAGATCCTGAATCTTTCCGGGCTGCTTCTGCGGCGGGACGACAACAAGCTGACGACGATTGAAAACGATCCGGGTGTCGGCGGATTTGCCGACACAGCCCCATTCCCAGCGTCCGGCGTGCGCTTTGCTTGCAAAACTCAGCGCAATCAGTGCCGCGGCGACCACTGCTGCAATTTGCTGTTTCATCGCCGCTCTCATAATGTCCCTCGGTAGTTTCATATTATTAACGGACTGATGGCTGACAGCGAAAAAAACCGTTTCTCCGCCCGCGCTGCGCGATATGCGCGCGTCGGCGCCAATGTCGGGCGGGTCGCGGCGCGTTATGGCGGCCGGCGCCTGCTTGGCGGCGCGCCAAACCGCGCGGGTGAAGCTTCCGCACTCGCCTCGGCGCTTGGCAACCTTAAAGGTCCGTTGATGAAGGTCGCCCAATTGATGGCGACCATTCCGGACTTGTTGCCGCCCGAATATGCCGAGGAACTGCAAAAGCTGCAAAGCGAAGCGCCGCCGATGGGCTGGGCGTTCGTCAAACGGCGGATGAACGCTGAGCTCGGTGCCGATTGGCAAGACAAGTTCGAAAGCTTCGAGCATCAACCGGCCGCGGCGGCTTCGCTTGGCCAAGTCCATCGCGCTCGCTCGCTGGACGGCGCGGCGCTCGCCTGCAAACTGCAATACCCCGACATGCAGTCGGCGGTCGAGGCGGACTTGCAGCAATTGCAGTGGCTCCTTGCCATCCGGCGCCGGCTCGATTCCGCGATCGACACCAGTGAGATCGGCAAGGAGATCGGCGAGCGGGTTCGCGAGGAACTCGACTATCGGCGTGAGGCCAAGCACGTGGCGCTGTACCGGCAGATGCTCGACGGTATCGATAATGTGCGGGTGCCGAAAGCGTGGCCCGAGCTCTCGACCGGTCGATTGCTGACGCTCGACTGGCTCGAAGGTACCCGCATGCTCGCGCACAAGAGCGATCCGCTGTCGGCCCGCAACGCGCTCGCGCGCGCCATGTTCAGCGCCTGGTGGTTTCCGTTCAGTCGCTTCGGTGTTATTCACGGCGACCCGCACCTCGGCAACTACACGGTCTTTTCGCGCAGCGGAAAGCCCGCGGGGATCAATCTCCTCGATTACGGCTGCATTCGCATTTTCCCGCCGAAGTTCGTGCAAGGCGTGGTCGATCTCTATCACGGGCTGCTGCACGGCGACGATCAGCTCGTGGTGCAGGCCTACGAAACGTGGGGTTTCAAAAAGCTGTCCCGTGAACTGATCGAGACGCTCAACATCTGGGCGCGCTTTATTTACGCGCCGCTGCTCGATGATCGCGTGCGCACTATTGCCGACGGTATCGCGCCCGGCGAATACGGCCGCCGCGAGGCGTTTCGCGTGCACCAGGCGCTCAAGCGCAAAGGACCGGTAACGGTGCCGCGCGAGTTCGTATTCATGGATCGCGCCGCGGTCGGATTGGGCGCCGTGTTCCTGCACCTGCGTGCGGAGTTGAATTACTATCGGCTGTTTAACGAGGCGATCGAGAATTTTTCCATGGATCGCGTCGGCAAGCGGCAAGCGGCCGCGCTCGCGGCTGTCGGCTTAAAGGGGGAATGATGACGAGTATTTGGGCTCGCAAGTCCATTGCGGTCTTGCAAGCCGAGGCGGAGGAGCCGGAGACGCAAGCCCTGGTCGCGCACGGCAAGGTTCCGCTCTCGCGCACGCTGTCGGCGCTGAATCTGGTCGCGCTCGGCATCGGTGCAATAATCGGTGCCGGCATTTTTGTGCTGACGGGGCACGCGGCCGCCGCCAACGCCGGACCGGCAATAACGCTTTCCTTCGTACTCGGCGCAATCGCCTGCGTCTTCGCCGGACTGTGCTACGCGGAAATGTCATCGACGGTGCCGATTGCCGGCAGCGCCTACACTTATGCATATGCGACCCTGGGCGAGCTCATCGCCTGGATCATCGGCTGGGATTTGATCCTCGAGTACATGCTCGGCGCCGCGACGGTCGCCATCGGCTGGTCGGGTTACGTCGTGAGCTTTCTCAAGGATTTCGGCATCGCGGTGCCACCCACCTTCGACCGCGCGCCGTTCGCCTATGACCCGGCCACGGACGCCTGGCACGCGACCGGCGCCATCCTCAATATTCCGGCAATGCTTGTGGTCGTGGCGCTCACCGCAGTGCTGGTGGTTGGGGTGCGTGAGACGGCGCGAGCCAACGTGGTGATTGTCGCCATCAAGCTCGTCATTATTCTGGTCTTCATTGCCGTTGCCGCGCCGTTCGTGAGCACGGCGCATTGGGTCACCGCGGCCAACCCATCGGGCAATTTCATTCCGCCCAACCTTGGCGAAGGCCAGTTTGGGCTAAGCGGCGTTCTGCGCGGCGCCGCGGTGGTGTTTTTCGCCTATATCGGGTTTGACGCCGTTTCGACCGCCGCGCAGGAAGCCAAGCATCCGCAGCGCGATATGCCGATCGGCATTCTCGGCTCGCTGGTGATATGCACGGTGCTCTACGTCGCGGTCGGTTTCGTGCTGACCGGCATCGTGTCTTACGACAAGCTCAACGTGCCGGATCCGATTGCCATCGGCATCGACGCCATTGGCATGGGTTTCCTTTCGCCGCTGCTCAAGCTCGGCATCATTCTCGGCCTGACTTCGGTGATCCTGGTGATGATGCTCGGCCAGCCACGGATATTTTATTCCATGGCGCGCGATGGCTTGTTGCCGGCGGTCGCGGCGCGGGTCCATCCGCGCTTTCGCACGCCCTACGTCACCACCATTATCACCGGCGTGGTGGTGACAATCTTCGCCGGATTTCTGCCGATCGGCCTCGTCGGCGAACTCGTCAGCATCGGTACGCTGTTCGCGTTTGCGATCGTGTCCGCGGGTGTGCTGGCGTTGCGCATTACCAATCCCGCACTGGAGCGGCCGTTCAGGACGCCCGCCGTTTTCATTGTGGCCCCTCTGGGCGTGGTGTCCTCGGTATTCTTGATGGCCGGGCTTCCGTCCGACACCTGGATACGATTTGTCAGCTGGCTGGTTATCGGGATTTTGCTTTACGGATTTTACGGCATGAGGCACAGCCGGGCCGGGCGGGATTTTTCCGCTTCACGTTCGTAGTATGTTCGCGATCACATTTTATTTTGCGCTCGTTGCGCGGGGGCGGGCAACGTGCAGATCGAAATGGAGCAAAAGTGAATTCGATCTTTGTAAAAAGTGGAGCGGTACCCGCGACGCTCCCCATCTGGTTCGTAAATCCAGCAAACTATGCCGAGGTCCGTGAGCGGCTCGGCGGTCCGGGCCGTGCGTTCGCCGATTCTGCCGGGTTCAAGCCGAAAGCCGGCCGGCACTTGCTGCTGCCCGGGGCGAAGGGGCCGGGACTTGGCGCCGTGCTGTTTGGTCTCGAAGACGCCAGCGAGCCGCGCGACCCTTTTCTTCCCGGATTACTGGCGCAGTCGCTGCCCGCCGGGGTGTACCGGTTCGCCAACGATCCGTACGACACGCGGCTCGCGGCGCTCAGCTTCGCGCTTGGATCTTATACCTTCTCGCGCTACCGCAAAGCCGAGCCACGCGAGGTCAAGCTCGACATACCGCAGAGTATTGATCGTGATGAACTGGAGCGCATCGTCGAAGGCGTAACGCTGGCGCGCGATCTCATCAACACGCCCGCGAACGACATGGGTCCGGCGGAGCTTGAGAACGCCGCGCGCGCACTCGCTGCGCGCCATAATGCGAAAATACGCACCATCGTCGGCGACGATCTCTTGACCGAGAATTTTCCGCTGCTGCATGCGGTCGGCCGCGGCTCGGCCCGCGTGCCGCGGCTCATCGAGCTTAATTGGGGTGAGCGGGATCACCCGCGGGTAACGCTGGTCGGGAAAGGTGTTTGTTTTGACTCCGGCGGCCTCGACATCAAGTCCGAAGGCGCGATGTCGCTCATGAAGAAAGATATGGGCGGCGCGGCAAGCGTGCTCGCGCTGGCGCATATGATCATGGGGCGCGGCCTGAAAATCAAGCTTCGGGTCTTGATCCCGGCGGTGGAAAATTCGATCGACGGCGAGGCGTTCAGGCCCAGCGATGTCTACGTCTCGCGCAAGGGGATCAGCGTCGAGGTAGGAAATACCGACGCCGAGGGACGGCTGGTGCTCGCCGACGCCCTGGCGTGGGCTGACGAAAGCGCGCCTGATCTTCTCATTGATTTAGGCACGCTGACCGGTGCTGCGCGCGTCGCGCTCGGTCCCGATCTGCCGCCATTCTATACCGACGACCACGCGCTGGCGGCCGATCTCTCCCGCCACGCCTTTGCCGAAAACGATCCGGTCTGGCGGCTGCCGCTGTGGGCCCCCTACAACGCGATGCTCGAATCGAAAGTCGCGGACGTGAATAATATCAGTTCGCGCAGCTTCGCCGGCTCGATTACCTGCGCGTTATTCCTACAGCGGTTTGTATCGGCTGCGAAAAGCTGGCTGCACATCGACATCTATGCCTGGACGCCGACCGCCAAGCCGGGCCAGCCCGAGGGCGGCGAATGCCAGGTCGCGCGTGCGCTCTACGCGCTGCTGTCCGAGCGACATGGCTGATGAAAGAAAGGCGATGCGTCAGTTCGACCCGCGCGTGACGCCGGCGCGTGCCGACCTCGCGGCCAGAGAGCTTTACGGCAAGGTCGCGGCGCCGCACTACGCCGAGGGTAATGTTTACGAAGTGATTGCGCCGCAAACGCCGCTACGCGGTGAGCCGCGGCCGGACGCGCTGCTTGCGACCGAAGCGCTGCGAGGCGACCGCGTCACGGTCTACGATATCAACGCCGAGGGCTGGGCGTGGGGTCAGCTTGCCGCCGACGGCTATGTCGGCTGGCTGGCGACCAGCGCGCTTGCGCCGGCGGGGCAACAACCGACGCACAAAGTCACCGCGCTGCGCACGCTGGTATTCCCCGGACCGTCGATCAAGCTTCCGCCGCTTGAAGCGCTGCCCTTCGGCGCGCGCCTCGTTATTTGTGAAACGAAAGACCAAATGGCCATCACGCCGGCGCGGGGCTACGTACCCGCCGTGCATCTTGCGCCCGTTGCATATGACGAGACGGATTTCGTGGCGGTCGCCGAGCGCTTCGCCGGGGCGCCTTATTTGTGGGGCGGCAAGACGGTTCTGGGTATTGATTGTTCGGGACTTGTCCAGGTCGCGCTCGCGGCGTGCGGCGTTGCGAGCCCGCGCGACTCCGACATGCAGGAAGAAGCGCTCGGCGCCCCGGTCGAAATTGCCGCCGCGCTCGCCAGTCCGCAACGCGGCGATCTCATATTCTGGGAGGGCCACGTCGCCGTCGTCCGCGATCAAACAAGCCTGATACACGCCAGCGCGTTTCACATGGCGGTTGCGATCGAGCCTATCGTCGAGGCCGTCGGCCGTATCCGTGCCGGCGGAACGGAGATTTCGCGCATGCGCCGGCTGGCGGCGTGAACGCGTAGCGGTGCGGGCCGGAAGATGATCTAATCCCTTTGTCCGGCCTGGACGAGTCGGAAAGTGGAGCGCACGCCATGAGCACCGAAGTGCACCCGCAAGTTCCGCCGTTAAGCGTTCCGCAGAGGGTACCGCCGCGACCGGCGCATCACGCAAACTTCTGGATCCGCGAGCTGCCGTTCACGCTGGTCTTGCTGCTGACCATCGGTGGCGTCGGCTACACGAGCTTCTCGAAACATCCGGTCCTGATCTATTGGGAAATTCTCGCGCCGGTTATCGGTCTGATGTGCGTGTGGTACGGCTGGCCGGCCGGTGCCGACAATCATGCGCGGCTTCGCTTGATCGGAACGCAGGTGCTGCACTGGCTGGCGTTCCTTCTCGTCATGAACATGGTTTACCTCTCGACGGTGCAGCGCGTGTTCAACGCCACCGGTACCGGGCTGGCGATCTTCACGCTGCTGGCGCTCGGCACGTTCACCGCCGGCGTGCACATTCTGTCCTGGCAAGTCTGCCTGCTTGGGCTGATCATGGCCTTTGGCATTCCCGCCATTGCCTGGATAGAAAATTCATCGCTGTTGCTTTTGCTCGCCGCTGCGGTGGTTGTCGGGTTGGGACTGGTTATTTGGTGGCATTTTCGCCAGCGGCGAACGAGCCCGGCCTGACGCTGGCGGTGTGGGACGTCCAGTCGAGTTCCATGTCAGCGAAAAAAGTTGGGCCGCTGCCACTCACGTCAATCGCTTGCCTTCGCCGGTTCTCCGTATAACCTCATGACGCGCGGTCCGCCGCGCCAACAACGCGCAAATGGGGGAGGATACATCATGCGATTAGGTATTTTGGCTGTTGCCGCCGGTGGATTCGCGGCGATCGCCGCCGCGGCGTTTGTGTTGCCAAAAGCTCATGCCGAGACGCCGGTTGAGCGCGGGTCTTATCTTGTCGTCGTTGCCGGATGCAACGATTGCCACACGCCCGGGTTCTTCTTCGGCAAGCCCGACAAGGACAAGTTCCTCGGCGGTTCGGACGTCGGCTTCGAAATTCCCGGCCTCGGCGTATTTAACGGCAGGAACATCACGCCGGACAAGGAAACCGGCATTGGCGGGTGGACCGACGAGCAGATTGCGACCGCAATCACCACAGGCAAGCGTCCGGACGGGCGGCAGCTGGCACCAATCATGAACTATGCCGCTTTTACGCATCTGACGAAGGAGGACGTCGCGGCTGTTGTGGCGTATCTCCGCAGCATTCCTCCGGTGCACAACGCGGTGCCCGGTCCGTTCAAGCCGGGCGAAAAGGTCACGATCTTCACCTTCAGAATTGAGCCGCCCGGGCAGACGGCGGCCGGCGCGCCCAAGTAAAACAGGAAGTAAGACAGCAAGTACGTTGGGCGGCCGGCAGGCGCTTTTGCCGGCCGCAATTTGACTACTGTGCCACGACGCCAGCGGGCGCCGTTTCCAGATTGAAGGCGGCGGCGAACAGTGCGCGGGTGTAATCGGTCTTGGGGTTGACGAACAGCGAGGCGGCATCGCCGCTCTCGACCACTTTGCCGTGGCGCATGACCAAGAGCCGGCTCGCCAGAGCCGCGACCACGCGCAAGTCGTGCGAAATGAAAAGGTACGTCAGGTTGCGCCGCTTCTGCAGGTCGCGCAAGAGATCGACCATTTGCGACTGGATCAGCATGTCGAGCGCGCTGGTCGGCTCGTCGAGAACCACGAAGGTGGGCTCGAGCACAATGGCGCGTGCGACCGCTATGCGCTGCCGTTGGCCGCCGGAGAACTCATGCGGGAAACGAAAGCGCAAGGCGGGGTCGAGACCAACATCGCTCAATGCGCGCGCTACGCGCTGATCACGCGCCCCCTCCGTCATCGCGGGTTGGTGAACATGCAGCCCTTCCTTGATAATTTCCGCCACTGAAAGCCGCGGCGAGAGCGAGCCATAAGGATCCTGAAACACGATCTGCATGTCGTGGCGAAGCGGCCGCATCTCTTTGAAGCGCAGGCCTTGAATCTGATTGCCGAGAAATACGATCGGGCCGTCTGAGGAGACCAGACGCAACAGGGCCAGGCCAAGCGTCGTCTTGCCCGAGCCGGATTCCCCCACGACGCCCAGCGTTTCGCCTTTGCGGATTTCGAGGCTGACGCCATCGACCGCCTTGATGTGCCCCACGACTTTGCGCAGCACTCCTCGCTTGATAGGAAACCAGACCTTCAGGTCGGTCGTCTCCAAAACCACAGGCGCTTGCGGCTGCGGCGGAGCAGGATCGGGCTTTGGCTCGGCGGCAAGCAGCGCCCGCGTGTATGGATGGGCAGGCGCCGTAAATACGCGCTCGACGTCGCCTTCCTCGACGATCTTCCCATCCTTCATCACGCACACCCGCTGCGCGATCTTGCGGACAATGCCGAGGTCATGGGTGATGAAGAGAAGCGACATCCCGAGCCGCTTCTGAATATCCTGCAACAATTCGATGATTTGCGCCTGCACGGTGACGTCGAGCGCGGTGGTCGGTTCATCGGCGATCAAAAGGTCCGGCTCGTTGGCCAGCGCCATGGCGATCATGACGCGCTGGCGCTGACCGCCGGAAAGTTGGTGCGGATAGCTGCCGAGGCGCATCTCCGGATCGGGTATTCCAACCTGGGTCAGCACTTCGAGCGTGCGCGCCCGCGCTGCGGCGCCGGTGAGGCCCCGATGCAACAGCAAGATCTCGGCGATCTGCTTTTCGATGGTGTGCAGCGGATTGAGCGACGTCATCGGCTCCTGAAAAACGATGGTGACGTCGTCGCCGCGCACGCGGCGCATGTCGCGCTCGGAGAGCGGAAGGAGATCGCGGCCCTTGAACAGGATTTTTCCGGAGGGGTGCTGCGCGGCCGGGTAGGGCAGGAGTTTCAGTACCGACAGCGCCGTCACCGACTTGCCCGATCCGGATTCCCCGACCAGCGCCAGCGTCTCGCCTTTGCCGATGTCGAAAGAGACGCGATCGACGGCAAGCGTGGTGCGGCCGCCGGATACAAAAGCGACGGAAAGCTCGCGGACGGCAAGCAGGGGTTCGCTCATGCCAATCGTTTGGGTCATCTGAATGTCTTGCGCGGATCGAAGGCGTCGCGCACCGCTTCGCCGACGAAGATCAGAAGCGAGAGCATCAGCGCCACGGTAAAGAAGCCGGTCAGGCCGAGCCACGGCGCCTGGACGTTGGCCTTTCCCTGCGAAAGGAGTTCGCCAAGCGACGGCGAGCCCGGCGGCAAGCCGAAGCCGAGAAAGTCGAGCGCGGTGAG
>DASXDP010000097.1:0-2728 GCA_036490575.1 Xanthobacteraceae bacterium
AGAGCAACAGCCTTCTAAGCTGAAGGTCGCTGGTTCGAATCCAGCCGGGGTCGCCACCAAGCCCGATGGCGTCCAATTCCAACTGCAAATGTTGGGCGACCGCAAAACACTAAGGCGCCAAACCGGCGCCCAATAGCCAAACTTCAATCAACCATCGAACGCGGTAGACAAACGGCGAGACGCTCTCTCAGGCGCCAACCAGCGAGAGGCAGCCGCACAGGGCCGCGCTGACCAGCAACAGCGACCATTCCAGCGGGGTCAGCCACAGTAGCCTGCCTTCGCTCACCATCGCCGCATTCCCCCTACCAACCGTCCCCGTCTTAGGTGCGATGTTGGTAGAGGTAAAACTCGGAAAAGTCTGTAGCGCGACGGCCACACGTCGGGCGAATCCGACGCTGCTCAGTCACTGGCCCAGTTCTGGCGGTCGCTTGTCGCTTCGTCTCAGCCGTTTTCCCGCCTTATTGCGTGCCCGCGACATCGTCGTCGGGCGGGATGCGCAGCGCGGCGCCGTCGAGATCGTCATGCTGCCCGCTGTTGAGCGTCCGCAGAAAGCCGGCAAACGCTATGTGCCATCGGACCGACCGCCTGCGGCCGGTCGCCCGACAATACGATCAGACTGAGGCCGGCGCGCCCAACGCATGAACGACAGTGATCGCGCTGGGCCGAAGTTTTTGCCGGATCGGGGATCAGCGCCGTTCTACCGCCATGCGCAAACAGCAAGCACCGCAATGGTGACGATGAAGGCGAGATAGAACCAATTGGCGACGTAGATATGCGGCTCTTTGCGCCGCATGATCGTTCCCAGTAGACCAGGAGAAATCACCCAGACAATGGTCAACCACGGATCGGCGTACCATTCGGGTTCGGAGTATTCCTTCGATTGCGTGATGCCGAGCAGATAATCGGGCCGGCAATCAGAATGAAGAAATTGTATCCGAGCACGACAAGCCACGCCGCCAGATCGCGGGCGAGCCGCGCCCATCGCTGGCCGCGCCCCTGCCGGTCGAGGCGTTCCTGCGGCATTGCGCCACCGCGCTGCGACATCGAATCACAGAGTATTTCTGACGAACTCGCGCATTGTCCTGACAGGGGGTGACCATGGAGGCTCACATGGTTACCGATGCAGTACTTTGGGGACTTATGGCCGCGGCGATCGCATTCGTCTGGTTGGGATGTCACAACACACGACGAGCACCGCAGCGCCCCCAACAAGTATTCGAGCAAACTGAGCTCGATCGCGCCGCTTGAACGAAAGCTAGCGCCGGCTCCGGATTCCGCTACACCGCAGCATGGTCCACAGCGGTTGCGCCGCCGC
Organism: Xanthobacteraceae bacterium; assembly: GCA_036490575.1. GTDB lineage: Bacteria > Pseudomonadota > Alphaproteobacteria > Rhizobiales > Xanthobacteraceae > BOG-931. Next base: position 1,316 of record DASXDP010000097.1, read on the forward strand.
TGATCGACGCCATCGGGCGTAATGCCCGCACATCGTCGTCGCCGGAATGCCGTTCGCCGCCTACGCCAGCATCCGATACGATGCTTTAGGCTCGAAACGCGGATCGTTTCGGTTGCGTTTCCGCGACACGTTGTACTAACGTGACACAGCCGTCGCTGCGATCAATATAAAAGCGGTCCCCAATCGGGACGCAAAAAATGACGGCCGCGCCAAAAGAATTAAGGCCAGCCTGGGAGGGACTATGGCCCAATTGTCTTTGCGCAATGTCGTCAAGCGATTCGGCGATACCGACGCGGTCCGCGGCATCAGTCTGGAAATCGCCGACGAAGAACTGCTGGTCCTGGTCGGTCCATCGGGCTGCGGCAAGAGCACGACGCTGCGGCTTATCGCCGGATTGGAGGAGCTGAGCGACGGCGAGATCTACATCGGCGGCGATCTGGTCAATGACCTGCCGCCGCGCGACCGCGATATCGCCATGGTGTTTCAGAACTACGCGCTCTATCCGCACATGACAGTGTTCGAGAACATGTCGTTCGGATTGAAGCTGAAACATTTCCCCAAGGACGAGATTCGCCGACGCGTCGAAGACGCAGCCCACATTCTCGATATCAAGGAGCTTTTGGCGCGGCGGCCAAAACAGCTCTCCGGCGGCCAGCGCCAGCGCGTCGCCATGGGACGCGCGATCGTCCGCAATCCGAAGGTTTTTTTGTTCGACGAGCCGCTGTCGAATCTCGACGCCAAGCTGCGCGTGCAGATGCGAACCGAGATCAAGAAAGTTCATCAGAAGGTGCGTACGACGTCGGTCTACGTGACGCACGATCAAATCGAGGCGATGACGCTCGCCGACCGGGTGGTGGTGATGAATGGCGGCCGCATCGAGCAGGTCGGGCCGCCGAACGAACTCTACCATCATCCACGCACGCGCTTCGTCGCCGGCTTCATCGGCTCGCCGGCGATGAATTTCCTGCCCTGCCGCCTCGTCGAGCGCAGCGGCGCATTAGCCGTCGAACTCGCCGGCGACCTGTCGCTGCCGGTGCCGGGCTCGCGCACGGCGACATATCGGCCCCACGTTGGGCGGGACGTGGTGCTCGGTTTGCGGCCGGAGCACATCACGGAACGGCGCTCTTACGTCGAGGGCGCGGAGTTTACCCGGCCGGTCGATGTGCTTGAACCGATGGGCACGGAAACCATGGTCCATCTTGAAATTGCCGGCGTGGACGTATGCGCCCGCTGCTCGCCGGATATTTCCGCCTCGCCCGGAACGCCGATGGCCTTTATGGCGCAAATGGACCACATGCACCTGATCGACCCGGCGACCGAGGAAGTCATTGCCGCACAGCGGAACAAGGCGGCCGCAGCCTGAATTGGCGGTGCAGAGCCGCGTGCGGCATTAAGGCCGCGATAGCAGGCATC
>DASXDP010000098.1:0-9686 GCA_036490575.1 Xanthobacteraceae bacterium
TCGCTCAGTGAGTAGAGTCGTCGCCACCGCAACCCGGTTAGCGTCTGACCTATAGCGGTGTCGATATTCAGAGGGGGTCATGCCGGACCAGCCCATGAAATTTCTCGTGAAGCTTCCAGGTTCGATGAAGCCGAGTTTGTAACCTATCACTGTGATAGCAATGTCGGTCGCGAGTAGAAATGCTCCGGCCAACTCGCCGCGCAGCCGCATCCTGATCTGCTGGAACGACTCGCCCTCGCACGCAAGATCCCGGCGAAGGCGGCGCGGATTGCTGCGCAGACGATGAGCAACATCGTCAATCGGTGGAGACCAATCACCGTATCGCTGCGACTGAATCAGCGCTTGCTCGGTCCGTCCGCGCCATGTCAGAGCACCGCTTGGCGTTGCGAACCAGTCGGGAATGTCCGCATTATATGCTTCATATTCGGCGAGACTTCCGTGCACCAGGTTCACATGCAGATCTTTGCGATCATAGAGAAGTGCATCGAATGGTGCATCGAACTCCACGGGCGCGTGGAATAGCGCAAACCGTTCAAAATCGTTTGTCTGCGTCGGCCTCCGCCCCTGCAGAAAGACCTTGCGTAATCTCAGCGGCCGACCGATGAGCCAGCTGAAGAGGTGGTAAATCCAGACGAAACGAAACCAGACAAAGATGTCACGATCGAGGCCCGCAATTGTCTGATAGCTGCAAACATGCTTCACCCCGAAATGTCCATCCTCAACTAGCCGGGGACCTATATCGGCCGATAGAGCCTGCGTGAACCTGATGCTAACGCGAAGCGCTTCGCCGAGCGTAGCGCAATGAAGATATGAGCGGGTTCGCTCCTTCTCGAGCGCAAGCCGGCATCCTTCGGCGAGAAATCCGATAAAGGCGTCGTCGAGTGCGATCTGGATTTGCTGGATAAGGCGAAAGTAGGCTCTTCCGTCGATGGCGGCATTCGCATTGCCGTAGACCGACGGGTCAATGCCCGCTGCTTCTATCAGCTGCGCGGGATCGTGGCCCTTCAGTACAGCGCCGCCAAGCAAATTTTTGACGGCTATTCCATCCAACCCTAGCGATGGCGGAGGCGACGTCGCCTTGGTCCGGTCGAGTATCAGCGATCGGGCGAAGCCTTCCCTTTCAATCATCTCCTCCTCCGATCCAAATGAGAGCGGCGTGCAAAGTGCCCGTCGCCGGTAAGTACCATGCTTCGGAAAACCAGCGTGGTTTGCCGCTTAATCAAGGGTTTCAACCTTGAGCCTCTGCTAGGGCATACGACCGAAGAGTATCGCATTGGTCATTTGCGGAAAACCTTTTTGTCAAAAATGTCATGGCTCCGCAGCCCTACGCGCACCCAATATGTCCGGTGATACGCGGAAAACTGCGGCTAGCGACATTGGAGACATAAAAGCGGGGAAGAGGCGGAATCGCTTGCAGGAGATGTCGCGGGCGCCGGCAACTTGGGCACGGCTTCGATTGCGTTTTTCGCGTCATCTTCGGCACGGGTGCGGGTGATGGACCAAAAAACTGCCGGCGGGACGTTTTGGCAGATCACATCTGTATGTACGCGAGATTGCGCCCTTGCGGCGCATCTGTAGTTAGGACGTTCTTGTATCCGAAAACAGACATGCGGTTATGCGATCGCGCGGCTATGTCCCGTTCGTTTACGGCGCGCGAGTGGGGTCCGCGTGGTTGAAGAACGAATGCACGCATGCGTCGACGAATCTCGGGGGGCAGCGCGTAGAACTGCACTGCCGTGGGGATTTAAAGCCCGTTACGGCGCCGGTTCGCTTTCCGATGGACTCGTCGGGGCGGGCTTGGGCTTCTTCCTATTATTCTATCTGACGGCTGTATGTGGCATGTCGGGTACTACGGCAGGCATGACCTCGCTGATAGCGCTTCTGATCGATGCCATTGCGGACCCCGCGATTGGATTGGCAAGCGATCGGCTGACGACACGTTGGGGCAGGCGCCTGCCCTTCATGGTTTTCAGCATTGTCCCGTTTGCGTGCGCGTTCGGTGCCCTCTTCTCAGTGCCGGCATATTTGACCGGCGGCGCTCTCTTCCTCTACGTCACGACCTGTCTCGTTGTGCTGCGTTTGTCGCTCTCTGCGTTCGTGTTGCCTTTCACGGCGGTCGGAGCGGAGGTTACCGACGATTATCTGGAGCGGGCCAGTGTTGTATCGTTTCGTCTCACGTTTCAATATCTCGGCGTTCTTTGCGGTGTCATGCTTGGTCTGGGTGTATTTCTGGCGGGACCTCATGGGTTGCTCCTGCGCCGGAACTACGTGCCGTTTGCGTGGAGCTGCGCGCTCATAATATTCGCGACGGGCATGGTCGCCATCAGCGCGGTACGCCAGGGGCAGGCGCGATTGCATGCTCCACAGGTGGCGCTCACGACGTTTCTCGCCGGCCTTAAGCAAGAAGTACGCGAACTGTCGCGGAGCCGGTCCTTTCTTTTCTTGTTCGCGACATTGATCGCTTATTTTCTGGCATATTCCGCCAACGTTTCGCTCGCCCTTTATGCGAGCCGCTACTTCTGGAAGTTCGACAACTTTGCGATTCAGTTGATCCTGATCAGCTCATCTTTCGGTCCGCTGCTGGGCGCGCCGATCAGCGCCTTCGCGCTACGCTATGTTGAGAAGCGGTCGCTGGAGATCGCCTGTATGCTGATTATTGCCGTATTCCTGATCTGGCCGCCGCTGCTTCAGATTTATGGGCCGATCCATCTTTCCGCCGGTGTGGCGACGGCTGTCTTGATTGCCAACGGCATCTTCTATGGGACCGCGCTCATGGTTGGTGGCGTGGCATTCCAATCCATGATGGCCGACGCCGCCGACGAGCACGAATTGCTCTTTGGCGTGCGGCGCGAGGGTCTGTTCTTTTCCGGCCTAACCCTGGCCTATAAGGCGGCGTCAGGTCTAGGAGGTTTGATTGCCGGCGTTGCGCTTGACGCAATCGGATTTCCGACCCATCTCGCTGCGGAAGGGGCGACTTCAGCAATCCCGCCGGGCGTGATCGCGAAGCTCGGTTTGATCTCCGGGCCGTTGCCGGCGATTCTCGTAGCGATCGCCCCGGCCTTTCTGCTTGGCTACCGCCTCACGCGAAAGAGACATGGGGAGATTCTTGCGGCATTGGAAGAGCGTCGCAAGTTGCCCGACCAAAATTCGCAGGACGTTGCATTTGAAGCGCGCGACTTGCAGCAGTTGGAGAACGTCGAAGCTGCAATCCCACGATAGCGCGGACTGCGCTCCGCTAGATCGTGCGCCCTTTGCGTTCGATGTTGCCTGCATATAAGCCATTTCCATTTCGATCTCGGTTAATCGTTGGGCGAGGTCACTTGCAACAAATGACGCTGTCAAATGCGTTATGGCCCTTCATTCACCGGTTGCCCACATTCCCAAACCGCTGGGGATCCGACGTTAGTTCGAGGCTCCGGCGACAGCGCTTGCGGGCGCGGAGAGAACAGCAACGGGGGCTTTGCCATGAAGTATGGTTTATATCTGGCGGCATCTGTCGTCGCGCTCACGTGTTGCGGTGCAGCAGACGCGCAAACGGCACAATCTGCGCCGGCCGCGAGTGCGCAGAGCGGCGTGATCGATACCGTCGTCGTGACGGCGGAGCGCCGTTCCGAGAACCTGATGAAGACGGCAATTTCCGCCGACGTTCTGAGCGGTGATGAACTACAGAGCAGGGGAGTTTTCAAAGTCGACGACCTGCAATTCATTGCACCAAGCGTGACGGTTGACAGTTTCGGCCAAGGCATCGACTTCGACATCCGCGGCATCGGCAAGGGCGAACACAACTCGGCGACGACGGCCGGCGTCATCACCTATCGCGACGGTGTCGCCACTTTCCCCGGCTACTTCGCGGAAGAGCCGTATTACGATGTCCAGAGCATCCAGGTGCTGCGCGGCCCGCAAGGCACCTTCGTCGGTCAGAACGCGACGGGCGGCGCAGTGTTCGTCAACTCAAATGATCCCGTCATCGGGGGCGACTTCAACGGCTACGGCTATGCCCAGTACGGCAATTACAATGACGCGGTCTTGCAGGGCGCGTTGAACATCCCGGTGAGCGACACGCTGGCGATCCGCATTGCCTTCGACAGCGAACGCCGCGACAGCTTCTACGACATCAAGGACCGCACCACGAACGCGACGGAGGGGCCGGACAATCTTGGCAACACGACTGATCCCGCCTATTTCCCCGCTTATTACGTCGCGGCGCCGGATAACTGCCCGCACGACCAATATGCGGGCTGCAAACACAACTACAATCCGGGCGATCAGCGGTGGGCCGCCGGCCGCTTCAGCCTTCTGTGGAAGCCGACTTCTGCACTAACTGTCTCATTCAAGACCGATCTCGATTATCTCGACAATGGCGCCACAATCGGCGATGCGTATACGGATCGTTTCAAGGTCGGCACGCTGATACCGACCCTTCCGCAGTTCGGAAGCACGCCGATATTGCTGCCCAACACGCAGCACAACGATCCTTTCCACGTTACGGCCAATGCGCCGAACGTGGCTTTGGATCGGTTCGTGCGCACGGTCCTGAAGATTGATTACGTGTTCCCCGATGGCGTCACGCTGCGTTCGATTTCCGGCTATCAGGAGGGGCAAACGGATTACTCGACCGATCTGGACGGTTCGGACCTCGGCACCGTCGCCAACGTGTCGCTCTGGGGGCAGTTGTCGAACGACTACACCTGGTTCGATCGTGTCGACGAGACGATCTATTCGCAAGAACTCAACCTGATCTCTCCCGACAATCAGCGCATCACTTGGGTGCTTGGCGCCTACGCGCAGAACGATCGCTATGGCTTCAACAAGCCGTGGAAATTGTGGGCTGGCGTTCCATATGTCCCGCAGTTGGGTTCCCCCGGGTTGGGTGGTCAGTTTGGCGCCTATTCAATCCAGGGCGCGCAACCGGCTACGTCCTGGGCGGCGTTCGGACAGGTCATGGCCAATCTTGTGGACGGTTTGCAGCTGCAACTCGGCGGCCGCTGGTCGACGAACCGGGGACAAAACGAGATTCAGATCGAGCAGTACGGTACCTACATCCAGGCCCACGAAGTCGCCGAGTCCTCGAGCTTCGACTACAAGGCTTCGCTGAACTGGACCATCAACGACAACAACTTCGCTTACGCCTTCATTGCAACGGGCTACAAGCCGGGCGGGCTCAACTTGCCTGTCGCCGCTGGCACGACGCAGGCTCCGTTCGGCCCTGAGCGTGTGACGTCCTACGAAACCGGTTGGAAAGCCGAACTGGCAGATGGTCATCTGCGCACCACATTGGACGCCTATTACAACGACTATAAAGGCTTCCAGGTCACCGTGGACAACCCGGCGCTGCCGAACTTCCCGACGGAAATCAACGCGCCGAACACGACGAAAATCTACGGCGTGGAGGCAGAAGTCGAAGCGGCATTCGGCAACTTTTCCGTCACTTCGGGCGTCGGTTTGCTGCATTCTGCGCTTGGCCAGTTCTATGCGGTGGACAGCCGTCTGTATAAAACTTCGTTGTCATGCGATGCGGCGACGGGCAATCCGGCCAACCCGTTTTGCGTCAGCCTTAAAGGGAAGCCACAGACTTACGCGCCGGATTTCTCGGGGAACCTCGGCGCCCAATACATCTTCAACCTTGCGGACGGCGACACGATCACACCGCGCGCCAGCTGGTCGTACCAGTCCGGACAATGGGCCACGCTCTTCGACACCAAACTCGAGGGCGACCGGCTTGGCGATCGCAACCTTGTGGGCGCGCAACTCGAATGGGCCCACGCCGGTTGGATCTGGACGCTGTACGGCACCAACCTGACGGATCGCCATTACATCGTTGCGGCGGAGTCGACGCTCGATTTTGCAGGGCCGCCGCGTCAGTTCGGTATTCGCCTGTTGAAGACGTTTTGATCTCCCCCTTGTCGGCGGCCGGTGCATTATTCCCGGCCACCGAGTCTTTGTGAACGTGATGCACAGATGCAAGCGTATGGTTTGACCGTCGATAAATTTCTGAATCATGCTGCAAAGTGGTCGCCGCATCGCGAGGTCGTTACGGGGAAAAGCGGTCGCATCGGCTATGGCGAGCTTCGGCAGCGAAGCAATCGCCTGTCGGGCGCGTTGAAGGCGTTGGGACTTGCGAAAGGCGACAGGGTCGCCACGCTAGCCTGGAATACACAGCATCACGTCGAACTGTATTACGGAACGATGGCCGCCGGCTTTGTGTGCCATACGCTCAATCCGCGCCTCACCGTCGCGCACATGGCGGCGATGGTGAACGAAGCGGAAGATCGCGTGCTGGCGGTCGGCGAAGGACTCGGCGACATGGCGCAAGAGCTCGTTCGCCTTTGTCCGACGATCAGGACCGTTATCTTTCTGGATTCGGCAGATGCCGGGCCGCAATCGATCGCGCATTGTCAGGCGTACAGGTTCGAAGATTTGCTCGATCAACAGGGCTGCGAGACGGCATGGGGCGACTTCGACGAAGGGGCGCCCGCGGGCCTTTGCTACACATCCGGCACGACAGGCGCGCCTAAGGGCGTGCTCTACACCCATCGTTCCAACTATCTCCACACGCTGCATTCCGTGCAGGCCGATGCGTTTGGTCTGACGAAGCAGGATTGCATCCTCATAGGCGTGCCTCTATTTCACGCCAATGGCTGGGGATTGCCATTCGCGGGGCCTGCGGTCGGTGCAAAACTGGTTTTGCCGGGCCGCCATACGGACGGTGCCTGGCTGGCATCGCTGATCCGCGCGGAGGGGGTGACGATCGCGTGCGGTGTGCAGACGGTTTGGCAGAGACTGGCCGATCATCTCGAAGCTGAGGGCGGCAATGTGCCGACACTGGAACGCGTCATCATCGGCGGTTCGAATTGTCCGGACTCGCTGATGCGACGTCTGGAGGATCGCCTCCAGGCCCGCGTGCAAACCACGTGGGGCATGACGGAACTTTCGCCGGTTGGTACGGTTGCTCCGCCACAGGGAAGCGCCCATTCTGTTGCATCCGGGCGGCCACCGGTCGGCGTCGATCTGAAACTGACCGACGCCTCTGGCAAAACGCTTTCCGGGCAGCGAAACGCAATCGGGCATCTTAAAGTCAAAGGCGCGAGCGTCATCGATCGCTATTTCCTGGCGCCGGCCGAATCCCTCGACAGCGAAGGCTATTTCGATACAGGCGACCTCGCGCGGATTGACGACGACGGGAATCTGACCATCACGGGTCGGGCCAAGGATCTGATTAAGTCCGGCGGCGAGTGGATCAATCCTTCGGAGATTGAGACTGTGATCGGGCGTCTCCCGGGCGTGGTGCAAGTCGCCGTCATCGGCAGGAGTGATGATGCTTGGGGCGAGCGTCCTATCCTGATCGTAGAACCGCAGAGAGGCTGCGTGCTCGATAACGAGAGCTTGCTGGATTCGCTGCGCGGCAATGTGGCCGATTGGTGGATTCCCGACCAAGTGTTCCAGGTCGCGGACATGCCGCTGGCTGCAACTGGGAAGATTGATAAGGCTCGCCTCCGAGCCGAATACGCGGGAGTCTGACTTGGCTGGCGGCCCCTCACGGCCCATTTTCCGGCGGCGGGCGTTACATCGCCGGCAGCGAATATGTCGCCAAAAATTGTGCTCTTTTGGGGCGATCAGAAATAATGGCGGCGAGTGCTGATGACTGGTATGGCCAAGTTGAGTTCGACATGAATGACGTAGTGATCCGGCCGGATGTTCGTGCGTTTCTGGAGGCGTTGTCCAGGACACCATTGGCCCGGATGGAAGAGCTTGGTGTAGAGGTTGCTCGAACAGTTTCAAATGAGATTCGTGCAGCACGAGGCCCCATCGACCAGAGCGGAGTGATCGTTTGGGATGTTCACGCGCAATTGGCATGGGGAAAAATAGATCTGCGATGTTACGAGATTGAATGCGCGCGCGTGAGCGGGCCCGTCATCGTCTACTTTCACGGAGGCGGCTTCGTACTTGGCGATTTGGAATCGCATCATGGTCTGTGTCTTGCGATGGCGCGCGCGCTGCAACTTCCTGTCGTGTCGGTGGATTACCGACTAGCGCCGGAATATCCATGGCCTGCGGCTCCGGACGACGCCGAAGCTGCAACCCGTTGGATCGCCGCAAACGCATCGACCACGCTGGGCTTAAGCGGGGGCGGTCTGATCCTCGCCGGAGACAGCGCGGGTGCGAATTTGGCGGCGGTCACGGCACGTGCATTGGTGGATCGGCCAACGGCATTGCCGCTTGCAGGCCAATTCCTGATCTATCCATGCGTTGTTCCGCGGCGGCAAACGCGGTCCCTGGCCGAATATGGTGAGGGGTTTTTCCTGACGAGCGCGGCAATAGATTGGTTCGAGGGAAATTATGGCGCACCATCTGATGATCCGCGCTTCAATCTACTTGCGTTCGACCAAACTGGCATGCCGCCGACACTCCTCGTAACTGCCAGTCTCGACCCATTGCGTGACGAAGGACGCCAATATGCTGGAGCTCTCATTGGGGCCGGTGTCCCGGTTATTTTCCAGGAAGCAGTCGGAAACATTCACGGCTGTTTTAGCATTGGCGCCGCCATACCCTCGTCAGTGAAAGATATGGACAGGGCATTCGAGGCTCTCCGCCTCCTTATCTCCGATAGTTTTCAGAATGGACATCCTGCTTAACTCTGCTGGCATGTGAATGTAGAAACGTGCCTACAAAGGCGGCGCCATGACAATTACCACGCTTTCAAGCCGTGAGTTCAATCAGGACGCCAGCGGCGCCAAAAGGCAGCCAGCAAGGGGCCCGTATTCATTACCGACCGGGGGAAGGCGGCCCATGTGTTGCTAACAATAGCAGACTATCAGCGCCTCACAGGCGAACACATGTCGCTTCTCCAGGCGCTAGAACAAGGCAGCGCAGAGGCGGATTTCGCATTCGAGCCGGTGCGCCTCGATGTCTCTGTTCGTCCGGCTGACCCGGGCTGATGTTTCTTCTCGACACGAATGTCATTTCGGAATTGCGTCGGCCCGATTGCGCTAATCCAAATGTGGTGAAATGGGCCGATGGTATTGCCGCAGTTCAGTTCTTTTTTTCCGCGATCTCCATTCTGGAGATTGAACGTGGCGCGCTCCAGATAGCGCGCAAGGATGAGGCGCAGGGCAAAATTCTCCGGCGCTGGATCGATGATAATATCCTCGCGCGCTTTGAGAGCCGTATTCTCGCCGTCGATAGCACCATTGCACTACGATGCGCGCGCCTGCATGTCCCCGATCCACGCTCAGAACGCGATGCGTTGATCGCGGCGACGGCCCTTGTGCATGGCATGACTGTTGTAACGCGGAATGTGAGCGACTTCGCAGCGATGGGGGCCAACCTGCTCAATTCATGGGATGCAAGCGGGTAGACTTTTTGCTGGTTGCCAAGCCTTCCAACGCAAATCCTGTGCCCTCCGAATATTCAATCCGATCGATTTTGCGAAGAGCGAATGACACAGCACACCATCGATCCAAATATCACTCCGATTTGGTTCGACGATACCGGAAGCATGCCGCGCTGCGCGCATAGGTGGCCGAGTTTGGGACCGTACTTGCGGGCAAATCACATGGTCGTAGAACGATTACTGCTCCTTCTTGAATAAATCCTGGAAGATGAGCTGGCCCCAAATGCGGCCGCGTGCTCCCACCAGCGCGCCACCCTCGTTGAGCTTTCCCAGCTTGACCGGTGCGAACCCGAGC
>DASXDP010000099.1:0-88503 GCA_036490575.1 Xanthobacteraceae bacterium
GACGCCGGCGCGATTATTTCTGAAGTCTCGCTGCCGCACACCAAATACGCGCTGCCGGCGTACTACATCGTCGCCCCTGCCGAAGCGTCGTCCAATCTCGCGCGCTATGACGGCGTGCGCTACGGCTTGCGCATTCCCGGCAGCGACGTCGTCGACATGTACGAGCGCACGCGGGCCGCGGGATTTGGCAAGGAAGTCCGCCGGCGCATCATGATCGGTACCTACGTGCTGTCCGCGGGCTACTACGATGCTTATTATCTCCACGCGCAGAAGGTGCGCACGCTGATCAAGCGCGACTTCGAGGAATGTTTTGCCGCCGGCATCGACGCGATCCTTACCCCGACGACGCCGTCGGCGGCGTTTGCGATTGGCGAAAAAGGCCGCGCCGATCCGATCGAGATGTATCTGAATGATATTTTCACAGTTACGGTGAACATGGCGGGCTTGCCCGGGATATCCGTGCCGAGCGGTCTTGACGGGCAGGGCCTGCCGCTCGGGTTACAACTAATCGGCAAGCCGTTCGCCGAAGAAACCTTGTTCGCGCTTGGCGCCATCATCGAACAAGCAGCCGGACACTTTACGCCGAAGCGCTGGTGGTAAGCGCTCAACGGTCTGTTCGCGGCGCCTCGGGAATTGGCTCCAATCCGGAGGCGGGTTCCCCAACAGATTCGTAGCGGCGGCGTGGTAGCGCCGAGGGGTATTCGCGCTGCAGGAACGCGATGAGCTTCTCGCGCACTTCGCAGCGCAGATCCCAGGCGGCCGATGCGCTGTTGGCGCTGACCAGCGCCCGCAACTGTAACGCCGTTTCGGTGCAATCGCTGACTTGAAGGTTGACGACCTTGCCGTTCCAAAGCTTGGATTCGGCGGCGATCTCGGTGAGCTTTTCGCGGATGGCCTGAACCGGCGCCGTCGGATCGACATAGAGGAACACCGTGCCGATCAACTCGCCGCCGATCCGGGTCCAGTTCTGGAACGGCTTTTCGATAAAATAGCTGAGCGGCACCACCATCCGCCGCCAGTCCCACAGCCGCACCACCACATAGCTGAAGGTGATTTCTTCGACGTTGCCCCATTCGTTTTCGACGATGACCGCGTCGTCGATGCGGATCGGCTGCGACACGGCAATCTGCACGCCGGCAATAAAATTGGTAAGGACCGGCCGCGATGCGAAGCCGGCGATAATGCCGGCGACGCCGGCCGAAGCGAACAAAGTCACGCCGAATTGACGAACGGCGTCGAACGTCATCAGCGCAAAGCCGATGGTCACCAGCGCGATCACGACATCGAGCACCCGCACCAGAACGCGGATTTGGGTGACGTGTTTGCGCGCCAACAAATTGTCGGCAACGTCGAGGCGAAAGCGCAGCAGATAGAGATCGGCGGCGATATGCAGCACGGTCGCCGCCGCCCAGCCCAGCAGGCAAACGGTGGCAAGCGTCAGTAGCCGCGCGAGATAGGACTGCGTATCGTCGGGGAGCGGCGTAACGGGAAGGGCGACCGCAAGAGCCACCAGCAGCAACGCCAGCCGCGTCGGTCCCTTGGTTGCCCCTAATGCAGTTCGGAAAAACGGCCGCCGCTCGCCCAGCGCGCGCCGCGCCAATGCGAGCAGGGCCGCATGCAGCAGCAAGGCAATAATGCCGGCGCCGACGAGCAAGATCGCCGCCGTGGCCCAATCCCACGCCGCGGGCAGCATGGCGCCGACGCGGCTCTGCATTCGTTCGGTAATCGCTTGCCACATATCGCAATCATTACATCAAACAGTAGCGAAAACGGATCGCACCCGCCGCCGGTTCCGCCTTCTGGACAGCGGCGGCGTGAAGTGGCATCTACCGCTAGTGTCCCGATCCCGAAGTTCGCATCATTCCGCGGCACCCACGTTTGCGAACTTCGGAATCAAAGGGCCACTAGCAGATTATTGAGTCTAGTGTGGCTTTGGTTCTGAAGTCCGCATGATGAGCTTCGGTAAGAATGATGCGGACTTCAGAACCGCCACACTAGCCACGGTTAACGGCGAATCCACAACGACACCGGCGAAATGAAGACTTTTTTTCTGCGCCTTTTCACTTGGTGGAACAGTCAGACTTTCGGCACGCAAGTCTGGACGTTGCTCTATGGGGAGTTCGTCGGCACGGACCAATTCGGCAACCGCTATTACCGCACCAAGGGCGGGAAGATCGATCCGACGCTCGGCATCGAGCGGCGATGGGTGGTTTATTCGGGCATTGCGGAGGCGTCGAAAGTGCCGCCAGGCTGGCACGGCTGGATGCATCATGTCGTGGACGTGCCTCCGACGCTCGACCCGGCAAAGCCGCGTCCGTGGGAAAAGCCGTATGAGCCCAATCTCACCGGGACGCCCTACGCCCGGCGGCCGAGCGGCTCGATTTTGGGCCGCGGCCATCGCCCCAAGGCGACTGGCGACTACAAGGCCTGGACGCCGGGCGGATAAGCGAGAGACCGGATTTGGCGGCGGGGTCCAGGCGTTCACGTTAAGGGCCTCAAAAGTCGCTGGCCCCTGTTTTCGCCGTATTCCCTGTGTTAACGGGGCGGCCAGCGGTGACGCTTCAACCCAAGCGCTCAGGTTTTATGCCTCGTATCGCCGTTGTTATTGCGCTGATTGGCGGAACGCTCGCGGCGGGAACCGCGCAGGCGCACGCACAATCGCGGCTAGCATGGATTTTCGACGATCCGACGCCGCGGCCGCCGGCGGATATTCCGGGCGAAGCGTTTCCCCCGCAGCCGCCACCCGTCCACTACCCAGGCCCAGCCCCGCTGCCGGCTCCGGCGCCCGCGCCGCCGCCGCCAGCCGCCATCCAGACCCAGCCGCTGTCGCCACTGCCGGGCGCTACGCTGGCGCCGGGTAGCCCGCCGCCTGCAGGCGCGCCCGGCGCCATCCAGCCTGCGGCGCTGCCGCCGGGAGCACCCGGCGCGCCGCAGCAACCAGCGGAAGGTTCGCCACAGCTCGACGACACGGTGGTGACCGAAGTGCCGACCCAAAAAATCGACAACGCGCGCGCGGTCTTTTCCGGGCTCGACAAGATCACCGGGCGAATCATCTCATTCGATGCCGCGATCGGCGAGACCGTGCAGTTCGGTGCGCTGCGAGTGACGACGCGGGCCTGCTATACGCGCCCGCCGACCGAGGCAACGAACACGGATGCGTTCGTTGAAGTGGAAGAGGTAACGCTGCAGGGCGAGGTGAAGCGGATTTTTTCAGGCTGGATGTTTGCCGCCAGTCCGGGCCTGCATGGCGTCGAGCATCCGATTTACGACGTGTGGTTGACGGATTGCGCGTCGCCAGTGCCGACCAAAGTGGCTCTGCCGGCCGCGCCGCCCGCGCCGGAAGCCGCTCCGACGCCACCTCCGCGTACGCCGTCACGCACGCGCGCTCGTCAACAAAATGCGCCGGTCGCACCGCCGGTCATTCCGGCGCCTGCGGCCCAAAATTAGCAAAACGGCGAGCGTTGACTCAAGAGCCGCCAAGCCGCGCCAGAGCGGCGGCGCCTGAAATCGGCCGATCGAGCGCCAGCGCGCCAAAATTTCCTTCGCCCACCAGTGCCGCATCGAGAAGCTTGTGATAAGCGGGGCGTGAAACTTCGGTCGCACCGAAGGTGCGCAGATGCGGCGTGACGAACTGCGTGTCGAGCAGCCGGTAATGACCGGCCTTAAGTCTCGCCACCAGGTGCACAAGCGCGACCTTGGAAGCGTCGCGGCTGCGATGGAACATGCTCTCACCGAAGAACGCTCTGCCGAGGCTGACGCCATAGAGCCCGCCGACCAGTTGCTCGCCCTCGTAGACCTCAACCGTGTGACAGTCGCCCCGCTCATAGAGCCGCCGATAGAGATTGCGGATGCGGCTGTTGATCCACGTTCGCGCCCGGCCCTGCCCCGGTTCGGAACAGCCGTTCACCACCGCATCGAAATCGCGATCGACAACCACGCTAAAGCGGTCAGAGCGCACGGTACGGGCGAGCCGATCAGGCACATGAAAACGATCGAGCGGGATGATGCCGCGCCGCTCCGGTTCGATCCAGTAAAGCGCCGGATCGTCGGCGCTTTCCGCCATCGGGAAAATGCCACACGCGTAGGCCTTCAGCAGCACTTCGGGCGTGATATCGACGAGGGCAGATTCGCGGCTGGCCATTGCGCTTCGACGTTCAGTTATGAGCTGGCGGCATTTTCAAGCACGCAGGTTTCTATTCTGCAAAGCGGCACGCTTGTCGACGCCAGGCCGTCTGCGCGCATTAAACAAGCATAAACTACATACTGGCTAAAGTTTTCGCCAGTTTGAACGCAGGTGCCCGATCCCGGTTACATTGCAGTCGACTGCTGGGGCCGATCATGCACACCCCGCTTGGGGAATATCCGCCGCTCCGCGTTTTGCTGGTCGAGGATGAGTACTTGATCAGCGAGTGGGTGTCGGAATCTCTTGAGGAGCAGGGGTTCGCCGTTCGCGCGGTCAGCAACGCGGCGGATGCGTTACGGCTTCTCGACTCGACCCCCATCGATGTGATGTTCACCGACATCAATCTTACCGGCGGCGTCGACGGCTTGGCGCTGGCGCATCGGGCGCGCGAGCTATATCCGGATTTACCCATCGTCTATGCGTCGGGCCGCATCAATGTGCTCGATGCAGAGTTGCAGGTGCCGGGCGCGGTGTTCGTCGCGAAGCCCTACGCACCGGAAATGGTCGGCCGCATTCTTGCCGACGCCGCGAAGGCCGGCCACCGTCTGCACGCCTGATCTATCGTCGTTTATTGTCCAGCGGCGCCGCGGGCGAGAAACTCTTCCAGCCAGTGGATGTGGTAATCGCCGTCGATGATTTCGGCTTCGCGCGCCAGCGCGCGAAATAGCGGCAGCGTCGTCTCGATGCCATCGACCACGAATTCGTCGAGCGCGCGATGCAGGCGCATCAGACATTCGTCGCGGGTCTTGCCGTGGACGATAAGTTTTCCGACCAGTGAATCGTAGTACGGCGGAATGGCGTAGCCGTGATAGGCCGCTGAATCGATCCGCACACCAAGGCCACCCGGCGGATGATAGTGGACGATCTTGCCCGGGGATGGCCGGAACGACAGCGGATTTTCCGCATTGATGCGGCACTCGATGGCGTGACCGTGAAATTCCACGTCGCCCTGCTTGAGCGACATGTCGCCGTTGGCGGCGATGCGGATTTGCTCGGCCACGAGATCGATGTCGGTGATCATCTCGGTAACCGGATGCTCCACCTGGATGCGGGTGTTCATTTCAATGAAGCTGAACTTGCCGTCCTCATAGAGAAACTCGATAGTGCCGGCGCCGAGATATTTTATGGTGCGCATAGCCTTGGCGGCGGTTTCGCAAATCTGATCGCGCGTCACACTGTTGAGTGCGGGCGAGGGCCCTTCTTCCCAGATTTTTTGGTGCCGGCGCTGCAGCGAGCAATCACGCTCGCCCAAATGGATGACGTGGCCTTTGCCGTCACCGAGGATTTGAATTTCGATGTGGCGCGGTCTTTCGAGATAGCGTTCGACGTAAAGCGCATCGTCGCCGAAGGCGGCCCTCGCTTCCGCGCGCGTCATGCTCAGCGCCAAAGGAAGCTCGTCAGCAGCCCGAACGAGCTTCATGCCGCGGCCGCCACCGCCAGCGGCGGCCTTCAACAGCAGCGGAAATCCGAGTTCGCGCGCCAGCCGCTCGACCTCTTCGTCGGAGCCGACGCTTCCATCGGACCCCGGGACAATCGGAATACCGAGATCCTTAGCCGCGCGCCGCGCCGCCACCTTATCGCCCATGAGCCGGATATGTTCGGGACGCGGGCCGATGAAGTGCACGTTGTGCTCGGCGAGAATTTCCGCGAAGCGGGCGTTTTCAGCCAAAAACCCGTAGCCGGGGTGAACGGCGTCGGCGCCGGTGATCTCGCACGCAGCAAGCAGCGCCGGAATGTTGAGGTAGCTGTCGACCGCCGGGGGCGGGCCGATGCAGACGCTTTCGTCTGCAAGGCGCACATGCATGGCGTCTGCATCCGCCGTCGAATGAACCGCCACCGTCGGAATGCCGAGTTCCTTGCACGCCCGCAGAATGCGCAGCGCGATTTCTCCGCGGTTGGCGATCAGGATTTTGTCGAACATCTCACTCGATGATCATCAGCGGCTCGCCATATTCGACCGGTTGGCCGTCCTCAACCAGGATTTGGATGACCTTGCCGGGGCGTGGGGCCGGAATCTGATTCATCGTTTTCATCGCTTCGATGATCATCAATGTTTCGCCGGCTTTCACCTCGCTGCCGACGTCGACAAACGGACGCGCGCCCGGCGACGGGCCGAGATAGGCAGTGCCGACCATAGGCGAGGCAACAAGTCCCGGATGCTGCAAAGGCTCGATTGGAAGCGGCGAGGCGGTCTTTGCTTCCGTTGCCGGACCGGCCGCCGCGGGCGCCGCCTGCGGGCGTGGAGCCAAGTTTCGAGCTACACGAATGAGAACACCGTCGCGCTGCAGCTCGATCTCGGTGAGGCCGGTCTCGTCCAACAGCCGCGCCAGCTCGCGAATGGCGTCACGGTCGATGCCCGGGGTTTTCGGCGGGTTCGCGGAGCTGCGCGCCACAATCACACCTTTGCGCGCGCTTTAGCGCCGATCATTGCAGCAATCTCCTCGACGGCGCGCTTGTAGCCTTCAATGCCTTCGCCCGAAATTACCGTACGCGCGGCTTGCGAAACATAAGAATGACGGCGAAACGGCTCGCGTGAGCGAATATCGCTGATATGCACCTCGATAACCGGCGCATCGAGCATGAGCAGCGCATCGAGAATGGCCACCGACGTGTGGGTGTAGCCGGCGGGATTGATGATCAGCCCTGCCGCCTTCTGGGCGAGGGCTTCCTGAATCCAGTCGATGATCTCACCCTCGTGATTGGATTGCCGAAACTCGATGGCCAGACCGTGCCGGGTTGCCGTTGCTTGGCAGAGCTCCTCGACGTCGGCGAGCGTGGCGCGTCCATAAATCTCCGGCTGGCGAGTGCCGAGCAGATTAAGGTTCGGCCCGTTCAGGATATAGACCGTTTTCGACATTCGCGAGCTTTGCCCGGACCTCTCGCTGGTCGGCTCGTTTATAGGGAAGGGATCCCAAAAGGGGAAGCCCGCCGCTCGCCGAAACATCGCGCCGGGTAAAGCGCGCCGACAGGAAAAGCCAGTGCCGGCTTATTTCCGTTCGGCTGCGATCTTTTCTTTGAGTGCGTCGAGGCCGACAGCACCGACGACGACCTCGCCGCCAACGACATAACTCGGCGTGCCGTTAACCCCGATGAGGTCGGCGAGTTTCAGATTCTCGTCGATCGTCTTCTTCACCTCATCGCTGCTCATGTCCTTCTCGATACGCGCCATGTCGAAGCCAACCTCCTTGGCGACGGCGAGAGCGCGCGCCTTGTCGGCCGGTCCACGGCCGCCCAGCAGCTTTTGGTGAAACTCAATGTACTTTTTCCCGGTAGCGTCCTGCATGCGCGCGGCCACCGCGACGTGCGCCGCTTCGACCGAGCCCTCGCCCAGAACCGGAAATTCCTTCAGCACGAATTTCAGGTTTGGATCGGTCTTCAACAGAGTGAACATGTCGGACATTGCGTGTTTGCAGTAGCCGCAATTGTAGTCGAAGAATTCGACCATGGTGACGTTGCCCTGCGGATTACCGAGCACGACCTGGTGCGGAGAGCTGTAAATGGCGGCGCTATTGTCGGTGACGGCGGCGCGATTCTTTTCCGCTTCAGCCGTTTTCTGGTGTTTTTCCAGCTCGGCCATCACGTCCTGCATCACCTCGGGATGCTGGAGTAGATAACTTTTGACGATGCCCTCGATTTCCTGGCGCTGATCAGCGGAAAACGTTTGCGCCCGCGCCGGCGTAGCGGCCGCGAGCGCCGGCATCATTGCGACTGCGACGAAAGTCAGGACGCGAAGTTGGGATGTCATGAGCATTGTCAGCGTTGTCCTTTGTGAAATTATTGACCGAACAGAAGCGGGCTTTTGCCTTTATTGAAAGCAACGATGTCGTCGGCTTTTACCCAACCGGGTGATCCGACCGCAAATCGCGTTTTTGCCCGCGCGGCAAGCTCGCGAGCGGTCTTGTTGTCGCCACGGGCGAAGGCAGCTTCCGCGGAGGCGAGATCGGCCTCGGCGTAATTCTTGTTGTGGCCGTAGGCCATGGCGAGTTGTTCATAGGCGTCCGACGATTCCGGTTCCTTGATCAGGGCGGCCCGCAGCAGCGGCACCGCTTCTTCCGCCAGTTTCGGGTTGTTGGTCGCAATCATGGCTTGCGCCAGCAATATCTGGATAAGCGCCGGGTTCGGCGCAAGCTCTGCGGCGTGGCGCAACGGCCCAATCGCCTCAGCCGCATGCCCGCTTTCGAGCAGGGCCTGCCCCTCAAGCTCATAGAAGTACGGGTAGTTAGGCTTTGCCTGAATGAGGCCTTCAATCTGGGTGAGTGCGGAGCGAACGTCGCCGAAGCGGTAGCTGACGATGGCACGCGCGTAGCGCGCCGGCAGACTGGTGTCGGATGCAGGATAGTGCCGCGAGACGACATCGGCCCGCTCCGTGAAGCCGTAAAGCTTGGCCCGCATCATGTCGTGGCGGAATTGCAGTTCCGGCGGGTCCTTTTTGTCCCAGTAAGGCGTTTTGACCAGTTCGGCGAGCGCCGCCATACGCTCCGTCGGCATGGGGTGATTCTGCACGTAGGGGTCGATGTATGCCGACGTAAACATCATCTCGTCGGCGAAGCGCTTGAAAGTGTCGTACATGCCCTTCGCCGATTGACCGGTCATGGTCAAAAAGCGGACCCCGGCGCGATCGGCCTGTTCCTCCTGTGCGCGCTGATAGGCGAGGAGGGTGTGCTGCAAGTATGACTGCGGCGCGTTTATCGCCGCCATACCGACATTGGCCATGTCGTAACTGCCGGTTTTGGCGCCGGCGGCCAACGCGCCCACGCCCAGAAGCATGGCGACGATGGCCGCGGTCTGAGCAGTGGCGAGTTCCTGGCGCATTTTGGACAGGTGACCGCCGACAATGTGGCCGGTCTCGTGGGCAAAGACGCCAATGAGCTGATTCGGCGTTGTTGCCTGCATCAGGGCGCCCGAATTAACGAAGATGCGGTGCGCGTCCATAACGAACGCGTTGAACGATTTTTCGTTGATGATAACGATGTGAATGTTTTGCTGCGTCAGTCCTGCGGCGCGCAGAATGGGAGCGGTGTAATCGCGAAGGAGTTGCTCGGTTTCGGCGTCGCGGATGATAGGGATACCCGCCGTCTGCGCGCGGGCCGGCCCGGCGGCGATCGCCACGGCAGCCGCGGTAATCAGTGCTGCGGCGCGCGATGCTGGTCTCTTCGCGGGCATCTTGCTAGGAGGTTTGCCGATTATCATCCGGGACAACAATTCGGTCCCTCTGTCCGGCCCCCAAGCTAGGAAGGGCGCCGGTTGCGGTCAACAACGCGGCGAATACGGCAGCAGCGGGGCAGTTCCGGCTTGCTGGGCGCTGCATCAAGACCAAGTGATGCCTTTAGGTCATGCTTGAACGCGCGAGGCAGCTAATCCAACCGTCCGCGCGCAGCAATGTGCCGGCGTTCATGGTCATGGATGTGGTCGCCGCGGCGGCCCGGCTTGAAGCGGAAGGCCGCCGCATCGTCCACATGGAAGTAGGCCAGCCCGCCGCCGGGGCGCCTTCGAGCGCCGTTGGCGCCGCCCGCGCCGCCCTGTCCAGGTCCACCCTCGGTTACACCGAAACGCTGGGCATGGAGGCGCTGCGCCGGCGCATCGCACACGCCTATGGCGATTGGCACGGGCTCGATATCGATCCGGAGCGTGTCGTGGTAACGACCGGTTCCTCGGCCGGCTTCATGCTGGCCTTCCTCGCCGCGTTCGACGCCGGAAATCGGATCGCTACCGCGCTGCCCGGTTATCCGCCCTATCGCCACATCCTCAGTGCGCTGGATTGCGAACCGGTCGGGATCGCAACGACGGCTGGGACGCGGTGGGCGATTACCGGCGAAACTCTTCTCGACGCCCATCGCGCGCGACCCCTCCATGGGGTGATTTTGGCGTCACCCGCCAATCCGACCGGCACCATGATGGAAGCTGCGGTCCTTGAGGATGTGATCCGCTCGGCCGACGATGCGGGCATTACCGTTATCTCCGACGAGATCTATCATGGGCTCGATTACGCCTTCCGCGCCGATTGCGCGGCGCGCTTCTCACCGCGCGCGATTATCGTCAATTCATTTTCCAAATACTTCTGCATGACCGGATGGCGGATCGGTTGGATGATCGTGCCGCCGTCGCTCGTTCGAGCGGTCGAGCGTTTGCAGCAGAACCTCGCGATCTCGGTGCCGACGCTGGCGCAGATTGCCGCCACGGCAGCCTTCGACGATCGCGCTGAGCTCGATAACGTGCGGCGCGGCTACGAAGAGAACCGGCGCATCTTGCTCGATGGATTGCCGCGAGCGGGACTTCATTCTTTCCTGCCCGCCGACGGGGCCTTCTATCTCTATGCAGATGTGTCGCGCTTTTCGAATGACAGCTTCGCCTTTGCCAAGCGCATGTTGGAGGAAGCCGGCGTGGCCGCGACACCCGGCGTCGATTTCGACCCGCAGCGCGGCCGGAACTTTCTGCGCTTGTGCTATGCCGGCCCCCGCGATGAGATGCACGAAGCCGTGCAGCGTATTGGCGAGTGGCTAAGGAAACTTTGATCTTTTCAAGGGGTGGCGATGAGCGATGCACTGTTTGAGCTTCTGCGCAAAGTCTCGACGGCGACCATCACCACCATGCTGTTACGCAAAGGCATCAGGCGTTGCTGGATGAACGGTCCCAAGCCGCTGGCGCCGGCCGGAAGCCGCGTGGTGGGGCGCGCATTCACGCTGCGCTTCATACCGGTGCGGGAAGATCTCGCGACCGTCGAAAGTTGGGGCAACCCGGTTTCGACCCGCGCTGCGATCGAGGCGATGCCGGAAGGCGCCGTCGTGGTAGCCGACGCCATGGGAGTGTCAGGCGCCGGTATATTCGGCGATATCCTTTGCGCCAGAATGCAAAAGCGCAACGTAGCGGCGCTGGTGACCGATGGAGCGGTGCGCGACCGCGCGGGCGTATTGAGGACCGCTTTGGCGGTTTGGTGCGCAGGGGTGGCAGCACCGGCGTCAGTCAATCAACTGACCTTTGTCGCCTGGCAGGATCCGATCGGCTGTGGCGGTTGTGCGGTGTTTCCCGACGACGTGGTCGTAGCCGATGATGACGGCGCTGTCGTCATCCCGCAGGAGATGGTCGACTACGTGGCGAGCGAGGGCGCCGAGCATGAACTTTACGAGGGCTGGGTGGTCTCGGAAGTCGAGAGCGGAGCAAAGCTTCCGGGCCTTTACCCGCCAAACGACGATGCCAAAGCGCGCTACGCGGCGTGGCGAAAGTCGCGGCCGTAAGTCAGCGGATGTAGATGTTTTTCATCCTATCCAAGGCTCTCGGTTTTTTTGCCTGGTCGTCGAATATTTTCATGGCGATCGGCCTGGCCGGCCTTGTTCTCCTGTGCACGCGATGGACGAGGCTGGCGAGTTGGCTCATTGTCACGAGCCTCGTTCTGCTTGCCATCGCCGGATACTCGCCGCTTGCCAACGTGCTGATACTGCCGTTGGAGAACCGCTTTCCACAGTGGGACGCCTCACGGGGTCCGCCGGACGGCATCGTCGTACTCGGAGGTGTGATCTCGCCCGAAGTATCGGTCGCACGGAACACGATCGCGATCGATGAAACGGCCGAGCGCATCACCTTCGCTGCGGAGCTTGCGCGGCGTTTCCCGAAGGCTCGCATTGTCGTCACCGGTGGCAGCGCCGCCCTGATTTCCGATGGGGCGGTCGAGGCGCCTTTCGGAAAACGAGAGCTTGAGGCTCTCGGCGTGCCTGCGGAGCGGATCGCCGTGGAGGACCAGTCGCGCAATACCCTTGAAAACGCGGAATTTTCGCGGCGCGTCGCCGATCCAAAGCCCGGCGAGCGCTGGCTGCTTGTAACGTCGGCTTACCATATGCCGCGGGCCATGGCCGCTTTCCGCCTGGCTGGCTTTCCGGTCGAAGCCTGTCCGGTGGATTGGCGTACGCGCGGAGCGATCGATCTCGGCCGGCCATTCGAGTTGATCTCCGATGGCCTGCATCGGACCGATACCGCGTTTCACGAATGGCTCGGGCTCCTTGCCTACAGGTTGACTGGTAAGACGAGCGAGCTTCTGCCCGGCCCCTGACCGTCGCCACCAAACCCAATCGCCGACGTTCAACTCTGCGCACTGCGCGCTATGATCACCGCAGTCCCAAGTGATTCGCGTGGTCTGTTCCAAGGCCGGAAGTGATTGAGCCCGGCGCATGCCTATTGCTGAAAGGGGCTTCCCATGTCGACCGACATGCCAGCCGCGCTCGCGGCGTTGTTGGCCAATGCCGCGGCCGAGGCCGAAGCGCAGGAGGAGAACCGCGAGTTAATTGCACGCCTGGTTTCCGTCCTGTTCGCAGCAGGCGCGGTGTTCGTGGCGAGCAGTGTGGCGGTGCTGATACAACTTCAGTGAGCCGCCGGCCCCGTGGCATGCTAACTACGGCGTCGGGTTTTCCCGGCCTGAACGGAAGCGATGCTGCGCCTCGTTATCGGCAACAAAAACTACTCGTCGTGGTCGCTTCGGCCATGGCTCGCCATGAAGGCCGCGGGGATAGCGTTTGAAGAGGCGCTCATTCCGCTCGATGCGCCCGACTTCAAGGCAAGGCTTGCGGCCTTCGGCGGCGCCGGAAAGGTGCCGCTGCTGATGGATGGGGAAATTCGCGTCTGGGAGTCGCTCGCCATCCTCGAATATTTGGCCGAGAAGTTTCCCGCCGCGGGCCTGTGGCCCCGGCAGGACGCGGCCCGCGCGCACGCGCGCGCCATCGCTTCCGAAATGCACAGCGGATTTCCGTCGCTGCGTAGCCGATTGCCGATGAATATCGCCCGTCCGATCATCGCGCGCCCGCTCGACGCAGGTGCCGCGGCCGACGCGGCGCGAATTCAATCCGTGTGGAGTGAGAGCCGGAAGCGGTTCGGTGGGAACGGGCCGTTTCTGTTTGGCGCCTTCGGTGCGGCGGATGCGATGTACGCGCCGGTGGTGTCACGCTTCCATACTTACGCGGTCGACGTCGGCGCGGTTGCGCGCGATTACATGACGGCGATGATGACTTTGCCCGCCTGGAACGAATGGCGCGAGGCGGCGCGGCGTGAAACCTCGGTGCTTCCGCACGACGAGGTCGACTGGCCGGAAGTGAAGCGCGAACAACACTGAGCGCGCTTCAAGCATTTTGACCGGCGATTGCGGATCAAAAGTCGCAGCCCGATCAGGAAACCATGCGGGTCTGCAATTCCAGCAGCAGCGGTTGCTGATAGGGAAGAATTTTCGCCATCGCGACGGGGAGTGTGAAGTAGGCAACGCGATCGATCTCTGGAAAGTTTTTCCGTTTGCCCGATTTCGGCGGCCACTCGAGCTCGAAGGTATTGCTGGCGAACTCGGCGATATCGAAGTCGGCTTCGAAAGCCCAGGCGTGTACGGTCTTGCCGCTCTTCTGTTTGACCGGTGCAAGCGCGATCAATTCGCCCGCGGCGACAAAATTTGTTTCTTCAGTGAATTCGCGGCGCGCCGTGGCGAGGAGATCATCGCTGGTTTCCGCCAGTCCTTTCGGAATGGTCCAGACGCCGGCATCTTTTTTAACCCAAAACGGTCCGCCGGGATGCGCCAGCAGCACCTCGATTTCTGTTCTTCGCCGGAAGGCCAAAAGGCCTGCGCTAATTGCCGCAGTGCCGCGCATCCCCAATTTACCGTGAAGTGCGGCTTCCTACCGCAGGCCTTGCCAAAGGGGTTATCTGCATGATTTTGTCACGTTTGCGCCCACAATGCAGATGTCCTCGCCTATACCATTTGCGGGCTGCGTGAGGGTAGCCGATCTACTTTTCCATAACGGGAGTCAACGCTGATGCGATGCCGCTTTATCGCCGCTCTTCTTTTTGCCGCCGCGGCGGCCGTAGCTGCGCCCATTGCGCGAGCCGAGGACGCCCCGAAGGACGTCAAAGGCCTTTATCTGCTGAGCGATTACCCGGCGGTGACGCTGCGGCCTGGCGAAACCTCCACCGTCAATTTGAAACTGCACAATTACGATCTCGCGCCCGAGCGGCTTTCCCTGTCGGTTGCCGGCGTTCCCACCGGCTGGACAGCAACGCTGATGGGCGGCGGACAGCCGGTCGCTGCGGCAATGCCGGCGACGAACACCAGCGTTTCGCTCGAGCTGCGCCTCGATGTTCCCAAGACCGCTGCGATCGGCACGCAAACGCTGACCGTCACTGCAAGCGGTGGCGCCACCAAAGCGGAGCTGCCGGTTGAGGTAACGCTGGCCAAAGATCTTCCGGCGAAGCTGACGCTCACGCCGCAACTTCCAGAATTGCGCGGCACATCGAAGTCGAGTTTCGAATACCAACTCGGCATCAAGAACGACAGTGGCAAGAAAATCACCGTCAGCCTGTCCGCGCAGGCGCCGCAAAATTTCGATGCAACATTCGCCGAAAATTACGGCAGCCAGGAGCTCAATGCCGTACCGATTGATGCGGGGCAGACTAAGGACGTAAAGCTCAAGGTGCGGCCGCCGAACACCGCGGCTGCCGGCAACTACAAAGTAGTCGCGCGCGTCGCGGCTGAAGATGCGTCCGCGACCGCCGATCTTGCGCTCGATATCAGCGGGCAGCCCAAGCTCGATATCAGCGGCCGCGAGGGCCTTGTTTCCACGCACGCTTCGGCGGGAAAAGAGACCAGCGTGCCGGTCGTTATCGCCAACAGCGGCACCGCGCCCGCCGACAATGTCGAGCTCAGCGGTTCGGCGCCGTCAGGCTGGAAAGTCACGTTCGATCCGAAAAGCGTCGAGCACATTGCGCCGAACGAAACCAAAGAAGTCCAGGCGCTGATCACGCCGACCGAGAAGGCGATCGCCGGCGACTACGTGACCACCATCCGCGCCTCCACGCGTGGTGAGTCGGCGTCCACGACGTTCCGCGTCACGGTGACGACCTCGACGATGTGGGGCATTGCCGGTGTTGGCATCATTGGTGTGGCTTTGCTGGTGATGGTCGGTGCAGTGGCGAGGTTCGGCCGTCGATGAGTGAAATGGTCATCGAGGCCAGCGGCCTCACCAAGAAATACGGCGCCGCTACCGCGGTCGATCACATCTCGTTTGGTGTCGGCCGCGGCGAGATATTCGGACTGCTTGGGCCGAACGGCGCCGGCAAGACGACGACCATTCTCATGATGCTCGGATTGACCGACATTTCCGAGGGTGGCATCCGCGTGCTTGGGTTCGATCCGGCGCGCGAACCGCTGTCGGTCAAGCGCCGGGTCGGTTATCTGCCGGATACCGTCGGCTTTTACGATCAACTCACCGCTGCGGATAACCTTCGTTACACCGCGCGGCTTATCGGATTTAAGAAGGCGGAGCGGGAGCAAAAGATCGCCGCCGCGCTTGAACGCGTCGGCCTTGCCGAGTTTGCCGAGAAGCGCGTCAGCACCTACTCGCGCGGCATGCGGCAACGGCTTGGGCTGGCCGAAATCCTCATGAAGGGCGCGCAAATCGCCATCCTCGACGAGCCGACCTCGGGCCTCGATCCCCACGCCACTTCCGAACTGCTGGCTATCATCCGGGCCTTCAAGGCGGAGGGCGTGTCGGTGCTGCTGTCGTCGCATTTGCTTGAACGCGTGCAGAGCGTGTGCGATCGCGTCGCGCTGTTCAGTGGTGGGCGGATCGCGCTGATGGGGTCGGTCGCCGAACTCGGCCGCGAGATTCTCGGCGGCGGCTTTGTGGTCGACATCGAAGCCGAGGGTGCGGGACTGGCCGAGCGGCTTGCGCTCATTCCCGGCGTGAGCGGTGTGGAGCGGACCGGCATCAGCAAGCTTCGTCTGCACGCGGATCGCGACGTGCGGCCGGAGGCCGCGGTCGAGGTGGTCGCTTCACAGGGTCGGTTGCGTTTCCTCGGCGTCCAGGAGCCGAGCCTCGACGCCATCTATAACCGTTATTTCGAGACGAGAGCCAGCGAAGAGCTTGCCATGAAGGATAGGACGCGTCATGCGGCGTGAGGGCTCCGCCTTTCAGGGCGTCGGCGTAGTGACGCTCAAAGAGCTGTCGGACCACCTGACCAGCGTGCGCATGCGCGTGCTCGAATGGCTGGTCGTGCTGGTCGCGCTTGCCGCGCTCTACGGCGCCATTCAGCAAATCAAAGATACCACTGCGGAAGACCCGTTCCTGTTCCTTCGCCTTTTCACCACCTCGCGCGATCCACTGCCGTCGTTCGTGTCCTTTATCTCGTTTCTCGTGCCGCTGATGGCAATCGGTCTGGGCTTTGATGCGGTGAACGGTGAGTACACCCGCCGCACCTTGTCGCGGATTCTCTCCCAGCCGATCTATCGGGACGCGTTGCTGTTTGGAAAGTTCCTCGCGGGCGTTGCGACGCTCGCCATCAGCCTGATCACGCTGTGGCTGTTGGTGATGGGCTTGGGGCTCCTGTTGATCGGCATTCCACCCGGCGCCGAAGAGATCGGCCGCTGTATTCTCTTTCTGATCGTGACCATCATCTACGCCGGCGTGTGGCTCGCTGTGGCGATGTTGTTCTCGATCGTGTTTCGCTCGGCCGCCACCGCGGCGCTGGTCACGCTGGGCATCTGGCTGGTCATTACTTTCATATGGCCGGTGCTGGCCGGTGCGGTCGCCCAGGTGATCGTGCCGATCGATCCGCGCTACGCCGCGCTCGGATTGCAAACCCCCGGAACGGTCGAAGCCGAACACATCTTGGCGCGGCTTTCACCGTCGACGCTATTTGCCGAGACGGTGGTGGCGATCCTCGATCCGACCACGCGGTCGCTGGGGCCGAT
The DNA here is from genome assembly GCA_036490575.1 of Xanthobacteraceae bacterium. Taxonomy (GTDB): domain Bacteria; phylum Pseudomonadota; class Alphaproteobacteria; order Rhizobiales; family Xanthobacteraceae; genus BOG-931. The sequence goes on from DASXDP010000099.1 coordinate 16,896, forward strand.
TTATCTGAGCCAGATGCAGGGCGCCGTGCTCGGCGCGCCACTTCCAATCGGCGAAAGCATCCTGATCGCCTGGCCGCAAACCGTCGGTATGATCGCCAGCGCCATTGTGCTGTTTGTGATCGGCTACGTGATCTTTCAGCGCCAGGAAGTCCGCGCCTAAGCCTGAGGAAACTCCCGCGAAGTGCACGAGGGCGGCTCCGAAGCCGCCCTCGTTCTGCTTTTAGAGATGGCTGCGTTCAGACGTTGATGACGGCGACGATCGTCATGGTCGCAGGATCTATTAGGACGAGGTCCTGCTCATAGATGAAGTAATTCAAACCCCGCCACGACGGATCAATCGTCACCAGGGTTTCCGGGACCGGGACGATGCGCACGCCGCTACGCGGAATGACCGTGCCGACCGTGACATTGAAGTCGACGTGAGCCACGCGCGGCGCGCCGCGCGCGTCGATGACGGTTTGGCGGATGCGGGTGCGTTGCTGGTCGTTGATCTGCACGTTCACGCGGGCGTTACCTTGGAGTCCTCTTAGCCCGTTCCGCTCCTGCTCGGCGGTCGTCCGCCCGGCACGCCCGTCGCGTTCTGCGGCCTGCCCGTTGCGCTGGTTTTGCGGAGTCATGCCCTCGTGCTGGTTGGAGCGTTCGCGGGCGCGGTCCTGCGCGGTAGTCCGGCGGTCCATCCTGTCCATTTTGCCGCCGTTTGGCGTGTCGGCATTCTCGCCCATCTTGCCGGGGCGGGCCTTGTTTTCTTCGGCCGCGCTTTTGTCCATCTTGGCGGCGGTTCCGTTAGGGGCGGCGGCATTTTGGCCCATCGCGCCGCTTTTGTTCATCTCGTGAGACGCGGCGCTTGGTTGTTTGGCGCCATGTTGTTCATTGCCAGCCTGCTGCGCCGCGGCGATGCCAGCCCCGGCAACAAGCGCGAGGGCGGCAACACCCGCGAGCAAAGTGGTTCGCTGTTTTCTCATTTTTGATCTCCTCCTGAATGCAGGAAAGCGATATCGGGAAATCCGATAGGGTCCTTGGGGCGAACGCCGGTTGGTTGGGAAAGTTTCGGTTCCGTGCGATAATTTGGGTAACCGGTGCGCCAGGAACTGCCGGGCAATGTATCAATCTGACTATCTGTTCATTCCGCAATGCGCAGACGAATTTGATCGACGAGAGAAATTGTGAGCGCCTTCAAATCAACTGTCGAACGCTCTTCCCCGGAGTTCCGCGCCAACGAAGCCGCTATGCGCGCGCTCGTTGCCGAATTGCATGAACGTCGCAGCCGTGCCGCCGCCGGCGGATCAGCGCAAGCCCGCGAGCGCCACGTTTCACGCGGCAAGCTCTTGCCGCGCGACCGCGTGATGACGCTGGTCGATCCGGGTGCGCCATTCCTCGAGCTGTCCCCGCTCGCCGCCGACGGCATGTACGACGACCAAATTGCCGGCGCTGGCATTATCACCGGCATCGGACGGGTGTCCGGGCGCGAGTGCGTGATCGTCTGTAACGACTCGACGATCAAAGGCGGCACTTACTATCCAATGACGGTGAAGAAACATCTGAGGGCGCAGGAGGTGGCGCGCGAGAATCTATTGCCGTGCATTTATCTGGTTGATTCCGGCGGTGCCAATCTTCCGCATTGGACCGACGTATTTCCCGACCGCGAGCACTTTGGCCGCATTTTCTATAATCAGGCAACGTTATCGTCGCTCGGCGTCGCGCAAATCGCGGTGGTGATGGGCTCGTGCACCGCGGGGGGCGCTTATGTGCCGGCGATGTCGGATGAAACCATCATCGTCCGCAATCAGGGAACGATTTTTCTCGGCGGGCCGCCATTAGTGAAGGCGGCGACAGGCGAAGTGGTTTCGGCGGAAGAGCTCGGCGGCGCCGATGTGCATGCCAGAAAGTCCGGGGTGGCGGATTACTACGCCGAGAACGACCGGCATGCCCTGGCGTTATGCAGAAGCATCATCGCCAATCTGAACACGCGGCAGTCACCCGGCATCGCGCTGCGCCGACCGGCCGACCCGCTTTATGAGGCAAGCGAGCTCGACGGTATTGTACCGGCCGACCTCAAGAAACAATACGATGTGCGCGAGGTTATCGCCCGGTTGGTCGACGGCTCCGAATTCGACGAGTTCAAGGCGCTCTATGGCACGACGTTGATCGCCGGCTTCGCGCACATCCACGGTATTCCGGTAGGCATCCTCGGCAACAACGGGATTCTGTTCTCGGAAAGTGCGTTGAAGGCGACCCACTTCATCGAGCTGTGCTGCCAGCGCAAGATCCCGCTGCTTTTTCTCCAGAACATCGTCGGTTTCATGGTCGGGCGCGATTATGAAGCCGGCGGGATCGCCAAGGTCGGCGCCAAGATGGTGACGGCGGTCGCTTGCGCGAAAGTGCCGAAGATCACGCTCGTCATCGGTGGATCGTACGGCGCCGGCAATTACGGGATGTGCGGGCGCGCGTATGGCCCGCGGTTTTTGTTCACCTGGCCGAATGCGCGCATTTCGGTCATGGGTGGCGAGCAAGCCGCAAGCGTGCTTGCCACCGTGCGCCGCGATAACATCGAGGCGGCGGGAAAAAAATGGTCGAAGGCGCAAGAAGAGGAATTCAAGAAGCCTATCCTTGAGCAGTACGAGGCCGAGGGAAATCCCTATTACGCGACAGCGCGGCTTTGGGATGATGGCATCATTACGCCAGCCGAAACCCGGCGCGTGCTCGCATTGTCATTCGCCGCGACGCTCAACGCGCCAATTCCAGAGACAAAATTCGGCGTTTTCAGAATGTGAGCTACATCAACGACACGATTGCAAACGACACTGCGGACTTTTCGCAAGCATGCAGGGGTAACATGGGTAAAGCCATCGAGCACATTCATTGGCCGGACGCGCCGGACATGTGGATGCCTTACGCACCGGCGATCAAGGTGAGGGGAGGGACGACGGTTTATCTCGCCGGCGTCACGGCGGCGCCGGTCTATCATCATCATCCGCATCGGCCGGAAGAGTTCGACGCCATGCCACGCGACATGGCCGGCCAGGCGCGCGCGGCCCTGGAGAATCTCAAGCGCGGGCTCGAAGCGGTCGGCGCCACCTTCGCCGACGTGGTCACCGCAGATCGCTTCGTCACCGATCTCACCGATCAGGATGGGCTTAACCGGGTCTGGGCCGAATACTTCCGCGACGCCAAACCTGCGACCACGACGGTGCAAGTGGTGCGGCTCGCGACCGACCCGCGCTGTCTGGTCGAGATCAATGCGGTCGCCGTGGTCGATTAATGGGGGCGGACGCTTGACGAGGGCGGCGCCGCAGCGCTGATGGTCGCCTCCTTGCAGAGCAAGCATACGCGGCGGAGAGCAAAATGGCGGACGTACCCTACAAGACGGCGCTGATTGTCGGTGTGGGCGCGGGGCTTTCGGCCTCGGTGGCGAGAACATTCAAAAAAGCCGGCCTGACGATCGCGCTCGCCGCGCGCCGGGCGGGCGATCTTGCGGCCCTCGCCAAGGAGACCGGCGGAAAGGCCTTTGCTTGCGACGCCACGAAAGAAGCGGAGGTCGGAAGACTCTTTACCGAAGTCGAGGCTGCATTCGGAGCGCCCGACGTCGTCGTCTACAACGCGAGCTACCGCACCCGTGGGCCGTTCGTGGACCTCGATCCCACCGAAGTGCAGCGATCCCTCATCGTCACCGCGTTTGGGGGCTTCTTGGTTGCGCGTGAGGCGGTCAAGCGCATGTTGCCCATGCACCGCGGCGCGATTGTGTTCACCGGAGCGTCAGCAAGCGTGAAGGGTTATCCGCAATCAGCCCCGTTCGCGATGGGCAAATTCGCCCTGCGCGGCCTGGCCCAGAGCATGGCCCGCGAACTGCAGCCACAGGGCATTCACGTCGCTCATGTTGTGGTCGACGGCGGGATTAGCAGTGCCAGCCGCGCCGTGCCGGCCGACAAGCCCGACAGCTTGCTCGACCCGGATGCCATTGCCCAGACTTACCTTGATTTGTTGCGACAGCATCGCAGCGCCTGGGCCTGGGAAGTGGAATTGCGGCCTTGGGTGGAGCGGTTTTGAATGACGTCCCGTACAATCATTACCGCGGCTTTGCTTGCGCTCGGTATCGCCGGCGGAGCGACGGATGCGATGGCGCAGTCGAGCCGGCGCAAACCGCCACCGAAGCCATCGGAGCCCGCGGCGCCGGCGATCCCCATCGATAAGCGCGATAGCGTCGTCACCACGCCCGGTACGTTCAGCGGACGTCCGTATTGGCTCGCGCTCGCAGAGTGCGGCGGCATCTACTTCAAGCTCAACCTGTTTTACACCGACGTCGCGGTGCACGCGCGCGTGACCAAGCCCGATCCCCATGCCAATGCGGAATTCACCAAAAAGCTGAAAGAGGCCATGGACGTCGCTACCACGTATTTCGATGGCGCGGAGCATCTGCTGATGGCCCAGCGTGGCGTTGAGCGCGCCGACGCCGTTCTCACTTATAACGGACCATCACGTGCAGCCGGTGATCGGCTTAAATCAATCGAAGCTGCGCTTGCCGCGACCAAGGACTGTCCCGCCGTCTATCACGCCTGCCAGGAAGCATTGTCGAAGCAGTGCAATGAACCGCTTGCGCCACAGAGCTGACGAAAGCGCAAACTTCGCTCTTATTGCGATGCAGAAATAACCCCGACCGCGTCAACGCGCCGCGGGTGGCGATTGTGACACAGGAGTGGCGTATTTCTCGCCGACAAATACCTCCTGAAGACGTGCTTCCAATGCAGGAGGTCCACATGACCTATCGCGTCTACTCCGGGCCGCGCGGCTCGCAGTCCATCTCTCCGCTCGAGAAGGATCGGCACCTGTACAAAGAGTTCAACGGCCTGGACGAAGCGATGAGCTGGGCCCGCCACATTAACGAGAGCGGCCGTGTCTCGCTTCTCGTTGAAGGCGATGATGGTACTCGTCTGACCAAGCAGCAAATCGTGACTGCACTGAAAAGTCCCGAAGCCATCGACTCGCCTGACGCGGCTTAAGCGCGGCGCAGCGGTCTTCCTGTTCAGTTTTGGGTCAACAAATCCGCCAAGCCCGCCAGCCGCTGCTCCGGCGGAAAGGACTCATATTCTTCAGGCAGTTCGGAGCGGTTGATCCAGAAGGTTCGAAAGCCGAAGTTCGTTGCGCCCATGATGTCCCACCGATTCGATGAAACAAACCCGACCTCTCGTGGCTTGACGCCAAAATTGTTTGTTACCAGCGCATAGACCTCCGACCGTGGCTTGTAGACTTGAACCGCATCCACGGACAGCACTGCATCGAACAATGTCTCAAGACCGGCGGCGGCAATGGCCGAGGCGAGCATCCCGGGGGAACCGTTAGAGAGTATCGCAAGGCGCGCGCCGCGGGCCTTCAGACCGGCCAGCGTTTCGCGCGCGTCGGAATAGGCGTCAAGCTTGCGGTAGGCATCGAGGAGCGTTGCGCGTAGCGATCGATCAACCGACGGGAAGCGCTCCAGTGCGTAATCGAGCGCGCGCTCGGTCAATGTCCAAAAATCGAAATAGTGACCGGCGAGCGTCAGCGTCCACGTATATTCCAGCTGCTTTGTTCGCCAGAGTTGCGAGAGATTGTCCGCATCGGCGCCGGCGGCACCGCGATGACGCCCGATCGCAGCATGGACGTCGAACAGCGTACCATACGCGTCGAAGACGTAAGTGCTCAGCATCGCCAGTCTCCCTGTAGCATTTTGGTGACAAAGATCGTGCCATTAGGACATAAAAGCCGCGGAAGGATGATTCGATGAGCCGCTCCGTTGCCTGGTCGAAGACTTTGACTTTTTTCGATGACGACTGGCATGAGGGTAACGTTCCGATCATGGGACCGCGCACGCATGCGGCGTGGCTGTGCACATCGGTTTTCGATGGAGCGCGCGCGTTCGAAGGCACGACCCCCGATCTCGAGCGGCACTGCGCAAGAGTGAACGAATCCGCCAAGAGCATGTGCTTAAAGCCGCTGGTCGCGGTTCCCACCTGGCGAGGCCTGGTGCGGGAGGGATTAAAACGTTTCGATGGCAATGCCGAGCTCTACATCCGGCCGATGTATTGGGCCGAGGAGGGGGCGCCGGGCGGCGTGCGGCCCGATCCGGACTCGACGCGATGGTGCCTGTGCATCTACGTCGCGCCGTTTCCGAACGCTGCCAGCACCGCGATCACGCTCTCGCCTTTCCGGCGCCCGACAAACGAAACCGCTCCTGTGGAAGCCAAGGCCGGCTGTCTCTATCCAAATAATGCGCGCGCGCTGATTGAGGCGCGTGGCCGCGGGTTCGATAATTGCGTCCTCTGCGACATGCTCGGCAATGTCGCCGAGCTCGGCACCGCCAATTTGTTCATGGTCAAGGATGGCGCGGTATTTACGCCGGCCATCAACGGCACTTTTCTCTCCGGTATTACGCGCGCGCGCGTGATCGCACTCCTTCGCGAAGCAGGCGCCGCGGTGGTCGAGACGACGCTGACCTATGCCGATTTTCAGGCGGCCGACGAAATATTTTCTACTGGAAATTATAGTAAGGTAGCGCCGGTGACCCGCATCGATGATCGAAACCTGCAACCGGGCCCGTTCTATCGCCGGGCGCGCGCGCTGTATTGGGAATACGCGCACGCCTCCGAGCAGAAATATCCGTGATAACGATTTGGGTGAACGAGCGGCGTGCAAACCAGGCCGCTCGTTTCCCAAACGACGGCTATTTCGTCGCCGCCTCATACATCTCGGCGACGTGGTCCCAATTGACCAGATTGTCCAGGAAGGCTTTCAAATAGTCCGGCCGCCGATTGCGATAGTCGATGTAGTAGGAGTGCTCCCACACGTCGCATCCGAGGATCGGCTTGCCGCCGTGGACCAGCGGGTTTTCGCCGTTCGGCGTTTTCATCACCGTGATCTTCCCGTCCTTGATGGCGAGCCAGCACCACCCTGAGCCGAACTGCGTCACGCCGGCCTGGACGAAATCTTCCTTCAATTTCGCGATCGGGCCGATATCGCTGGTGATCTGCTTTTCCAGTTTGCCGGGGAGTTTGTCGCCACCGCCGCCTTTTTTCATCCATTTCCAGAAGTGGATGTGGTTGTAGTGCTGGCCGGCATTGTTGAAGAGGGCCTGGTTCTTGCCGAAAGTGCCTATGAGCACTTCCTCGACCGGCTTGTTCTCCCACTCTGTCCCCTTGGCGAGGTTATTGCCCGCGGTGACGTAAGCCTGATGATGCTTGTCGTGGTGAAACTCGAGCGTCTCGCGCGACATATAGGGCGCAAGCGCGTCATAGGCGTAAGGTAGCTCCGGCAAGGTGAATGCCATTGGTCTTCTCCTCAATTGAAACCAAAACGGGCGGGCGGGCTCGTCGGTAAAACCGGCGAGAGAACACAAGGTTTCGCTTAAATAGGCCTAACCCGGCCATCGGGGCAATTCTCTTCACCCGGCATTGCGCCGACTAAGGCCGCCGGTTTCAGGCTGTTTGAATTTTTTCGATATTCTTCAAATGGTTAATTGCGCGGCGAAAGACGATGCAGCGGCTCTGTTAGCGGGCGAACAATGCCTGCCGACGCCATCGCGGAACGCAAAGAACGTCGGGCTCGTGTCGAGTTTGCCGATTAATCCTTGCGCGTCGGCAAGATGGCCGCCAAAATAGTGCTATTGTCGCCGCCGGCTTACGATCCCGTGACCTCGGCGGGGGGACGAGACAATGTCTGCGTTTTTTTGGGTAGCGGGTGCGCTGATCACACTCGCAGGTTTGGCACTCGTCGCGGTGGGCGCAGTCCCTCATGACGGTGCGTTTGATTGGGGAGCCTTGACCGCGGGCACGATTGCCGCCGTCGGTGGGCTTCTCTTGATTGGAATTGGCGCGACAGTCCGCGAGTTGCGCCGCATCGGGCGGGCCATCGCCAGCCGGCCGTCGTCCGCCGCCCATTTCGATCAAGATCATGCCGCTGACTTTGTTGAGGCGCATGACCCGCCGCGCCTGCCTTTTGCGAATAGATCGGCGCTGGCTGCCACGCCGGCCGCGCTCGCGCTTGCGGTAGAGGACGCCGCGTCCGAGCATTTGCGGGCCAAAATTCCGCCGCGCGAGCAGCGAACCGAGGAGGAGCCGGACTTCGCGGATGCCGATGCCGCGCATGTGGCACGGCTGCCCCTTCGTTCCGAGGACTTCAGAGAACGGCGCGATGCTCCTGCGAGAAGCTACGGCACGAACGGTGCTACGTCGCCGCGTTCGATCACGGACGTTGAGACAAGGCCGCGGCTCGCCGGCTCGCCCGCGACGCCCAAGGCCAAAGTATTCAACGCGTTTTGGTCGGGAGGGCAGCGGCGCGAACAGCCGACCGCCGCCGCTCAGGCGGCCGCCGCCGTGGCGCGGGCTTTGCCCACGGGTGGCCCGGCGCCGGTAAGCCAGACGTTTTCCGATGCGCTCGCGGCGCCAAGCGAACAGTCCGCCGTAACTATTCTCAAGTCGGGCGTGATTGATGGAATGGCCTACACGCTCTACTCGGATGGATCGATTGAAGCGCAGCTTCCGCAAGGGACATTGCGCTTTGGTTCGATCGCCGCATTGCGCGATCACATCGAGAGCAAATCGTAATCCAACCCCGGCGGAGCTCCACCGCCTCGACTCTGCCCCCTGTAACGAGTCTGAATCCGCCCGCAGGTTCAAACGTGGGCGGCGAATATACTTCCGAATACAGTCTTCGAGTGACTGCCCAAGTTTATTGCGTTATCTGCGGAAGCGTTTTATTCTGATCTCGGGGCCGCAAGTCGTAACGCGATTGTCGGCTATACTTTGGGGGCGCCTGAGGATGGCGATTGGGCAAGACCAGGCCGGGCATGAGTGATAGTCCGCGAGACGGAACTTACATTCAACTGACGGCGCACATCGTCTCCGCTTACGTGAGCAACAACACCGTTCCGAGCGGAGAAATTCCGAGCCTGATCGGCCAGGTCTATTCGGCGCTGATGCGCGTTTCCGGCGGCCAAGCCGCCCCGCCGGCGGAGCCGCTCAAGCCGGCGGTCTCAGTCAAGCGATCCATCACTCCGGAATATCTTGTTTGTCTTGAGGACGGCAAAAAGTTCAAATCGCTAAAGCGTCACCTGCGGACCCAATACGACATGACGCCGGAGAAATACCGTGAGAAGTGGGGGTTGCCGTCGGACTATCCGATGGTCGCTCCGAACTACGCTGCGGCGCGGTCACAGCTCGCCAAGCAAATGGGTCTCGGTCAGCAACGCCGCAGCCGCCGCTAGCGCAACGCGTCCGTGGGGGCGCGTCCCGTTGTTTCAGCGCTGCAATACGCCAATCACACGATTGGCGAAACTCAACCGTTCCGCCATTACCGTTAGCACGTAGCTCAGCAGAGCCTGGCTGAGAGCGGGATCCTCCTTCCTGATGCGTTCGAAGGCCTCCGAGCCGAGTTCGTAGAGGACGCTCGCAGTCTCGGCCACAATGGTCGCGCTGCGCGGCTGCCGGCTTAGCAGGCCCATTTCGCCGACCGTCGTATGTTGCCCGAGGCTGCGCAACCGCGTGGTTCGCCCGTCGGCGCCATCGACAACGACGCCGACCCGCCCTTCAAGAATGAAATGCATGGAAGCGGCCGGTTCGCCCTGACGGGCGATCACATCGCCGCCTTTTATCTCCAGACGCCGACAATGTTCCGCGAGGCGGTCGCCAAACTGCGGATCGCCGAGAGCCTCAGCCAGCCACGCGCGGAACGATTGGGAGTCTTCGTCCGGAGCCCGATGCAACTCGATGATTCTCTCTTCACAGGCTTCCAGCGCCCGATCGAGATCCGGCGTAACCACAACGTCGTCGGAGATGAACTTCGCCGCACGGAATAGCCGGTCCATCTCCGGCGCGAGATCCGCCAGCACAATTTTCGTGTCGGCGTTGCTTGCCGTCTGCTTGATCTGGGCAAAACTTTGGGTCGCCGAGGAATCGATCCCGGTGACACGGCGAAAATCGAAAATCAAAAACCGGCAGTCGGGTTGTCCGGCGAGCAACGCCTTGACGTTCAGAAAAACCCTATTGGTTGAGCCGAAGAACAAATAGCTTTGCAACGCCATGCCCTGAATTTGCCGGCCATGATCGCGTAGCACTGCCTGCTCATGCGGCCCGCGATCGAGCGACGATCGGTATTCGGTGCTGTCGAAGTTGAATTTGATTGCGTTGACCCGGCTCGCGCTAAGGGCAAAAGTCGCGCAGCCGATAATCACGCCGATAAGGACGCCGGCGACAAAACCCCAATTGATGATCAGCAACGCGATCGCGACAAGCGAGAGATATTCGAGCAGCGGCAACTGCCGCCATGACTGGATCAGCCATTGGTAGAGCAGTCCCCAGCCGAGAAAGATCAGCAGTCCGCCGAGCACGTACTTCGGCACGTATCCAAGAAAGCCAGGATCAAGGACGATCATCGCTGCGGAAATGGCAGCGACCACAAATGCCCCCAGGCGAGTGTGCGCTCCCGCGGTCCGGACCAGAACCGACCGGCTTAACGATGTGCAACTCACATAGCCGCCCAGAGCCGCGGCAAGGACGTTGGCAAAGCCGACGACCTTGAGGTCGCGATCGATATTGGCTTCGCTTTTGGTCGCGAGTTCGATGCCGGTCGTGTTGAACAAAAGCGTGCTGACTGTGACAAACACGATGGCGAGCAGATCACCGCTCAGCGTGGGCAACAGGTTCCAGGACAAACCGCTAAAGGCGTCCGCCTTCCACGGCAACGCCAGCGCCGCCGCGGGCTGCGGCGTGAACATCCACCCGGCGGCTTGTGCGGTGGCCGTAGACGCCCCGATAATCGGCAAGACCGCGTGCGCGGCGGCAAATGCCGCCAGCAGCAGTCCAGGGAGAACGAAGGGACTCTTCGATCGTCGCGTCATGAAATATATCGCCGCCGCAACAATCAGGGCTGCCGCGACCTTGGCGGCGTCGGCGAGATCGACATACGAGCCGACGGTGACGAACGTCGGCGCGCGGTCGGTCACGATCTGCACCGCACCGGTGATCATCAGCCAGCCGGTGGCGCCGAGGAATCCGCCGATGACGGGAAACGGCACGAAGCGGATGGCACGGCCGGCGCGGGCCGCGCCCAGGATGCACAGCACGATCCCGGTTGCGGCGGTAGCGAGCGCCATGACGATGAGCGTGGCTTGCAGCACGTCGCCGTGACCGCCGGCGGCCATGCGCCGCACCAGCGTTGCCACCATGGCCGCGATGATGACTGAAATTGAACTGTCGGGAGCGGCAACAGCGAAAAATAGCGAACTGCGCAACGCGACGATCGCTCCGGCAACCGCGGCCGACAGGAAAGTCAGCGACACGCCGTACGAAAGAGAGTGTGCGAGTGGTCCGGTAAAAATGAGTGCGGCGTAAGACAGGCAATAGGCGATCGAGAGAATGCTGCAAACGGCGCCGGCGAACACATCTGTAAGCGCGGCACCTATTGCTTTGTGCATGTGCTCCGGCCGTTCAAGCGGCGAGGGCCGAGCGCGCATCTGCACGAATGCGCTCGACCATCGAACGGAAGCCGTTGGAGCGTTGCGGGGTCAGATGCTCGCGTAACCCCATCTTCTCGAACAGGGCTACCGCATCGATGGAAAGTATTTCCGTGGCGTGCTGGCCAGAGAAGATTGCGAACAGGACGGTGATCAATCCGCGCACGATATGCGCGTCACTGTCGCCGACGAAAGTCAGCACGGGTCCGTCCGCGCCGTTTGGGCGCACGCTGGTGTCCAGCCATACTTGGCTCGCGCATCCTTGCACCTTGTTGGCATCGCTGTGCGCCGCCGCCGACATCGCAGGAAGTTCGCGCCCCAACTCGATGAGGTAACGGTAGCGGTCGTCCCAGTCGTCGAGACTTTCGAAATTCTCGATAATGCCGGAAATGTCGCTCATCGCACCGCGCCGTCCCTCCGGCCCTATATAGAGTACCGGGTTGGCGAGGTCGATGTTCGGACGTCGGGACGCCAGATCGGCGTCAACCGGCTGCAGCAACGGGAGCTACAGGCTTAAAAGACGGAACTTTGGAATTGCTGCCGTCGGCACCGTTATGCCGGGTGTTTGTCTTTGCGAGCCGGCGGTCCCCGCCACGCCGGCGCCATGTCGGCGGGAGTGAGAGTGCCCTGCGAGCTCGCAGGGTTATTGGCCGGCTGTTTCGCGTCGTCGCGGATTGTCCCGGTCTCCTGCGGCGCCAGTACGTCGCTCAAGGCATCGTAGAGCATCTTGGCGCCCGCTTGCGCCCTATACCCGAGCGTCGTCGCTACTTGCGAGCCGACACTGCAGGCGTCGGGTTGGCGGGCACAGAAGCCGCGCAAATCCCCAACCGTGGCTGAAGCTGCCGACATCGCCTGTGATGCGCTCACAGTGTTGGTGGCAGCACTATGCTGAGTGCCGGCGCCGCTGGGCAGCAGCAACAGCACGACACCGAGCCAGAACGCAAGTCGCAGTAAAAAGAACATGACACGCACGTCCCCCGGCGACCCCTGCCGCCTCATGTGAGCCTACCGTAACAGGGAGGCTTGAAGTTCGCGTTCGCGACGCGCAGACGTTTTTGTCCATAATCGAACAGAATAAGAGCGAAATTTTCAGACAATTCGACAAAGTCGAGTTTGTCTAAAATTTGCGCGAACTTGAAACGCCGCTGGATCCGTAAAGGTTCCACGGCCCATGCCGTCATATCCACGCCGATGGGCTCAATCGAAACCGCAAAATCGCCGCACGCGACTATCCGGCAATCTCTCGTTCACCATGACGGGCGATTCCTCGCGCTTTGGCTGATGCGGAAGGTCTGGCGCGCAATTCCTGCCTCGATCGGGCGCCCGCATTTAGGGTTCGTTTAGGCCACATCTGACACGATCGAATGCAGAAAAAGGGGAGCGCGTCTGCAAAGCCGGACGTGCATGGGATCGTGGGCCGCTGCGCGTCAACACGGAATTGCGTTGATTTGAAAAGTGCCTCCGCGCCGCTCGGCGCGTTGTGCGAGACGCTCCGCCAATTTCGCGGAGCCGGCAAACTTGAACTGACGCGTGACATCCGGGGGTCGCATGGCGCGTAAGCGAAGTCGCACAAACCGCGGCGCGGGCCGCGGCGCTGCGTTCGTCGACCTCATCGCGATGTTGGTCGGGCGAGTCTGGGGCAGACTGGCGCGCCGCCCCGTCGATTCTGTCGCGATCATCGGCGCCGCCGTGGCCAGTCTGATCATCATTATCAACGCGGTGTTCTTGCAATCGGGCTCCCAGCGCGCGCCATTCGTGGCTAATCCGACGGCGCCGCAATTGGCGGATGGCCGCGGCGATGGTGCGGCCGCGACAACCGCCCAGAACGACGGGCTGCGCGCACCGGTCACCCAGCGCACGACAGCGCCGGCGACGGCGCGCCGCGACGATCCAATCGCCGACCTGCTCGGATCCTCGGTCGGATCAGTGCGTCGAAGCCGTAACATCGAGTAGCCGCTTCTTCGCTATTGCCTCCGCGGCCCCGCCTCAGCGATGCTCGTTGCGCGAAGCGCTTTCATGAAGTCACGACCATCGAGCAATCATGCGACTCAAAACCGGCCTCTGGGTGGCTGCTTATTTGCGCCGCTGTGATGTGGAAGGCGTATCTGCCGTGGTCCGCCGGCGCGGAGCCGAAGACGCCGGCGCCGTTTTCGTTCGTGTGAACCGTCTCGACGGCAGTTCAGATCTTTTTGGCCCCGCGCCACAAAGCGCCTTTGAGGCCGCAGAAGCGGCAGCGCGCGCATTTTCCCCGAGCCTTGGCGCGGCGACGGCGCCGGATGCGCGGGTCGAAGAGTATCTTGCGCGCCAAATGAAGTTTGATTCCGACCTATGGATCATCGAAGTCGAGGACCGCGCTGGGCGCAACTTCCTCGACGTCCTCGCGGCGTGAAGGATCTTACGAGGCGCTGCGGCGGGTCTTGATGGGCGGGGCAGTCAGATGCTGCGAGGATTTCTCCGGCCGTGCCCGCCGCGTTTCATCATCCCAAAGAAGCGGTCGGTGCTTGGCAGCCGCCGGCGCATCGCGCCGTAGCGCTTGCCAAATTGCAACCATGCTCTCGGCCGACGACATGGTCATTTCATCAAACAAAGCAGTAAGCGCGTGGACGCGATCAACCGAATGCCCGATCGATGGATTGAAAAACATCAGAATCCGAGAAAGCACGCCGCGCGGGATATCGAAGGCTTTTATCGCGACCACTACCGGTTCGCCGAGTTGGTCATCCGCGATGCGATGGGCAAGCTCGCGTGGAATGCGCAGTGCACCTGCGAGGTGTTGAGTAAAATCCTGGCGCCGGCGAGCCAGCGCCGCTCTTTCCAGCTCCTGCCCGACGGCCGGTTGCCGCGCGCCAAGAACCGGGGGCGATCGCAAAGGCGCGACAATGTGAAGGTTGCGCAGGATCAGCGCGCGCTCGCGCGGCCCGGCAGCAAAGAACGCCTCGCTGAGTTTGCCCGCAATAGCAAAATCAATCTTGTCGGGTGCCTGACCGTGCCGCTCGTCGGTCGTCGCGGCACCGCGCGTTGCCGGCACTTCGCGAGGACTGGCGGCCGGCGCGGCCATCGCCGCCGAGGGTTGCAGCAGGGGATGCGCGCCGATTTCGGCAGCGACTATCGGCAAATCGCGAACCAGCACTTGCAGTACGCGCAGCGGCGGCGAGGGGTATCTGGCAAACCGTTTCGCGACAGCAACCCTGGTCGGAACGTCTACAGCGTCAAGAAGCCGCAGCGCCAGCTCGGTGTAGTGTCGTTCCTCGGCGACCGTGTGGGCGAGGCGCTGCACGTAGAGGTCGGTCAGCACGCGCAACAGTGTGGGCCGCATGTCGAGCCCGCTGCGGGAGCCGAGTGCGGTCAGGGCTTCAATGCCAGAAAGGTCGCGGGCTTCCATGTCCGGGACTCAAACACACCAGCGGACCGACGCGTGAAGTGCGTCACGGCGATCATTTGCTGAATGTTAGATCGCGCGCGTTAGCGGAGCGTTAACCCTGCATGCGCTCCTATTGCGGCGAGCCGATGCGTGCGCATCGGGGTAGGGGACCGCGGCCGGCAGGCGGCGGACATCGGCTGGACCACCACATGGGTACCATTGTCAAATTCCCTGACGACGGCCGGATTGTGCGTTTCGGCCGCGCAGAAGCCGCAGAAGAATCCGCGACCGTCATCATTCTTCCGGTCATCCGGATCGAGCGTCATTACGAAACGGCCGTCCTCGACGACGTCGAACCGCTGATACCGCCGCCGGTGGAAAACGGCGGCCGCAGACGCTTAAGGCGTCGCTAGCCCGGTTATTGCGGTTGCGGCGCCGCCCGGCACGCCGCGCGAGCGAGTGTCGCTTGCGCTGTCGGCGTCATTCCCGTCTCCGGTGCGAGAGCGCGCAGCACGATTAATCCGGTGGCGGATGGAGAATCGATAATCAGCCGGTCGGCGGCGGTCACGCCTTCTTCTTCGGGCAACTGCGCGTGCTGCTGCGGCGTCATGAGATCGAGTTCGATCGTGCGGCGCCCCGCGGCTCGGTCGTTGATGGCGTAATAGGCCACGCTGTTGCGGGTATAAAAAGTCACGGACGTGTAGGCCTGACTGACCGGCGCGATGAACTTGAGCGTGCCCGTTGATAAATCGTACCGGCAAACCGCTACCGCAAAAGCGGGGTCCATGAACGGCATGACCGCATCGGCTGCGGTCGGAGCGGCAAGCGGTGTCAGGACGTTGACCGGCGTAAGTGGGGCCAGCCGGGAATAGGCGTCCTGTTTTGCGGTTTGCGGCATGGCCAGGACGGTCGAAAGGTGCACGATGCCGCCCAGCAGGAGTGCGCCAAGAATCCATAATGCGAGGCGGACCATCAGCAGCCCTTTCGCTCGATGGCCGGCATCGGCCCTTCTTTGGTGGTCCTTGCCGCCACTCCGATGGGGGTATCGTAGAGCCGCCAGACCAGAATGAACTGCTCGACGCCACCGCTCGGCAGCCAGTTGCCCGGACGCGCACGGGGACCGACATTGATGACGAAGCGGCCGTTCTGTTCGCGCAAAATCTCTGCGCTGGTGAAGCCGTGGCGGCGGATTACGTTGGCCACCAGTCTGCCCTGAGGATCGTAGAGAGTGAGCGTCCAATACCGGGCCGCGGGCGTCATGCCCGCGATGGAAAACATACAACGCCCGTCGAGCACGTTACCCGAATCATCGGTATGCGCGTAGAACGCGACGCCGTCGCCGGTGCCGATCGGCAGTTCGCCGGTCCGGGCGATGCTGGCGCGCGCATATGGGTCGATGTCGACCGATCCGCTTTTCGGCCAGGCGGTCCACGCGCCGACGGTCAGCGATCCGAACGCGACGCCGCGGGTGAGTGTGAACCATGTCGCCCCGAGACCGATGATCGCGGCGAGCACCAAAGTGAAGCAGGAGCCGAAAAACAAGCGCATGTTAGTTCACGGCATCGGCCGGCGGCGGATATTAATTGCCATGCGAAAGCCCGTTGGCCTTGATCTCGCTCGCGGCCGTCAGTGTGGCGGGATGATCGTCGCCATTGGGAAGCGAGCCGAGCCGCACCGGCAGCGCGCGGCTTGCTTCGTCCAGCAGGCGTTCGACGCGAACCAATGCTTCGGTGCCTTTGCGCGTCAGCAAAATCTGCTGCGGGGGCGGCGCGCCGGCGAGAGCGGCGTCGGCAATGGTCGGCGCGTGTTGCGGTGGAGGCAGGCCGGGCAGGGGGCGCAATTCAACGCCCTGGTGCGCATACGCCATGATGTTGTGCCAGATCAGCGCAGGGATAGTTCCTCCCGTCATGCGCTTTGTCGGTGTGTAGTCGTCGTTGCCCATCCAAACCGCGCCGGCAAAATTTCCCGTGTAGCCGACGAACCAGGCGTCGCGATAGCCGTTCGTCGTCCCGGTCTTACCCGCAACCTGGATGCCGTCGAGTTGCGCTCGCCGGCCGGTGCCGTTTTGCACAACGGAATTCATCATGCCGATCATTTCCAGCGCAACTTGCGGCGAGATGACTTGCTCGGGCCGCTTGCCGTCGCGGTCATAGCGCCACACCAGCTGGCCGCCTCCGGTGCGAACCTCGAGCGCAGCGTGTGGCGCGACCGCCTTGCCCAGATTGGGGAACGTGGCATAGGCGACGGCGTGTTCGAGGACGTTGACCTCGTCGGCGCCGATCGGGAGCGACGGTGTGTCGGGCAGCGGCGTCCAAATGCCAAAATTTCGCGCGGTCTGAACGATCTTCGCCCGCCCGAGCTTCGGATTTCCGTCACCAAGCGCGATCGAAAGTTTGACCGGAATGATGTTGATCGAATTTGTGATCGCTTGAGTGAGCGTCAGCGGGCCCGAATAGCCGCCGGAATAGTTGTGCGGGCACCAATTGCCGATGCACACCGGGGAATCGACGACGATGGAATTAGGCGTGAAGCCGTTGGCAAGCGCAGTGGCATAAACGTACGGCTTGAAGGAGGATCCGGGTTGGCGCAAAGCGTCTACCGCCCGGTTGAACTGGCTCGCGCCGTAGTCGCGACCGCCGATCATGGCGCGTACGCCACCGTCCAGATCAGCGATCACCACCGCCGATTGGCTGGCACCGTAGTCGTGGCCATACTGCCGCAAATCCGCTTCGACTTCCTTCTCGGCAAAATGCTGTAGGTTGGGATCGAGTGCAGTTCGGACAACAAAAAAGCTTTCGTTGATGGACTTGGGGAACGTATCGGCGAGCTTGCGCATCTCGTCGAAAGCCCAATCAAGATAATAGTTCGGCGAGTTTTCCTGCTTGCGATCAACCGGAGTCGCGGGATTGCGGCGCGCTCCGTAAACCTGACCTTCCGTCATAAATCCGGAGTCTACCAAGTTGTCGAGCACGACGTTGGCGCGCGCGCGCGCCGCCGGTAGATTGGCGAGCGGTGAGTATTTGCTCGGCGCCTTGAACAGGCCGGCCAGCATGGCCGCCTCGGGCAAAGTGACGTCGCGTACCGATTTGCCGAAATAATATTGCGCGGCGCCACTGACGCCGAAGGCGCCGCCGCCAAGGTAGGCGCGGTCCAGATAAAGCTTGAGGATCTCTTTCTTGGCGAGGCGGCTTTCCAGCCACATGGCGAGGAACGCTTCGTTGATCTTGCGTTCGATGGTTCGCTCGTTCGAGAGAAAGAGGTTCTTGGCGAGCTGCTGAGTGATGGTCGATCCGCCCTGAACAACGCCACCGGCGCGCGCGTTGGTCGCGAGCGCCCGGAAGGTGCCGTAAAAATCGATGCCATAGTGTTCGAAGAACCGCCGGTCCTCTGTCGCCAGCACCGCCTTGATCAGGTGGTCGGGCATCTCTTCGAGCGGGACCGAATCATTGTGCTTGATCCCGCGGTTGCCGATCTCATTGCCGTAGCGGTCGAGAAACGTGACCGCGAGTTCCGAGCGCTTGAGCCAGTCTTCGTCCGAGGTCTCGCGGAACGCCGGAATGGCAAGTGCGAGCATGAGGAGGAAGCCGCCGGCGCCCCAGGTTGCGGCCTCCGACAGCGGCTCGATCAAAACCCAGCGGCGCCATCCGGCGACGTGGAACCGGTCCATAATCGCTGTGAAGCGCTCGTAAAGCTCCCGCGCCCACTTTCCGGTCCGGAAAACGGTGAAATCGATTCTGGCGTCGAGGTCGAGCAGCAGCAGTCGCAGTCTGCGACGCCAGTTGTGTTTTGGGACAGGAGCCCGTTCGGTCACCTTAAGTCACTCCCGAGGAACGTGGTCCGTTCTCTCACATTCCCTCTTAAGCACGATTTAGCTGAGCCGGCTGCGCACGCCAATGACGTGTCCGCGAGAGTGTGAATGGTATTTTGGGACAAATTGGGCCTAACATCCCCGGAAATGACGGCACCAAGTCCGGGTCGCGGCAAATGACGGCGGATTCCCGCTCCGCCAATATTCCCTTCTGGCAGTCCAAGTCATTGGAAGAAATGACAGATTCGGAATGGGAAAGTCTCTGCGACGGATGCGGCCGGTGTTGCCTGAATAAGCTCGAGGAGGAGGGTACTGATCGTACCTTCTATACCGACGTCGGCTGTCGCCTCCTCGACAACAAGACGTGCCGATGCCGCGACTACCCCAATCGGCTGGAGAAGGTCGACGATTGCGTTCAGCTGACCCCGCAAAGTCTGAAGACCATCACCTGGTTGCCGCCGTCATGCGCCTACGTCCTTTTGTCCGAAGGCAAGGATCTCTACTGGTGGCATCCACTGGTTTCCGGCGACCCGAACTCCGTACATGCGGCGGGCGTTTCAGTGCGCGGCCGGGTCACGGCGAGTGAGACCGGCGTGTCCGACGATGAACTCGAGGATTACATCGTCAGCTGGCCGCTGAAACTGCCGAAGGGAGCGAGGCGGCGGAAGTAGGGGCAAACCGTCTGCACGTCAAAAAAGCTTCCGTACGTGAGCAGCCCAGCCCTGCGGATAGAGCAATTGTCAGCGGCTGCCGACGGGCTAAATCCGCGTTCTTGTACGAAGCCAGCCTCGAAACGGCCGGCAACGCGGGCTGCGATCCTCCGCAAGACCGAGTTGAACTACGATCTGAGAGTCGGGAAAAAAAGTGACGTCTTCCTCGGATTTATCGCCAGCGACGATTGCCACGCCAAGGCTGTCGGAGGAACACGCTCGTGATCGCAGCCCTGTGCTCGATCGCGCCGTCGTGCACAGCATCCTCGCCGGCATTATGTTGGCGATGTTTCTATCGGCGCTTGAGCAGACCATCGTCGCGCCCGCGTTACCGGCGATCGGCAAAAGCCTGGCGGATGTTGACGATCTGTCGTGGGTCGTGACCGCTTATCTTTTGGCGGCGACCGCCGCCACGCCGCTGTTCGGCAAACTTTCCGACATTCACGGACGGCGCGCGATCATTCTTGTCGCAATCGGAATATTTATCGTCGGCTCGCTCGCATGCGCGACTGCGCCGACGTTATGGCTTTTGGTCGTCGGGCGCGCTCTTCAAGGGTTCGGCGGCGGCGGCCTCATCCCGTTGGTGCAGACGATCATTGCCGATCTGCTTTCGCCGCGCGAACGGCCGGTGGCTCAGAGTTACACCTCGGTCATGTTCATGATCGCCAGTATTGTCGGACCGGTGCTCGGCGGAGTGCTCACCGATCATCTGCATTGGTCTTTCATTTTCTGGATTAACTTGCCGCTTGGCGGAATCGCGATGGCGATGACTTCCCGTGCGTTGCGCCAGCTGCCGCGACACGACCGGCCTCATCGTCTCGACGTGCCGGGGGTATCGCTTATGGTCAGCGCGGCGATTGCCTTGTTGCTGGCGATCGATTGGGGAGGGGTCCGCTACGCGTGGGTATCCTGGCAGATCGCCGCTCTTGTCGTCGTTTCCATAATGTTGTGGGCTCTGTTCGCCGGTCGGCTCCTGACCGCGCGCGAGCCTTTTATTCCGCTGAGCATTCTCCGCGGCCGGGTGACCAGCGCCATCACCTGCGCGGGTTTTTTCAGCATCGGCGTCATTATCGGCATTACAATTTACACGCCGCTCTACTGCCAGCTAGCGATCGGTTCTTCGGCGAGTGTCTCGGGCATCGCGCTGATCGGGTTCATGGTGGGCGCTACGCTTGGTTCGCTGCTGACGGGGCGGCTGCTTCCTCGTCTCACCCATTACATGCGGGTGCCGATTGTCGGACTGGTCGTGGCAATCGCTACGCTGATCGTGCTTGCGGTTTATTCCGGACAGTTATCACTCGGTACATTCACATTGCTGCTCATGGTACTCGGAGCAGCCATCGGGCCGATGTATCAGACCAGCACCGTTGTTATGCAGAATGCGGTCAAACTGCATCAGTTGGGGACGGCGACCGGCGCGCTGAATTTCTTCAGGCTTCTTGGCGGCGCCATTGTGGTGGCCGTGTTTGGCGCGATCGTGCTCGGTAGCTCGGGCGAGCAGGTCGGCTCAGCGAGCCTGGAAACGCTCGGCGGTCGAGCGGCGGATTTCGCGATCGCGTTTCGTTTCGTTTTCCTGGCTGCCGCCGCCTTCCTCGCGATTGCGCTTGCCTGCCTGTTTGCCGTCGAGGAGCGTCCGTTGCACGGGCCGAAGCGCCTTGCCGAGGCCGGTCCGGATTAAGCGGAATCAGGCCGTTCAGGCCTTGTTCACCGCAATCCGCCTAGAGCATGATAGAAAGCGCGGGTGAGGTGGACCGAACGACTGCGCCTCGCAAGTGCTTGCAGCGATTATCGGATTTGCCTGGCGTTTCTCCGCTCGGGAGGCCGAGGTGGTTAGCCGTCCCATTTCAGCAATTTTGCTCGTCCTTGCGGTTATGCTGACGCCGGTGCGCGCCGAGGAGGCCCTGCGGCCGACGCATGTCGGCGTCGGCGCCGAACTCGAATACTCGTGCCTGAACCCGAAAGAGCGGCATGCGCTGGTTGAGAGCGGTTCCGTCATCCGGCTCGCCGCCGCGATGCATGCGGTACGCAATATCGCGCCCGGAACGCTTGTGCGCGCGCGGCTTTGCCGTCGCCCCGAGGGGCTGGCCTACGTGCTGACGCTACTTGCGCACGATGGCAAAGTAACGCACGTAGCCGTCGACGCCGTAAAAGGCACGCTCGGCGAGCGCTAAAGCGGAGCAAATTTTGCGCCTTCTTGTCGTCGAAGACGATCCCGATCTCAACCGCCAACTCGCTACCGCTTTGACCGACGCCGGTTACGTGGTCGACCGCGCGTTTGACGGCGAGGAAGGTCATTACCTCGGCGAGAGCGAACCCTATGACGCCGTCATTCTCGATATCGGCTTGCCGAAAATGGACGGCATTTCGGTGCTCGAGTCCTGGCGCCGCGCGGGCCGCGCGATGCCGGTTTTGATCCTGACCGCGCGCGATCGCTGGAGCGACAAGGTGCAGGGATTTGACGCCGGCGCCGACGATTATGTCGCAAAGCCGTTCCATCTGGAGGAAGTGCTGGCGCGGGTGCGAGCGTTGCTGCGCCGCTCGGCAGGTCACGCCAAAAGCGAGTTCACTTGCGGACCGGTGCGCCTTGATACCCGTACCGGCCGCGTCGCCGTGGAAGGCAATCCGGTGAAGCTCACGTCGCACGAGTACCGGCTGCTTTCCTACCTGATGCATCATACCGGTCGGGTAGTTTCACGCACCGAACTGGTTGAGCATCTCTACGATCAGGACTTCGACCGCGATTCCAACACCATCGAAGTTTTCGTCGGCCGCATTCGCAAAAAGCTCGGCGTCGACGTGATCCAGACGGTGCGCGGTCTCGGGTATCTTTTGACGCCGCCTAATGCGCACTAATTCACTCGCCTTTCGGCTGTTCTTTTGGGCGGCCGGCCTGACCGTCGCCATTCTCATCATCACCGGCGTGGTGTTGTCGTCGCTGTATCGCAATGCCGTCGAGCGCGCGTTCGATCGCCGCCTCGATGTTTATTTGCGCACCTTGGTCGCGGACGTGGCCTCGCCCGAGGAAGGTGCCGACAAATCCCCAGCATCGATCGGGGAGCCATTGTTCGAGCTGCCATTGTCCGGCTGGTATTGGCAGGTTACGCGGCTGGATGCCGCCAAGCCGGAGGTGCATTCCTCGCGCTCGTTATGGGATTCCAATCTTCCCCGCTTGCCGGAGAGCGAAGCACCGGCCTCGGGCGGATATCTGAAGGGCTACGTGTCGGGTCCCGAGGATGCACGCCTGCGGGTCGTCCAGCGCACGGTGGACCTTGGCGATGACGGCCGTTACCTGATCTCGGTTGCCGGCGAGGCAACCGATATCGACGAAGACATGAAGAGCTTCGACCGCACCATCGGCGCCATTTTCGCGGGCCTCACGCTCGCGCTCATCATGACCACCGCGTTGCAAGTCCGTCTGGGGCTCGCTCCGCTCAAACGCATCTCGGAAAGTCTTGCGGCCATCCGGTCGGGACGCGCCGAACGGCTGGAAGGCGAATTTCCCCTGGAGATCGCGCCGCTCGCGCGCGAGACCAATGCATTGATCGACGCCAACCATGAAATCGTCGAGCGAGCGCGCACGCACGCCGGCAACCTCGCGCACGCGCTCAAGACCCCGCTGTCGGTCATCGTCAACGAAGCAGCGGCGCGCGCCAACGATCCCTTGGCGGAAAAGGTCTTGGAGCAAGCTGACTTGATGCGCGATCAGATGGTGCGACAGTTGGAACGGGCGCGGCTCGCGGCGCGGCCGATCGTGCTGGGTACGCTTATTGACGTTCCGCCGGTCGTGACCGCGCTCGCTCGCACGATGGAGAAGCTTCATCGCGATCGCGAAATTGCAATCGCCGTCGACGTGCCGGCACGCGCACGCTTTCGCGGAGAACAGCAGGACCTGGAAGAAATGCTCGGCAACCTCGTCGACAATGCGTGCAAGTGGGCGCGGTCGCGGGTTGCCGTCGAAGTGGTGGCAGAGGACGCGGCGGCGGACGGCAAGTCGAAGGTGCGCATCATTGTCGATGATGACGGGCCGGGGCTGTCGCCCGCGGAACGTGAACGCGTAGCGCGTCGCGGCCAGAGATTCGACGAGAGCAAACCAGGCTCGGGACTTGGTCTCTCCATCGTGGTGGAGCTGGCAAGCCTTTATAAGGGCGTCTTGACGCTCGAGACGTCGCCGATCGGCGGATTGCGCGCCGAACTTGCCCTTCCCGGCGGCTGAGCGCATGGCGGCCCGGCCGCGCGCCGTACTCCCGGTAAGCTTAAGCGCAAAAGAACTTGACCGCCGCGTTCTGCGGCAAACTTCCGTGTGCTCTAACGAACGAATGCCGCCGTCATTTGCGCCACCCCGCTGCGTGAGCGAATTCGTATGCCAATGATGAGGTGGGCGCCGCTTCTGGCAATGGCGTTGTGGCTTGCCGCTTGTTCTTCCGACACTAGTCGCAAGGACGCCGGATCGGCTGCGGTCAGCGGCGTACTCCTCGGCAATCGCGCGGCTGGTGCGCCCATCGGCGCCGGGTCCGACACGCTTTTGGGCGGCCGTGTCGGCGCCAAGCTCGACGATGAGGACAAGAGGCGCGCCCTGGTCGCTCAGCTTGCGGCGCTCGAAACGGGGCCTTCGGGTGCGCCGGTCGCCTGGCGCAATCCGGAGACCGGCCGCTATGGAAACGTAGTCCCTGGGCCGGTTTACCAGGAGAACGGCGTGGCGTGCCGCGAATTCACCCACACCGTATATGCCGACGGCAGCCCGCAGACCGAGCATGGCACCGCCTGCCGTCGGTCCGATGGGACATGGGCCAGCATCAGCTGAGTTACGCCGTAATCGGCCGGGTCGCGGTGGGTTTACCTACCGTTTTTTGCGGCTTTTCCGCCCTTTTTTGCGTAACTCCTTCTTAAGCGCCAAAAGACTACAACAGCGGCCATAGCGTCCGAGTGCTTTGGGGTGTCATGGCGAGCGAGGGGCAAGCCGTCGAGCAGTTGCGCGACTACCTGCGCACGTTGAAGCCGGAAGCTCGCGCCATGCTCATTGTCGAGTTGGAGCGTGATCTGCTTCGCGGCGAGGATGTCGCGGGCAGCCAGCTCATTCTCCAGGAATTACGGCGAACAATTCGCGCCGCGGGACAGAAGGTGCCGCGAATCGGCGACGCCTCCCGCCTTTTCTTCGCGCCGCTCGAACCGTTCATGATCAACGATGCCGCAGATCATAATCGGGTCGGACGCATAGCACGTTCCTCGCTCGGGCCGATTTGGGAATGGATCGCTCGCGATTTGATGCCGGCTGAGGTCAAAGCCATGGTCGCCGACATCAACCGCGCATTGTTTGACGACGATCGGCTGAAGGCGGAACAGCTGATGCGTACGTTGCACGATCGCGTCATGCTCCGCATCATCGAAGTTGTCGTCGGCGCCAGGAACGACGAGAACGCGCACCGACGTCTTGCCGCGCAGATTGGTGCGCAACGGGCGGTGGAAACCATCGCGACGCTTGTCAAGATTCTCGCCTGCCGGGATGTGCTCCCCACAGTCGCTCAGCGCTTGCCAGCAATCATGCCGGCGTTCGAGCGCGAGCAAGTCGATTTGGTCAAGGCATTGCTGACCGGCGCTACCGCGCAGAAGACGGCGGAAGGCGCCGCGGCCAATAAGAACGACATCTTTCTCTACGGTCTCGTACTGGTGGTCGGCCGTCTGGCCGAGCCTTGGCAGCTCGTTCGCATCGCCACACGTGCGGCGGCCAGCAGAGACGAAAATCGCGTTGCTGAAACGCCCTTTGCTGTTGCCGTCGACATCGTGCTCGGCGATCTCGAGTGTATGCTGAACGACGTCCAGGCTGGCCTCAAAGTGCGGCGGCAGGTCACGCCGCTCGTGCGGACGATCTGCGCGGCGGTACATGGCACGGCTGCAGAACTCAGCTTTTCGACAGATTCACATTGGGGCCGCCGGTTCGCGGTCATCCGAGGCGACCTGGCCAACTTGCTCAAGACGGGAATCGAACAGGCTCCCGCGCGCGTTCGCCGCATCTTGCGCCCGCGCGCGGCAAAGGATGTTGCCCCAGGCTCTGTGCTTGAGGCCAATGAGGTGAGCGAGGCCGAGATGCAGCTCGCCGTCATCGTCGCCTGCCGCGAACATGCCGACGAACTCGGCGTCGGCGAGGCAAGCGCCCGCGGCTTTTCGGACCTGCAACACTACCTCGAGGGTGGCGCCAAAATACTCCTCGATTCGCTGGGGCATGCGGGCGACGCGGATCGCCCGTTCCGTCAATCGCAAATGCAGGCCGCCGTCAGATTTTGCCGGGTCATGTTCGGGGCAGACTATGCCGGCCTCCTGGCCAAAGCCGCCGAGATGGCGACCCAACGCGCGGGCGAGGCCCAGCGAGCTCGCGCATAACCGCCATGCCTCCAGCGGACGTCCGGCCAGTCTCCTGAACGAAAGGCCAGCGCGCAATTGCCGCGCCGTTGCTCCCATTGCGGCCTCAATGGGGCCGTGATGATGTAACCGGTCGCCGGTCAGGCGCGCGCTGCACCTGTGCTCTCTGCGGATGTGTTGCTGGGATTATGGTTCTGTGGATCATTTTTGCTTTCATGACGGCCGCGGCAATTTATGCCGTGTGCTGGCCGCTTGTCCGCGGGACCCGAAAATTTGCCGGCGGTAGCGACCTGCTCGTCTACAAAGATCAATTGCTGGAAATCGACCGCGATCGGGCGAGCGGCCTGATCGGCGAGAGCGAGTCGGAGGCTGCCCGGCTCGAGGTATCGCGCCGGCTTTTGGCCGCTGCCAACGCGCCGGCGGCAAAAGCTTTGGACGAAAGCGCAATCCGAGTCGGAAAACGGCGTCGGGCTGCAATTTTAAGCGCGGCAATCGTGTTGGCGCTTGGCGTGCCTGGACTTTATGTCGCACTCGGGTCGCCGAATGTCCCTGGAGAACCCGCATTCGCGCGGGTGCCAGGCCCGAAGGGTGAACAAACAATCGCGGCGCTGGTCGGCCAGGTCGAAGCAAATTTGGCGCGTAATCCCAACGACGGAACGGGGTGGGAATTGATCGCACCGGTTTACCTTCGGCTGGGCCGGTTTGATGACGCGGTGCAGGCGCGCAAGAAGTCGCTGGCGCTCAATGGCGAAAGCGCGACGCGCCAAGCCGATCTTGGCGAAGCGGAGGCCGCCGCCGCCGATGGCGTCGTGACCGCCGATGCCCGCGCCTCATTTCAGCGTGCTGTAGTTCTCGATCCACATGAACCTAAGGCGCGTTATTTTCTTGGGCTCGCCGCCGAACAGGACGGCAAATCCGAATCCGCGGCTTCGATGTGGCGCGGTCTCCTCGCCGACGCGCCGCCTGACGCGCCGTGGGCAAGCTTTGTGCGCGACGCACTGGCGCGCCTGGCGGGCAACCCTTCGAAGGAGCCAGGTCCGACGGCAAGCGAGGTCGCCGCCGCCGGCAATATGAGCGAGCCCGCCCGCCGCGAGATGATCAGCAGTATGGTCTCGCGCTTAGCCGATCGCTTGCGCGGTAACGGCGCCGACGTCGACGGTTGGCTCCGCTTAGTGCGCGCTTACACGGTGCTTGGAGACCGGGACAAGGCCCGTAGTGCTGCCGCAGATGCCAAGCGCGCGCTCGCCGAGCATCCCGAGGACGTGAGACAGATAGACGATTTGGTCAAAGGACTGGGCCTTGAAGGTTGAAGGGCCGAACATGCGCGGCCGATGGTGGTCATGACACGCAAACAGCGACGCCTCGTTTTGATCGGCTCGGGTCTCGGCGTGCTCGCTATTGCGGTCGCCTTGATGCTCAATGCATTCAGAGATTCAATTGTCTTCTTCAATTCGCCGAGCGACATCGAGGCAAAGCACATCGCGGCCGGTACTCGCATCCGGCTTGGTGGCTTGGTGAAAAATGGCAGCCTCTTGCACGGCAACAATCTCAAGATCCGTTTTACCGTGACCGACGGAAGCAATGAGGTGCCTGTGGCTTATCAGGGCGTGTTGCCGGATTTGTTTCGCGAGGGACAGGGCGTTGTCGCCGAGGGCGCTCTCGACGGGGCAGGGCTGTTCAATGCGGACACGATCCTCGCTAAACACGATGAGACCTACATGCCGAAGGAAGTCGCCGACGCCTTGAAGAAATCGGGACATTGGAAAGACGATTACGCCAAAGGCGCGAGCTCCGAAGGAGCTGGCAAGTGACGCCACGGCGCCGTTCGTCTTTTCATGCGCGTGGTCGGTTTCCGCGGATGAAGCAGCTCATCGTTCGCGCTGCGGCAGACGGTGGCGGCCATGATTGCTGAACTCGGTCATTACGCGCTGATGCTGGCGCTGGGCCTGGCTCTCGTTCAGGGCTCGATGCCGATCGTCGGCGCGCGCAGCAACGATACGGCGCTCATGACCATGGCGTCGGCGACGGCGCTCGCCCAGTTCGTTTTCGTGGCCGCGGCCTTCGCCGCCCTGGCAGCTTGCTACGTCACCTCGGACTTCTCGGTCCTGACCGTTTTTGAAAACTCCAATTCGGCGATGCCGCTGCTTTACCGGCTTACCAGCGTCTGGGGGAACCACGAAGGCTCCATGATGCTGTGGATTCTCATCCTCGCGCTTTGCGGGGCGCTGGTTGCGGCTTTCGGCAATAATTTGCCACTCAAGCTCAAGACCAATGCGCTCGCGGTGCAAGCGTGGATCGCCGCCGCTTTTCAGCTTTTCATTTTGCTGACTTCAAATCCCTTTCTGCGCATTGCCGATGCGCCGTTCGAAGGCCGTGACCTCAACCCGATTCTGCAAGACCCGGGATTGGCGTTCCACCCGCCGTTCCTGTACCTCGGCTATGTTGGTTTCTCGATTGCGTTTTCGTTCGCCATTGCAGCGCTGCTGGAAGGACGCATCGACGCGGCATGGGCGCGCTGGGTGCGGCCTTGGGTGCTGGGCGCCTGGATGTGTCTGACGCTCGGGATCGCCGGCGGCTCTTTCTGGGCGTACTACGAGCTTGGCTGGGGCGGCTTTTGGTTTTGGGACCCGGTCGAAAATGCTTCGTTGATGCCGTGGCTCGCGGGGACCGCCTTGCTCCATTCCGCCGTTGTGATGGAAAAGCGTGGCGCGCTGAAAGTCTGGACCATCCTTCTCGCGATCGTCGCCTTCTCGTTGTCGTTGATCGGAACGTTCCTGGTGCGCTCGGGTGTGCTCACCTCCGTACATGCGTTCGCCACCGATCCGCGGCGCGGCGTTTTCATTTTGGCGATCCTCATCGTCTTCATCGGCGGCGCTTTGGCGCTCTACGCCTGGCGGGCACCGCTCTTGAAACAAGGCGGTCTGTTCGCGCCGATTTCACGGGAAGGCGCGCTCGTCCTCAACAATTTGCTCCTGACCTCGGCGTGCGCGACGGTCTTTGTCGGCACGCTGTATCCGCTGGCGCTGGAAGCGATCACAGGCGAGAAGATTTCCGTTGGTCCTCCGTTCTTCAACGCGACGTTTGCTCCGCTCTTCATCCCGTTGCTCGTGGCCATGCCATTTGGTCCGCTGCTGGGATGGAAACGTGGCGATCTGCTTGCCGCAGGGCAACGCTTGGCCGTTGCCGCGATTCTTGCCGCGATCGCGGTGGCTGCGGCATTCGCATTGCAGCGCGGTGGACCGGTATTGGCGCCGTTTGGTCTTGGCGTCGCGATCTTCGTGATGGCGGGTGCGGTAATCGATATCGCCGAGCGCACCCTGGTTCTGCGCATACCGTTCGGCGCCGCGCTGCGCCGAGCGGTGGGATTGCCGCGCTCGGCGTGGGGAGCCGCGTTCGCCCATTTCGGCATTGGCGTGACGCTGTTCGGCATTGTTGCGGTGACGGCGTGGGGAAGCGAGCGAATTGCGGCGCTAAAGCCTGGCGAGACAGTCGAGTTGGCGCACTATCGGCTTACTTTTGACGGCCTGCTCAAGCGCGGCGGCGCCAACTACCAAGACAACGTCGGGCATTTCAGTGTTCGCCGAACCGGCGGCGATTTTATTGGGGCGCTCGAGCCGAGCCGGCGCATGTTCGAGAGCCGGCAAATGGCGACCACCGAAGCTGCGCTAATGACGCGCGGTATGAGCCAGCTTTATCTCTCGATTGGCGATGCGACGCCGCAGGGCGCGGTGCCCGTGCGCTTCTACTTCAAGCCTCAAGTGCTGATGATCTGGCTTGGCGCCTTGATCATGTTCGCAGGCGGCGCCCTGTCGCTTTCCGATCGGCGCTTGCGCGTTGGCGCGCCGCGGCCGGCCAAAGCGAGTGCGGCTCTCCTGGCGGCGAAGTGAGCGCTTTCATGGCGATTGGCATACCGTGGTCGAAGAAGCTTGGGGCCGCGCTGTTGTTGGCGCTCGCGTTTTCTCTCTTCGCCGCGGTTCCATTGCGTGCCGTCGAATCCAGTGAAATGTTGACCGATCCTGCGTTGGAAGCGCGGGCGCGTAACCTGTCGAGGGAGCTGCGCTGCCTCGTTTGTCAAAATCAATCGATCGACGATTCCGAAGCGCCGTTGGCGCATGACTTGCGCGTGATTGTGCGCGAGCGGTTGAAGGCCGGCGACAGCGACAAGCAGGTAGTGGATTTCCTTGTCGCCCGTTACGGCGAGTTCGTCCTGCTCAAGCCGCGGCTGTCCTGGCATACGCTCGCGTTATGGGGAGCGCCGCCC
Source organism: Xanthobacteraceae bacterium (assembly GCA_036490575.1). Lineage (GTDB taxonomy): Bacteria > Pseudomonadota > Alphaproteobacteria > Rhizobiales > Xanthobacteraceae > BOG-931. The sequence continues at coordinate 46,866 of DASXDP010000099.1, forward strand.
GCAACGGTACTGCTCGGAATTGCGATGCTCATTGTCGTCAACCGCCGTCGGCGAAACACGCCCGCCCAGGAAACGGCGAACCTGACGTCCGCAGAAGAAGCCCGGCTGGCGGAGCTTTTGCGCGATCAGCCTTAACTTTGGGGCGCTGCGGCAGCGTAAGCGGGCTGCGGCATTCCGTCCGCCAACATTAACAAGTTTTAATTTGGGCGACAGCGCGCGGTAAGGCGCGCACATCCACATTTAAGGGCAACGCAAGGCCACGTCTGGGGCGGCTCCGTTGGGCGAAACGGACAACGATTTCGGAGACGATAATGAACGGTAACGACCAACATGGGCGCCGCGTCCTGTCTGCGCGCCGTATGGCTTTAATGGCGACCGCGGTCGCGGGACTTGGCGCCGCCGCGCTGTTCGTTGCGCCGCACTCTAGTCCGAGCGCCGCCCTTTTCGCCAGCTCGGCGCATGCACAAAATTTGTCGCAGCAGGCGCAGCAGCTGCCGCAACATCCGGTCGGGTTCGCCGACATCGTGGCCAAAGTGAAGCCAGCAGTTATCTCCGTCCGGGTAAGAGTTGAGAGAACCGCCTCCGGTCCAGGCGAGGAAGAGATTCCGATGCCGCCCGGCTCGCCATTCGATCGCTTCTTCCGCCGTTTCGGAATGCCGGAGAACGGTGAGGGTCGTCACCAACTGATTACCGGTCAAGGTTCCGGCTTCTTCATCACCGCCGACGGCTATGCCGTCACCAACAATCACGTGGTCCAGAATGCGGACAAGGTTCAGGTCACGACTGACGACGGCAAGACGTATTCCGCCAAAGTGATCGGTACCGACTCGCGCACCGACCTGGCGTTGATCAAAATCGACGGCAACGACTTTCCTTACGTGAAGCTCGCAGAACATGCGCCGCGGGTCGGCGACTGGGTGCTCGCGGTCGGCAATCCTTTCGGCCTCGGTGGTACGGTGACGGCCGGCATCGTTTCGGCGCGCGGCCGCGACATCGGCGCTGGCCCTTACGACGACTTCATCCAAATTGATGCGCCGGTGAACAAGGGCAACTCCGGCGGTCCGGCATTCGACGTCGATGGCGATGTGATTGGCGTCAACACCGCGATCTTTTCGCCATCAGGCGGTTCGGTCGGCATCGCCTTTGCTATCCCGGCGGACACGGTCAAAAGCGTCGTCGCGCAGTTGCGCGAGAAGGGCAACGTGACCCGCGGCTGGATCGGGGTGCAAATTCAGCCGGTGACGCCGGAACTGGCGGAAAGCCTGGGCCTGAAAAAAGCCAGCGGTGCGCTGGTCTCGGAGCCGCAGCCGAACAGCCCGGCGGCCAAAGCGGGTATCGCGAGCGGCGATGTTATCGTTTCCGTTGACGGAAATGCCGTCGCCGACGCGCGCGAGCTCGCTCGGCGGATCGGCACCCTGTCTCCCGGCACGACAGTCAAGCTCGACTTGATCCATCAGGGCGAGGACAAGACGGTCTCAATTACGCTCGGCACTCTGCCGGCCGAGCGTCAGGCCGCCAATCAACAGACCGAGCATCCGTCGGTGGACAGCGAGATCCCAAAACTTGGCTTGACGCTGTCGGCGGGCAACCACGCAGGGGATCAGGGCAACGGCGTTCTGGTCACCGCAGTCGATCCGAATGGAATCGCCGCCGATCACGGCTTCCAGGTCGGCGATGTCATCCTCGATGTCGGCGGCAAGGTTGTTTCCAGGCCGGCCGACGTCACCAAGCAAGTCGCCGACGCGCGCAAGGAAGGCAAGCACGCTCTTCTGTTCCGCGTGAAATCGGGAGAAGGCACACGTTTCGTCGCGTTGCCGCTCGGCAATGCGTAGACGGCGCCGTCCGCTCGCGCGGACCGCGCAAGCGAATGAGAGCTTGAGTCGAATGATTTTTCGAAACCAGGCTCCAGAGTAATGGGGCGATCCGCCGGCATCCGTCGCCCCCGCTGGCGGGCGTACCCTGGGGACGGGCCTCGTGGTCCGTCCCCACCTAAAACCAGCTCTGCCCGACGCATCCCGTCGCCCCCGCTGCGGGTAGAGTTGGCCGAGGGGGTGGCGCCCTTGGTGGCGCCATCCCCTCGCTCCCTTCGCTATATGATTGGCGGCTGAATCATGCCAAACGATATGCTTGCTGACGCCGGAGTTTCTCCGGCCGAACGTGGATTACCGGTTCGGCGGCATTCGATCATGCGCCTTTTGATTATCGAAGATGACCGCGACGCGGCCGAATATCTCGTCAAAGCCTTTCGCGAAGTCGGCCATATCGCAGACCAGGCGACTGATGGCGAAGAGGGTTTGGCGCTGGCGCTCGACGGCCAATACGATGTTCTGATCGTCGATCGCATGCTGCCGAAAGTGGATGGTTTGTCGATCATCGCGAGCTTGCGCGGCAAATCGATAGAAACTCCGGTTTTGATCCTCTCGGCGCTCGCTCAGGTGGACGATCGGGTGAAGGGTTTGCGCAGCGGCGGGGACGATTACCTCGCCAAACCCTACGCATTTGCTGAATTGTTAGCGCGCATTGAAGCGCTCGCGCGCCGGCGTGGCGCCCGCGGCGAAGAGACGGTTTATCGCGTCGCCGATCTCGAACTCAATCGGTTGTCGCACGAAGTCAGCCGTGCCGGACAGGAACTGCAGCTGCAACCGCGCGAATTTCGTTTGCTCGAATATCTCATGCGCCATGCCGGCCAGGTGGTGACCCGCACCATGCTGCTGGAGAATGTCTGGGATTATCACTTCGACCCGCAAACGAACGTCATTGACGTTCATATTTCCCGTCTGCGGTCGAAGATCGACAAGGGGTTCGGTCAACCCTTGCTGCACACCGTGCGCGGCGCCGGCTATATGGTCCGTGAAGAGAAGTAGCAGCCGCGCTTTAAGTAAACTATGCGCGTCTATCCTGCCAGCACACCGGCTTCAGACAGCGTCCTGATTTTCTGCTCGGCTATTCCCCAAGCCCTGAGCACGGCGGACACGTCGGCGCCGCTATCTTGCGGCGGGGGCGGCGTCGGCGAGGCGGCCGGAGTTCTGGAGAAGCGCGGCGCCGGAGCGGGTTGCACTACGCCGCCAACGTCGACAAACGCACCGCGGGCCACGTTGTGGCGATGACGCGGCGCTTCTTCCATAGTCAGCACCGGCGCGAAGCAGGCATCCGTTCCTTCGAGCAGCTTGCACCATTCATCGCGGGTTCGGGTCATGAACAGCTTTTCGAGCGCCTGGCGAAGTTCGGGTCCGTCCTCGGCGTACGCCAAGTCGAGACGATCGAACAGGATCTTGCGGAATTTGAGCTCGATCGCCGCAATCGCGACAAAACGGCCGTCGCTGCATTCATAAGTTTCGTAGATCGCCGATCCGCTATCGAGCAGGTTGGTGCCGCGTTGCAGGCTGTGCAGCCCCGCTGCATGCAAACCGTAGAACAACGTCATCAGCGATGCGACGCCTTCGGTCATGGCGGCATCGACGATTTGTCCCTTGCCGGAGCGCTGGGCCTCCAGCATGGCGCAGGCCATGCCGAAAGCGAGGTAGAGCGCGCCGCCGCCGAAATCGGCGACCAGGTTGAGCGGCGGTGTGGGTTTTGAGCCCGAGCGGCCGATGGCGTGCAAAGCTCCCGCCAGAGCGAGATAGTTGAGGTCATGACCTGCCGCCTGCGCCAACGGTCCGGATTGTCCCCAGCCGGTCATGCGGCCGTAAACAAGGCGCGGATTGCGCGCCAGCATGGCGTCCGGGCCCAGGCCAAGGCGTTCCATCGTGCCCGGCCGGAAACCTTCGATCAGCGCGTCGGACTTCTCGATAAGTTCAATGGCGAGCGCGATTCCCTCGGAGCGTTTCAGATCGATCGCGACGGACGGGCGCGAGCGGTGCAGCAATTCAAACTTCGCCGGCACGGCGATGCCGAGATCGCTCGCCGTGGTCCGATCGATACGGACGACCTCGGCGCCGAGATCGGCGAACAGCATGGCCGCCATCGGGCCCGGACCGATGCCGGCGAATTCAACAATACGAACGCCTGCGAGAGGCCCCATCTTGCTTTAACCTTTTGCGTGTTTGTTCGCTTCAGACAGCAAAACCCGTTACACTAACGAGCATGGCTGTGCTGCAACGCTTCCATTATCGCCCTGAGTTTGTTTCGGCGCTGGGAAAGTTGATGCGCGCCACGGCGTTCCGGCTGACGCTGGTATATCTATTGGTCTTTATCATATTCGCGGTTTCGTTGCTCGGCTATTTCGCCTTGAACACGCGGCGGCTGATCACCGACCAAATCACCAATCGCGTCAACCTGGAAGTCAATGCGTTGCGCGAACAGTACGAATCCGGCGGCATCCGGCGTTTGGTGACCATTCTCGATTTGCGCGCGCGGCGCCCTGGCTCAAGTCTTTATCTGCTGACCACGCCGAGCGGCGAGGGACTCGCCGGCAATGTCAGTTCACTGGAGCCGGGTGTGCTGGACCACCCAGGATGGTTCGAGTCGAGCTATCGGCGGATAGAATCGTCGGAGGAAAGCGAACACCGGGCACTTGTGCGTGTCGTGGAAATGCCCGGCGGATTTCGCTTGCTGGTGGGCCGCGATCTTGATGAGCGCGAGCGCATCTACGCGATCATTGCCAACGCCGGACGCTGGTCGATCGCGCTGGTGGTTGTACTCGGTCTTGGTGGCGGCTTTTTCGTCAGCCGCCGCGTGCTCAAGCGCATCGACGCGATGACCGAAAAAGCGCAGACCATCATGGCCGGCGATTTGGCGGGGAGGCTGCCGGTTGCCGGCACCGGCGACGAGCTCGATCGTCTGGCCGACAATCTCAACGCCATGCTGGAGCGTATTGAAGGCCTCATGGGCGGTTTGAAGGAAGTGTCGGACAACATCGCCCACGACCTGAAAACGCCGCTGACGCGATTGCGCAATCGCTGTGAGCAGGCTTTGCGCGGTGCCAGCGGTGAGGCTGAATATCGCGGCGTGTTGGAGTCGACGATCGCCGAGTCGGATGATCTCATTCGCACGTTCGACGCGCTCCTGATGATTGCGCGTGCGGAATCCGGCCACGCGCGCGACAACATGGTGGAGTTCGACGCCGCTGCGATTGTCCGGGATGTCGGTGAATTGTACGAGCCGCTGGCGGACGAGAAAGGGCTGGCGCTCAAGGTTGACGCTCCGGCGGAAGCACCGGTGCGGGGCAATCGCGAATTGATCAGCCAGGCGCTCGCTAACCTCATCGACAACGCAATCAAGTATGCGGCCCCGGAATTAGACAAGGTCAATGGCGCGCCCGCCGACATCGTGGTGAAAGCCGGCGCCGACGCAGATCGCATCACGCTGACGGTTGCTGATCACGGCCCCGGGATTGCCGCGGCCGACCGCGGCCGCGTGGTCGAGCGGTTCGTCCGGCTGGAGCAGAGCCGGTCGCAGCCGGGGTCGGGGCTGGGCTTGAGCCTTGCCGCCGCCGTCGCGCGGCTTCATGGCGGCGAACTGACGCTCGAAGACAATGAACCCGGCTTGAAAAGCATTATTGCTTTGCCGCGGGCAGGACCCGTGGGCGGCTGATGCGAGCGGCGAAAAGCGGGAAGCGCCCAGTCGGCAAAGTTGAGGATGGCGCACTGGTCCGGCGGCTCGTCGGCGCGCTCCCGCGTGCCTCCGCCCAAGGTCGCAACCGCAGCACCGAGTGGATGTCGAGCATAGCAGCAAGTGCAGCCGGCAAGTCGCTGAAGTTACTTATTGCAGCGCAGCCGCGGCTCGCCACGCTGCTCGCCGGGATTGCCGGCAGTGCGCCTTACCTATGGGATCTCATCTGCGCCGATCCCGCGCGCCTGCTGCGTTTTCTGACCCATAGCCCAGAAGAAGAATTCACAAGGCTGATGAAAACGGCACTGCGGTCCGGCGTTACAGCGCGGGGAACCGAAGGTGTCATGCGGGTTCTCCGTCATATGAAGGCTGACGCGGCGCTTTTGATCGCGCTTGCCGATATTGGCGGAGTATGGCCGGTCGCACGCGTCACCGCGTCGCTTACCGAAGTCGCCGACACCGCGCTGCGCGTCGGTATCCGCCGCTTGCTCACGGACGGTGCCAAAAGCGGGAAGTTTCGCCTGGCCGATCCGAAAAATCCGGAAAGCGGCTCCGGTTACATGGTGCTGGCCATGGGCAAGATGGGCGCCCATGAATTGAATTACTCCAGCGATATCGATCTCATGGTGTTTTTTGATGCGGCCACGCCGGCATTGACCGACAGCACTGAGGCGACCCCCATCTTCACCCGGCTGACCCGGGAGTTGGTCAAGCTTTTGCAGGAACGCACCGCCGACGGTTATGTTTTTCGCGTCGACTTGCGATTGCGGCCCGATCCATCCTCGACACAGATTGCAATTTCGACAGACGCGGCCCTCGACTACTACGAAAGCAGGGGCCAAACCTGGGAGCGTGCCGCGTTGATCAAGGCGCGCGCCTGCGCGGGCGACCTTGCTGCCGGCGCCAAATTCATCGGTGAACTGTCCCCCTTTATCTGGCGAAAATATCTCGATTTCACCGCCGTTGCCGACGTGCACGCGATGAAGCAGCAAATTCACGTTTACCGCGGCCACGGCGAGATCGCCGTCGAGGGGCACAACGTTAAAGTCGGCCGCGGCGGCATTCGCGAGATCGAGTTCTTCGTGCAGACGCAGCAGCTCATAGCCGGGGGGCGCAACAATGTGCTGCGCGGCCGGGGCACCGTGGCGACGCTTACGGCTTTAACCGTCGGCGGGTGGATAGATCCTGCTACACGTGACGAATTGACGGCGGCTTACGACTTCCTGCGCGTTGTCGAGCACCGTCTGCAAATGCGCGCTGATGAGCAGACACATTCGTTGCCGTCAGACCCGAAGGAGCTTGAAGAGTTCGCGCGTTTCCTCGGCTTCGCCACGCGCGAGGCTTTCGCAACTGCGCTGCTCGGACACTTGCGTACGGTGGAAAAACACTATGTACGGCTATTCGAAACCGCTCCGGCGGCAAGTGAGCCGCGACAGCAGCTTTCGTTTGCCGGTCCGGTCGCGAGCGTCAGTCCGACACTTGATCGGCTTGCCGAAATGGGTTTCCGCCAGCCGCGCGAAGTCGACGCGGCGGTGCGCCGGTGGCACAGCGCTGCGTATCGCGCCTTGCGCGGCGATCAGGCGCGCAAGAATCTCGACGAGCTGGTGCCCCTCATCATCCAGCAGCTGGCAGCGACCGACAGTCCGGACGCGGCGTTTTTGGCATTCGATCATTTTCTCGCCGGATTGCGCGCCGGCGGCCGCTTGCTTTCCTTGCTCCGCCAGAAGCCCGAGCTTGTCGGCTTCATCGCGCTCATTCTCGGCACCGCGCCGCGGCTCGCCGACATTTTGGCCCGGCATCCGCACGTTATCGACCTGCTAATCGATCCCGCTTCATTTGCGGCATTGCCGGGCGCGCAAGAGCTCAAGGAAGGGCTTGTCCGCGCGGTGGGGGAGGCGCGCGGCTACGAAGAAGTGCTCGATGCAATCCGATTGTTTGGTCAGGAACACATGTTTCTGATCGGGGCGCGCATTCTTTCCGGGTCGCTCTCCGCCGCACGCGCCGGCGAGGTTTTCGCCGAACTGGCCGACGTCCTTATCCGGGCACTCGCCGCCCGCGTCGAGGAGGATTTTATCGGCAGCCATGGACGCATCCGGGCCCAGGAGATTGCGATTGTCGCGCTCGGCCGGCTCGGTGCGCGTGAGATGACTGCGACATCCGATCTCGACCTCATCGTCATCTATGACTTCGATGACAAGGAGCCGGAGTCTGATGGCAAGCGGCCGCTTTACGGCGGGCAATATTTTGCCCGATTCACGCAACGCCTGATCAGCGCGCTCACCGTGCAAACCAACTACGGCGTTTTGTATCAGGTGGATATGCGATTGCGGCCCTCCGGGGGCTCGGGCCCGCTGGCGACGTATATTGACGGCTTTATCAACTACCAGGAGCGCGAAGCCTGGACGTGGGAGCATATGGCGTTGACCCGGGCACGGGTGGTCGCCGCCTCGGCCGGCTTCCGCGCCCGCGTCGAGCGGGCGATACACAATGTACTTTGCCGCCGGCGTGAAGCTGCGGCCGTTGCCGCCGACGTTGTAGAGATGCGCGGAGCTATCGCGCAAGAAAAGGGCGACGCAGATGCGTGGGACCTGAAATATGCCGCCGGCGGCCTGGTCGACATCGAATTTATCGCGCAATATCTGCAACTGGTGCATGCCGCCGCGGCACCGCAAATTCTCGATATCTCGACCGCGCGCGTGCTCGAAAAAGCAGCCCGTGCCGAAATTCTCAAAGCCGAAGATGCCGAGGTGTTGCGCCCGGCGGCGCGGCTCTATCGCGACCTGACGCAAATCTTGAGGCTTTGCTTGCCCGGTGCTTTCGATCCGAAGGCGGCAAGCGCCGGCGTTCTCGGACTTCTTACCCGCGCAGCCGACTTGCCGGATTTTCCTGCGCTGCAAGCACACCTTGCAGAAATGGAACGTCAGGTTCGCGAGTGCTTCGTTCGCATTCTCGGGGCGAAGCCTTAGCTCGCTTTGGCTTGCGGGTAGGTCAGTTGGCGGCGTTCAACCGGCAACCGCACCACGACCGTCGTGCCGACGCCAAGCACCGAGCGGATGCGCATTCTCCCGCCATGCAGCTCTGCAAGTGATTTTGCGATTGCGAGTCCAAGGCCGGATCCTTGATGCCGCTTGGTCAATTGACTTTCCACCTGCTCGAATGGACGGCCCAGTTTGCGCACGGCGTCCTTGGGAATACCGATGCCGTTATCCGAGATAGCGAAGGTGACTGAACCGCCGCGCAGCCTGCCGTGGACGGTGACGGAGCCGCCGTCGGGCGTGAATTTGACGGCGTTCGATAAAAGATTGAGTGCGATTTGCTTCAGCGCCCGGCGATCGGCCGTGAGCGTGAGCGCGCGTGACACGTGCGAACTCAGCTTCACGCCCTTTTCATTCGCCCGGCCAAACACCACGCGCGAGCAATCGGCGAGAATATCGTCGAGCTCGACTATTTCGGGATTCAAATGAATGCCGCCGGCCTCAATCTTCGACATGTCGAGAATGTCGTTGATGACGTCCAGCAGATACCGGCCGCTTTCGCGGATGTCGCGGGAATATTCGCCGTATTTTTGCGCGCCCAGCGGCCCGAACATTCCCGATTCCATGATTTCCGAGAAACCGATGATGGCGTTGAGCGGAGTACGCAGTTCGTGGCTCATATTGGCCAGAAACTTCGATTTTGCCTGATTTGCGTCCTCGGCGCGGGTCTTTTCTTCGGCATATTTCAGCGCCAGATCGGCAAGCTCGCCGGCTTGTTGTTCGAGCATTTGCTGGGATTTGCGCAAATCCGCGATGGTGGCGATGCGCCGTCTTTCGCCTTCAACGAGCTTTTGCTCGTGCTGCTTGAGTTTGGTGATGTCGGTGCCGACGGAGACGTAGCCGCCGTCCTTGGTGCGCCGTTCGCTGATGTGCATCCAACGCCCGTCGTTAAGTTGCGCTTCGAATGTACGCGCGCCCTGCGGCTGCCGGTCTTCGTTGGCGATGGTGGTGCGGATGATGGCTTTCTTCCCTGCGGCGACGACGGTCGAGTAGGGCGTGGCGGGCAGGACCGCGCTGTCCGGCAGGCGGTGCAGTTCCTGAAAGTTGGAATTACACAGAACCAGCCGGTTGTCCGCGTCCCATAGCACGAAGGCTTCCGGGATCGTCTCGATGGCGTCGCGTAACCGCAGATCCGCGGCCGTCGTCTTCGCCACGAGATCCTTTTGTTCTGAAACGTCGACCGCAATGCCGATCAGATGCAGCCCCGGCTCGTTCTCCTGGCGCGCCAATTCGCAACGCACCCGCAACCACAGCCAGCGGCCGTCTGCATGGCGCATGCGGAAGGCGTGATCGATCGACTGCGCCTTTGCGTCGGCAAGCCGTGTCGCAAGTCCGTAAAGGTCGATATCGTCCGGATGAACCAGCGCCTTGAGCTCTCCAAACGTAAGCAATTCGTCGCGTGCGGGCAGGCCGAGCATGTCGAACATCGAATGCGACCAGAAAATACGTCCGCGCGCCAAATCCCAATCCCACAGCCCGCACCGCCCGCGATTGAGTGCGGTGTCAATGCGGCCGCGCACCGTGTCGTGGATCAGATCCGCTTCTCTGGCGCGTGTGGCTTGCCAGTGAAATGCGAATCCGAGGATGAGTACGACGAAACTTGTCGTCGCCGAGAGGGTCAAGGTCAGCGCCGTGGTCGAACGCCAGGTTATGAGCGCGCGGCTCGCCGTCTCGACGACGGCAAGCAGTCCCAGCGGGTTGCGCAATGGCCGCACGGCGGCCAACGCGGCGATTCCGTTGGGCAACGTCGCTTCTACCGTGCCGGCGCTACCGAGCGTTGTGACGGGTTGGGCGACGCCGAGCACGTCAAGGATCGGGCGCCCAATCTTCTCGGGATCCGCAGGCACACTGCCGATGATCGTGCCTTCTGAATCGGCGACCAGAATTGTGAGATCGCTGTCCGCCCAGGGCGGCAGCGCATGCTCGATCGCTGCGGATGTTCGGCTGGAATTTCCACTCAAGTCTCTCCCCGAGTGCTCGAGCTGAGCGGCGGTGAGATCCGCGAGCGCCTCGATCGCCGCGCGTGCCTGGACGATAAGTTGACGCCGCTGCTCTAGTACCTGAACGACCGCTCCCACGCAGATCGTTATCAGAAATGCAACGATCAGGGCGGGGACGGTGCGACGTAGAAGTGGCTCGGCGCTGAGGAGGCGCCGATAGGCAGGTTTGGCGATTGACTTTGCCAGCCCCTGGATAGAATCTGAACGTAAAGACGCACTCGCCGTTTCGGCGCGCGCCATTGCCTGCCTCCGTTCGGACGATCCCCTGCACCGCGCTCGGAAGGATGTGCCGCATCTCCTCCGAATCAGTGCATAAGAATCGATGCGTCCTGATTTGTCGAGAGTCGAACGTCAGCGTTTTCTAAAAAAGTATTACCGCTGCTTTCAGCCGACGCGAATTTTCTTCTTGCTGCAAAATTTTGCTGCGGCGCGGCGCGCAAAACAGTGAGTCAAATCAAGCGCGTAGGCGCTGATTTGAGCGCGGCCACCGAGTCCAGGCTTCCTCCCGGGCAAAGATGCGCAGAAGCGGCGCATGCGGGCGGGAGCTAATGAGCTACCCCTGCAGCGCGTTGCTGCGACACCACGGCAAAAGATGAGACCGCAGAAGTACCTTGGTCTCCTTGATTTGCCCGGCTAAGTTGGCATGTGCGGTATGGCGATCTTCGCCAGCGCGCGGGTGTCACACACACACCTAAACAGAAACTCAGGGAGGAACGTTCAGTGAAACGTACAACGCGCACTTTTAGTCGCCGGAAAGTGCTTAGGGGCGCTGCCGCCGCCGGTCTTGCCGCAGCGTCGGCGCCGGCTTTGTTTCGGCCTGCGATCGCGGTGCCGGAGACGGTCAAGATCGGCCTGGTCGGGCCCAGGACCGGTTTCCTGGCTTTGTTCTATGAGGAGATGTCGTGGGCCATCGAGCATGCCAAGAAGTCGACCGGCAATTCGATCACCATCAACGGCACGAAGCACCCGCTCGAGATCGTCGCCAAGGACAGCCAGTCCAATCCGAACCGGGCGTCCTCCGTCGCCCAGGAGCTGATCCTCAACGACAAGGTTCACATCGTCACCGCGTTCGCCACACCGGAGACCGTCAATCCGGTTTCCGATCAGTGCGAAATCAACGGCATGCCGTGCGTCACCAATGACGATCCGCTCGAGTCTTATTTCTTCGGACGCAAGGGCGATCCGAAGAAGGGCTTCGACTGGACCTACAACTTCTTCTTCAACGGCCCCTCGGCGATCGGGGTTAATTTGAAGACCTGGGCTCGGGTGCAAACCAACAAGAAACTCGGCGTCATGTGGGCCAACGACGACGATGGCCGCGTCTTCGAGAACGTCATGCCGCCGGTGATCAACGGCGCCGGCTTCACCATCATCGATCCGGGCCGCTTCGATCTGCCGGTCAGCGACTGCACGCCTGAAATCACGAAATTCAAATCCGAAGGCGCTGAAATCGTCTTCACGGTCATCCCCGGCCCGAACTTCACTGTCTTTTGGAACCAATGCGCTCAGCAGGGCTTCAAGCCGAAAGTCGTCACCGCCGGCAAGGTCAGCGAGTTCCCGCAGGGAATGTATCCGTTCGGCGACCGCGCCATCAACATGGTGACCGAGGTTTGGTGGTCGCGCTTCCATCCCTATTCGTCGAGCCTGACCAAACAAAGCTCGGCCGAACTCGCCGACGCCTACGAAAAGGACACAAACCAGCAGGCCTCGATGGGGCTCGGCTTCCGCCATTCGCTGCTGGAAGTGCCGATCGCCGCGCTGCAGATGACGCAGAAGCTCGACGACCCGGCGTCGATCCGCAACGCGGTGCGCGATAACGCGTTCCAGACCATTGTCGGGCCGGTAGACTTCAAGAAGGGCCCGTTTCCAAACACCGCCCTGACCCAGCTCGTCGCCGGTCAATGGCGCAAGAGCAAGGACAAGAGGTGGCCGCTGGAACTGGTGATTGTCGACAATCAATTGGCCCCGAACATCCCGGTGGGCGGCGAGCCGGAGGCGATGCCGGGCACCTGATAGTCCGCGCTCACACAGCTAAAAGTGCCTTGGCGCACCTCGTCACGAACGGCGGGGTGCGCCGGTTTAAACGGCCGCAGCCTTCGTAACCATTTTGGTGCACGCCAGGCGCGGATAGATACGTTCTCCGAAGCTGCGAATACCCTCTACGAAATCGGTGAAACTGAACAGGCAGCCATCGATTCCGCTTTCGGTGGCGATCTGGTCGAGCTCTTCGGCAACCCTTTCATAGGAGCCGCAGATCGTCGGAGTGCTCATGAATGCGCCATGACCCTGCTGAGGGGTCCGCGAGAGGCCGGCCAAATGGTGCTGCGAGCTGCCGCCCTTGTTGCTGTCCAGTGATGCGCTGCCGAGCATGTTTCTGACCGCAGCCAAGTCGACGCCGTCGACGATTTGCCTCTGCAACTCGCTCGCTTCTCTGTCGGTTTCGGCGGCAATGATATGGAAAAGGGCGTAGGCGCCGACCTTGCGGCCGGTGCGTCCACCCGCCGCCTTCAGCCGGTCCACCTTCTCCTTCAAATGCCAGCGGTCGGCGATCATGAAGCTTTCGTCGGCGTATTCAGCGACGAATTGAAAGCCAGCCTCCGACTGCCCGGCCGACACGAGTGGAATGTCATGGCGCGGCCGCGGGTAGCAGTGACAATCCTCGAGCGTGAAATGCTCGGTGCGGCAGGTCGCCGTACCGTCGCGCCAGAGCTGTTTGAGGATTCGCACGTACTCCCGTGCGTATTGGTACCTTTGTTCGAAATAATCGTCGCCCCGCCACAGGCCCATCTGGGTGTATTCCGGTTTGTTCCACCCGGTCACGATGTTAAGGCCACAGCGGCCGTCGCTGATGTCGTCAATGGTGGCCACCATCCGCGCCACCACCGCGGGATGATGCGCAAGCAACGTCACGGAAGGATAGAGTTCCACCCGGCGGGTAACCGCGGCGAGCGCGCCCATCAGCGTGAAAGTTTCCAGGCACTCGTCCCAAAATCCGGTTTCGCCGCCGAAACCGCGATATTTCATCATCGACAAAATCATATGAAAGCCGTGTCGCTCGGCTTCGATGGCAATCGCTTTATTGTGCTCAAACGTGGGGGAATATTGCGGGCTGGCGTTCGAGATGATGTAACCGTTCCTGCCGTTGGGGAGAAATATTCCGAATTTCACGGAAACCCTCGCATCGCTTCCATGCGCTTGAAAGTCGCCATAAGTCGCCCCGACCACAGAATAAATGCTGATTTGGATGCGGCAACCGGGCCGGCCCGATTAAGCGCTCAAAAACAAGAAATTGTGCCCAGAGGGAAAACAACGAACGGGGTGACTTCCGTTCCCGCGTCTCAATGCCGCGTCGGGGCGGCGCTATTCCTGATGGGGTACGACGTCGGTACCGACCTGCGCGCCGCGGCGCCATTCGGTTGCTGAAATCCCGTACTTGCCTTTGAAGGCCGCCGCGAAATGGGCCGGGCTTTTGAAGCCGGTCCGTAGCGCGATTTCGCTGATCGGAAGCCGGCCGTTTGCCGGGTTTGCCAGAGCGGAGTGCGCGGCCTCCAGGCGGAGATCGCGCAGCGACGCGCACACCGTGTCACTTTCATCCTGAAAGATTCGGTGCAGGTAACGGACCGAAATTCCCACGGACTCGCTGATCTTCTCGGGATCAAGCTTCTGATCGGCGAGGTTGGCGCGCATGAAGCCGATGCAGCGCCGCCACAGCGCCGTTCGCACCGGCGCGTTGTCGCTTTCAAGCGACTCGGTGTCGCCAGCTTCAAAGGCAAGCGCGATGAGCTCCACCAGATGGCTACTGTAAGAATAGGCTGTGGGAGAGGGAATGGAAGAAAGCTGCTCGCTAAGCGAGCGCATCAGGTCCGAGGTAACACCCCATAGCCCGGTTTTGCCGTCAGACGGGACACAGACGAGTTGATCGATCGTCCGCAACCGGGATCGCAGCATGAACGCCGGGACGGTGATGTTGATGATCTCCGTCGCCTGCGCGTGCTCCCAGGTCCACGGACTGTTTAAGTCAAAGAGCGCAAACGCGCCGGTAGGAATCTCACGGTCGCGTCCGCGCTGCTTCAATCGAACGACGCCCTTGTGGACATTGACGAGAACGAAGCCATCGCGTCCGTCCTTGCGCACGTGGCAAGACGTTCGCTCGGTAAATTCACTCGAGCTGGCGATCCGGGAAAAATCCAGATTGCCGAAGCGACAATCCATGACATTGCCGGAAAACCCATCCTGTTCTCGAAAGAGTATGTTCGAGTCGCCGAAGAAGCTCTGAATCATGCCGCGCCAGACATCGGTCTGATCGCGTTCCGACACAATTCGCCGATTGACTTCAACCATGGGCGACACCAGCGCGCTGTGAACGTAATCGCGGGGCAAACCGCCTCGCCCGTAATTCTGCGCTCGCTCTTTGCCGCAGAGCTATCCCCGGCTTCGCTACACGCGAAGGTAGACACTATTTGTCGCGCTGTAAACTCGAAGAGCTTTTTTGAAAGGCAAAGAAATGCCTTAATCGTAAACCGCGCGTGGCTTCGTGCGATCGCGCAGCCACCGGGCGCCAATACACACAGATTCCGTGCTCAGGCGTACGGAATAAAAAATTGCTTCGCCTGCACGGGAATGTTTGGTGCCGTTGAGTTCGATACCACGAACATTTCGTACGGATACTTGGTGCCGCGATTCCACTGCACCGTCACAATCGGTGTCGAGCAGACATTCGGGAACATGCCGCCCTTGAAATTGATGTGCCCGCAAATCGAATCATAATCGATATCGCGCAGGGCATCGCGGATAGACGGGTGGTCGGCGCCGCGCGCCTGTTTCAAAGCGTGAATGCCGACTTCAAACAAGCCGTGCCGGCCGCCCAGCATAAACGACGCCTGGCGTCCGCTTTCGCTCTCGTAGGCGTCGGTAAGTTGTCGCGCCGTCTGCCCCGTCAGTCCTGAAGTGAAGGGGAAGTTCGGCGCCCAAATCGCATCGGTTGTCAGGCCGATAGCGCGATCTCCAAGCGGCACCACGGCTGCGGGAAATTCGAGCGCCTTTCCGATCGTGACGATTTTCGGCCGGTAGTCCTGCTGGGCACAGCCGTTCCAGAACAGTGTGAATTCCGGCGGCGGTAGAACGCCGGTGACGATCTCCACGCCGGCGCCTTTAAACGCGGCGATCTGGGCGTTGTAGCTGCCGGATGGCATGTCAAACCGGCCCGGATCGACAAGCCGGTAGCCCTCTTGCTCGAGCATCTTGCCGTAAATACCGGCGTAAGTGCGCCCGTCGGTGTCGTTCGGCCAAAGTCCGCCGACCACCTTGTTGGTCTGCATTTCCTTCCACGAGCCAATAAATGTGCGCGTCTGGCTCAACGTGTCGAAGGAAAAATGGTAGGTCCACTGGAAGCCTGCTTTTGGGTCGCCGCGGCGACCCAAAAAATATGGCTCGACCGGTGCATCATTGGTCAGGCAAGGGACGCCGTTGACCTCGCATTGATCGGCCACCGGGTTGGTGGTCTCCGGAGCCGCGCCGGAAAGCATCAGGTTGACGTCATCCTTGAGAATAAGCTCTGAAGCGACTTCGGCGGCCCGATTGGGATTGGACTGGGTGTCGCGCAGCAGGACTTCCAGCCGATATTCTTGGCCGCCGACGTTGACCTTGTTTCCGGTCGCCTTGGCGACCTGGTTCATCACGAATGGGACATGCTCAGAGAAAAATGCCAGAAAACCGGTCATCGGCGCCACAAAGCCGATCCGGATCGTTTTCGTTTGTGCGGCCGCGCGGCGAAGCGGTGTTGCCGCAAGCGCTCCGGCGCCCGCCGTCGCAAGAAACCGTCTGCGATTAATGCATGGTTTTCGCATGTCCAGGCACTCCGCTGTGTTTCGGCTTGACTGCCAGACAATTTGCAATGGCACTATAGCCGACTATTGAAGCGGCCGCGATTGTACCCTCGAACAATCTTTAGTGTTGCGCCCAACGCTCCTGTTGTCCTCGCGGTGAGGGAGTTGATTGCAATCGTCCTAAACCAATGGGAAAAAGGTGACGATGCTCGAGCTTGCAGCACTTTCGCGCACTTTCGGCGGGCTCGTCGTGATCGACCGGCTAGATTTCAAGGTCGACGAGGGTGAGATCGTGGGCATTCTCGGGCCGAATGGGGCGGGCAAGACTACCTTGTTTAACATGATCGCGGGCGTGCTACCGCCGAGTGGCGGCCGCATTCTCTTCGCCGGCGCTGACGTTACGGGAATGCGGCCGTGGCATCGTTGCCGCCTCGGCATAGGCCGCACCTATCAAATCCCAAAGCCATTTGCCCACATGAGCGTATTCGAGAACGTGCTCACCGCGGCCGTTCACGGCGGCAAAATGCCATTGCCGCGGGCCAAACCGCATGCCGAAGCGATACTGGCGCGTGTCGGGCTCGCGCACCGCGCGCGCCTTCCAGCCGGACAGCTCGGGCTCCTCGATACCAAGCAGCTTGAACTCGCCAAGGCGTTAGCACTTCGCCCGCGCCTTCTTTTGCTCGACGAGATCGCAGGGGGGCTGACCGAAGCGGAATGCGATTTACTGATCGGCACCATAAGCGGCGTGCATAGCGGCGGGGTTACTATTGTCTGGATCGAGCACGTGATCCAGGCGTTGCGCCGCATCGTCACGCGGTTGGCGGTGCTTTCCGGCGGCAATTTCATCGCCATGGGCGCGCCGCAGGACGTGCTCGCCGATCGGCGCGTGAAGGAAGCCTATCTGGGCACGTGATCCGGCATGGCAATGACAGGATCACACAAGCTGCTCGCCGTGGATGACGTGTCGGTTTTCTATGAGAAATTCCGCGCCATCAACCACGTCGATATCGCTGTCGAAGCCGGGGACGTCGTCTCCATCATCGGTGCAAACGGCGCCGGAAAATCGACGCTGCTCAAGGCGATTATCGGGCAAGCGGATCACGTCGAAGGCCGCATCAGCTTCGCCGGCGAGACGATCATCGGACGCACCACGGAAGCCATTGTCGCCTCCGGTATCATGCTGGTGCCGGAAGGGCGCAGGCTGTTTCCTTCTCTCACCGTCGAGGAAAACCTTCGGCTCGGGTGGGACGTTGGGCGTAAGGGTGAAATCGGCTTCGCCGACGTATGGCGGCTGTTTCCGGTGCTGGAGGACCGGCGGCGGCAAAAGGCCGGATCGCTTTCCGGCGGTCAGCAGCAGATGGTTGCGCTCGGCCGCGCGCTTCTGGCTAATCCGCGGCTTCTGCTGTGCGACGAGATCAGCCTCGGCTTGGCGCCGCTTGTAATCAACGAACTCTATACGCTCATTCCGCAGATCAAGGCCCGTGGCATCGGCATTCTCATCGTTGAGCAGGACATCGAACGCTCGCTTGCGGTCGCCGACCATTTCTATTGCTTGCTTGAGGGAAGGGTGTCGCTGTCCGGTCGTCCCGGAGAGGTAAACCGCGATCTTGTCATGAAGCATTATTTCGGCCTGTGAGCGAATGATGGTTGCAGTCTGGGCCAATCAATTGCTGCAAGGCGTTATGCTTGGCGGGCTCTATACCCTGTTCGCCATCGGCCTTTCGCTTTCGGCCGGCGTGATGCGCTTCGTCAATATCGCGCACGGCGATTTTATTGTGCTGACGTGCTACGTGCTCCTGCTCCTAGGCACGTTGCTCGGCATTAATCCGGTTGTCGCCACCCTGATCGTTCTCCCCATCGCCTTTTTGTTTGGCTTTGGCCTGCAGCGCTTTCTGTTGCAGCGTGTGGTCGGCGAGAACGTACTTTTGGTGATCCTCGTCACCTTTGCCTTGTCGATCATTATCGAGAACGGCTTGCTCGAAGGTTTCGGCGCCGATCCGCAAAAAATCTCCGGCGGCTGGATGGAAACGGCGACGGTGGCGCTCGGCAGCGGCATCAACGTCGGACTTTTCCAGATCGTGACCTTCGTCGCGGCTGTGGCGCTGGTGGCCGTGCTCGACCTTTTACTCTACCGCACCGGCATTGGCGCCAAGATCCGCGCCGTCTCCGACGACGTCGCCGCCGCCAATCTCATCGGCCTGTCGTCGGTACGCGTTTACGCCATCGCCATGGGCATCACGTTCGTCACAATCGGCATCGCGGCGGGCTTCGTGTCGATCTGGACCAATTTCGATCCCGCTTCCGGCCCAACGAGGCTTCTTGTGGCGTTCGAGGTGATTGTGATGGGCGGGCTGGGCAGTTTGTGGGGCTCGCTCGTCGGCGGCATCGTTCTCGGCGTTGCGCAGGCGGTCGGCGGCCAATTCGACATCGCCTGGCAGATCATGGCCGGCCATATCGTATTTCTCATTGTGCTGGCACTGCGCCCGCAGGGCCTGTTTCCGAAGTATTGAGCCATGGGGCGGATGGTCATTCTCAACGGCGCGCGGGCGATATTTGCAGTGGGCGTCGTGGCGATGGCGGCGGCGCCGTTTTTGTTTGGCGCCAACCACGTCGTGCTCCTGACCGAATTCATGTCGATGCTGGTGCTGGCGATTATGTGGAATCTGCTCGCCGGCTACGCCGACATCGTTACCGTCGGCCAGCACGCCTATGTCGGCGTCGGCGCCTATGCGTTCTTCGGCTTCGCAGCGCTGGCAGGCTTTAATCCCTATCTGTCGATTTTGCTCGCCGGACTGGTCGCGCTCGCCATCGCGGTGCCGACGATGATCCTCGTGTTCCGCCTGCGCACCGCTTACCTCGCCATCGGCACGTGGGTGGTGGCCGAACTCTTGATGCTCGCCTCGGGCAAGCTGAACGCCTGGGGCGGCGGCTCGGGTACGAGCTTGCCGATCTCGATTGTCCTGGGCTTCGGCCGGGCGCGCGGCGACCGCCTGGCGACTATCTACTGGCTGGCGTTTGCCTTGGCCGCGGTCGCCATGCTGGCAACGTACTTCCTGCTGCGATCCCGCATCGGCATCGGGCTCACCGCCATGCGCGACAACGAGGAAGGCGCGGCGGCGGTCGGCGTCAATATCACTTACGCCCGTATTTTGTGCTTTCTGGGCACGGCGCCGTTCCTCGGCATTGCCGGGGCGGTCATCACGCTGCAGAAATTGCGGATCTCGCCGCCGGCTTCCTTCAGCATCACCGACTGGACTGTGTTCATCATCTTCAATGTGGTGATCGGAGGCATCGGCAGCTTTGAAGGACCGATCATCGGGACGATCGTCTATTTCCTGCTGCGGCAATATCTCGCCGACCTGGGCGCCTGGCACCTCATTCTGTTAGGGAGTTTCTCAATCGTCATTATTCTCATCGAGAAGCGCGGCCTCTGGGGTCTCATCCGCCGCGGACTCGGGGACGATCTGATACCGATTGCGCACAAGCCGTCCGCCAATTTCGAGGGGGCAGCGAAAGCCGGTATCAATGCAACAGCGTCTGATAACCGGCAATGACGAGTTCTACCGCGATCAAGATCACGATAATGATCTCCAATCGCAGCGATCGCTTGGTGTCGATGATGTCGGTTAGAACCTCGGCGGTGTCGGAGATCACCTTGAGCTTGAACGCCAGGGCTTCTGCACGTTCTTTCAGTTCGTATTCGTCTTCGAGCCGCAAATAAAGCCGGTCCAGATCCGGGCGGTCCCAAACGACATCCGGCTTTTCCGCAACGGCGACCCGGCCCGACACGCGATGCTGCACCAGCAGCGCATTGCCGATGTGCTTGAGGATGGTGCGCCGGCCGGCGTCCGCGCGGCCCTGTTCGGCCAATTGCCGCGTAAATGGCTCGACAGTATCGAACACGGCGGCCACTTCGCGTTCGTCGCGCGCCAGCACCACGCTCTTGGAAAGAGCGTCGGCGATCACGATCAAATGGTCCGGCGTCACCGCCTTGAGCATGATCGGACCGCCCGGAAGAATTTGATCCTCCTTGTCGGGCGTAAGCTCGATGAGAACGGTCTCTTCTTCCGACGGCTTGATCGGGCGGATCAAACGCTTCTGCAGGCCGCGCAAAACTTCGTTTTCTTCCGGCCCCGTTAATCCCATCAGGACCGCGACGCCATACCGGAACAGCGTCACATAGCCTTCCTTGCCGTATTTGTACGTTAGCGGTGCGGTCGAGACGACGTGATCATGCTCGAGATTCGAGGTGTCGATGCGATCGCTGAGCAGGAGGGCTCGGATTCGCTTCCGGGTTTTCGCAGGCGGTGCGTCGTTCATGGTCGATCGTCAGTCACCGCGCGCTGCGGCCCTTAGCTGCCCGAAAGCGTGCGCGCGACAATATCGGCGACATCGCGCGATAAACCCGGTGCGGCAGCGACGCGGCGCAGCGTATGTTCGGCACGCTCGCGTCGGCGCGGTTCAAGCGCCCGCCATGAACGAAACGCCCCCGTCAGCCGCGCCGCGACTTGCGGATTCTTCGGATCCAGTACGAGCACTATTTCGGCGACAAAGTCATAGCCTTTGCCATCGATCCGGTTGAATTGGGTATGGTTGGCCTGAGCGAAAGAACCGATCAGCGCGCGTATGCGATTGGGGTTGGTGATGGAAAACGCGGGATGCGAGGTCAGCGCTTTGACCCGCTCGAGTGCCGACGGTTCCGGGATCGCCGCTTGCAGCGCCAGCCATTTGTCGATGATCAGCGGATCGTTGGCGTAGCGGGCGTAGAAATCCTCAAGCGCGTGCCGGCGCTCGGCGCGGTCGTGCAGACTGAGCGTCTCGAGCGCGGCCATGCGATCTGTCATGTTGTCAGCGCTCTGGTACTGCGCGAGCGCGAGATCGATGGCGCGGTCTTCGCCGTTGGCTGCCAGGAAGTCGAGGCAGAGATTTTTCAGCGCACGCCGTCCGACCCCGGCGGCGTCCGGCTGGTACGGGCCCGACGCCGCGAGGCGATGGTAAACGCCGGTGAGCGCCGGCCGCAGCTGTTCGCCGATCTCCGCGCGCAAGGCCCGCCGCGCCTGATGGATGGCGTCCGGATCGACGTTGCTGCCGATCTCGCGGGCGATGTCGGCCTCGCTCGGCGGCGTGAGCATGAGCGCGATAAAGGCCGGCTCGAGCTTGTCGTCGTTGAGAACGCCGGCCAAAGCGGCAATGAGACCTTCGTCGGCGCGCGCGGCAGCGCCGTTGCGCGCGGCGGTGACGTTGTCGACGAGAAGCGTCATCGCCAGCGTTTGCACTGCTTGCCAGCGGTTGAACGGATCGGCGTCGTTGGCCGCGAGAAAATGGAGTTCGCGGGCATCGAGCGGCAAGTTGAGCTTGATCGGTGAGGAAAAGTTGCGGTTTATGGAGAGCGTGGGCTGCTCGGCGACCGCCGTGAACACGAAACTTTGGTTCGGCTTACTCAACTCGATGACACCGTTGTCCAGCCTCCGGCCATCGAGCACCAGCGGCATGTCGCGGCCATCTTTGCCGACGAGGCCGAGGGTGAGCGGAATGACCATCGGTTCCTTGTGCGGCTGTCCCGGCGTCGGCGGAACGCTTTGCTTCGCTTCGATCCGATAGGTTTTCGCCTTGGCGTCGTAATGGGTGGATATCCCTACCTCAGGCGTACCGGCTTGGGTGTACCATCGCATGAATTGCGTGAAATCGCGGCCACTGACGTCGGCAAAGCATTGCACGAACTGCTCGACGGTCGCCGCTTCGCCATCGTGACGCGTGAAATAGAGGTCCATGCTCTGGCGGAATAACTCCGGGCCAAGCAGAACCTTGATCATGCGCACGACTTCGCTGCCCTTGTCGTAAACCGTTGTCGTATAGAAGTTGTTTATCTCGCGATAAACCTCGGGCCGCACCGCATGCGCCAGCGGGCCGGCGTCCTCAACGAACTGGTGGGCACGCAACGCCCGCACGCTGCCGATCCGTTCCACTGCGCGCGATCGTTGATCGCTGGAAAATTCCTCGTCGCGGAAAACAGTGAGGCCCTCTTTGAGGCAAAGCTGAAACCAGTCGCGGCAGGTAATGCGATCGCCGGTCCAGTTGTGAAAATACTCGTGCGCAATCACCGCTTCGATATGCGCATAATCGGTATCGGTTGCAGTGGACGGCGATGCCAGGACGAATTTGTCGTTGAAGATGTTGAGGCCCTTGTTCTCCATGGCTCCCATGTTGAAGGCGGACACGGCGACGATCATGAAAATATCGAGATCGTACTCGCGGCCGAACGCTTGCTCGTCCCAGCGCATGGAGCGCTTGAGACTGTCCATGGCGTAAAGTGCGCGATCCTCCTTGCCGGGCTCGACGTAAATGTGCAGCGCGACTTCCCGGCCGGACATTGTCGTGAAACTATCGGCGACACGCGCGAGCTTGCCGCCGACCAGCGCGAACAAGTAGCACGGCTTTTTGAACGGATCGTGCCATACGGCAAAGTGCCGATTGGTGCCGGGCACAGGACCTTCGGCGACCAGATTGCCGTTGGCGAGGAGAACGGGCGCCTCGTTCTTGTCGGCTTCAATGCGGGTGGTGTAGACGGCCATCACGTCTGGACGGTCGAGGAAATAAGTGATGCGGCGGAATCCCTCGGCCTCGCACTGGGTGCAATAAGTCGAGCCGGCGCGATAAAGCCCCATCAACTGCGTGTTGGCCGCCGGGTCGACGAGCGTTTCGATTTCGAGTTCGAACGGTCCGTTCGGCGGCTGGGCAATGGTGAGATTTTCCGGCGTGGCGACGTAGCTGTCCTTCGGCAATTCCTTGCCATTGACCGCGAGCGAGCGGAGCACGAGATCCTCGCCGTCGAGTACGAGCGGAGCAGGGCTGCGGCTCCCGTTCGGTTTTAATCTGAGCTTGGCGCGTACGTGCGTTGCTGAGGCGTCGAGCGATATATCGAGCTCGACGGTATCAATCAGCCAGTCCGGCGGACGGTAATCTTTGAGGCGGATCGGGCGGGGTTCTTCGGTGCGCATCGCCTCTGATGTAGAAGCTTTGCGCGCCGATGTTAAGCGCCGAGGCGCGCGTTGATCTCACACCGAACGCCATGCGGCTCGTACTCGATTTTGACTTCGCCGCCGAGTTCCTGCGCCAGGCCGCGCTCAATGAGCCGGGAGCCAAAGCCTTTCCGGCGTGGCGGAACGACGGCGGGGCCATCCTTTTCGGACCACTCCAGGCGCAACCGCCGGCCATCCGGCTGCTGCAGCGTCCGCCAGCCGATGGAGACGCGGCCGGTGTCATTGGAAAGGGCACCGTACTTGACCGCGTTGGTCGCAAGCTCGTGCAGCGCCATGCTGATCGACAACGCCATCTTGGCCGACAGCCAGACCGCCGGCCCGTCGACCGAAAAACGGGTCGGATTTGCGTCGCGGTAGGGCATGATCGCTTGGGCAACGATGTCGCCGAGGTTCGCGCCTTCCCAGCTTTCGTTGGTCAGGACGTCATGGGTACGTGACAGCGCGAGCAAGCGCGACTGAAACAACTCGCGCCCGCCCAAATCGGTCCTTGCCCGCCGGAAGGATTGAACCGCGATCGACTGCACGGTCGCGAGCGTATTCTTGACGCGATGGTTCAGTTCGTTGAGCAAGAGCAGCCGGTGCTCTTCCACGCGCTTGCGCTCGGTGATGTCGAGGCCGGCGCTGACGGCGCCAATGATGGTGCCGGATTGATCGCGCAACGGAGCGGCCTGGACCAACCCGGAAAGAATGGTGCCGTCGATGAAATGCAGCTCCATTTCTTCGTTCGTAACGGTTTCGCCCGCCACCGCGCGGCGCAACGGCAAGCGTTCGGGCGGCAACTCGACGCCATCCTTGAAAACGCGATAGTGCTGCGGTGCCTGCGCGGCCGGAACGGATAACGACGCGTTGGTCGTCTCAGAAATCCGCAGCATTTGCGCAGCGCGTCGGTTGCCGATGACCTGTTGGCCGGCACTGTCAAATGTGAACCACACCGCGACCGGCACCGTATCCAGCACCGCTTGCAGGCGCACCTTCTGCAACTCGAGCTCGGACGAAATTTCGTAGCGCAGCCGCGCCATGGCGATGTTGGTATTGACCCGGGCGAGAAGCTCCTGCGCGCTGAACGGCTTTATCAGGTAGTCGTCCGCACCGGCCTCGAGGCCTTCGATCTTGGCCTCTTCGCCGGCGCGCGCCGACAGCAAAATAACCGGAAGGCTTTTCAGCTCGGGATCGCCTCTGATTTCGCGCAGCAGCGCGAAACCGTCGCGGACCGGCATCATCACGTCCGACAGGAGGAGATCGGGTCGCCGGGCGCGTATGGCAGTCAGCGCCTCCATGCCGGTGCTGACGCTCTCGACGTCATAATGCGCCGCGAGCATGCGCTCGACGTAGTCGCGCATGTCCGCATTGTCGTCGGCGATCACGACGCGGGGGCGCAGTTTGCCGACGGCTTCATTGTCCGCCGATTCACGCGAGGCGGGAGCACGCGAGATGTCCGCCGGACTTTTTTGGACGATATCCGGCCGCGGCAGCCAGCGCAGAGCTTCCTCGACAAAAGCAGTAGCGCCGGACGCCGAATGTACGTCGCGTGAGAGCGGCACGGCCGCAGCCGACTCATGGGCTTGGGTGTAGGGTAGGGTGACGGTGAAGGTCGTTCCGCGACCAACCTCGCTCGCCGTCCTCACTTCACCGCCCTGGAGGGTTGTCAGTTCGCGCACCAAGGCAAGCCCAATGCCGGAGCCTTCGTGGGTGCGACCGCGCTGGCCTTCGACACGATGAAAGCGCTCGAACACATGCGGCAACTCGGCTGCCGGGATGCCGACGCCAGTGTCGCTGACCGAGAATTCAACGCGCCCGCCCACATCGCGCAGCCGAACGCTGATGCCGCCGTTGAAAGTGAATTTGAAAGCGTTCGACAGCAGGTTGAGTACGATTTTCTCCCACATGTCGCGATCGACGTAGACGGTTTGAGGGAGTGCTTCGCATTCGATACCGAGGTTCAATCCTGCACGTTCGCACAGCGAATCGAAGCTCGACGCAAGTTCGCGGGTAAGTGCGGGTAAATCGGTTTCCTCGAAGTAGGCTGGCATGCGGCCCGCTTCGACCCGAGAAAAATCGAGGAGCGTATTTACCAGCCGGAGAAGCCGCAGCGCATTGCGGTGCGCGACGGCGACCTCTTCAAGCCGCTTACCCTGAAGTTGCTCGGGATGCTGTAACGCTTCCTCCAGCGGCCCCAGCATCAAGGTCAGCGGCGTGCGGAATTCGTGGCTGACGTTGGAGAAAAAGGCAGTCTTCGCGCGATTGATCTCGGCGAGCGCTTCGGCGCGGCGCCTTTCCTGCTCGTAGGCCTCGGCGTTGGAGATGGCCGCCGCAATTTGCCCGGCAACCAGCTTCATGAAACCTGAATAGTTGTCGTCGAACAGCCGGAATGGATTGAGGCCCGCGATCAGAAAGCCGGAGCGGCCCGTTTCGCCGCTTGCCATGATCGGAAGAACGACAGCGCTGTTCGGCCCCTGCGGCCAGGCTCCGCTCGGAAACATCGCCTGGAATTCCGTCTCAAGGCTGGAAACCACGCGCGGCTGGTGGTCACGCGCAACCGCCGCAAGCGGCCAAGGATCAGACCCGTCGAGCGACAAGGTAGTCACGACTGCGGGATGATCGCCATCGACGTTTGAGGTACTCGCGAGCGTGGCGGAACGTCCATCCGGCTCGAGGAGATAAATCATCGCAAACGGCAAGTCGCGATTATTGGTCGCAAGCGCGAGCGCACTTCGTTCGCAGGCCTGTTGCCATGTGCGCGCTTCCGCGGTGGTAGCGGCGAGCTCACGCAACAGCGCAAGCTGCCGCTCACCGATCACGCGCTGGGTGTCGTCGGTATTGGCACAGAAAATTCCGCCGACCGTGCCATCGTCGTCCGGGATCGGACTGTAGGAGAAGGTGTAATATGTCTCTTCCGGATAGCCATTCCTTTCCATGATCAGAAGCTGGGATTCGACGTAGGTGCCTTCGTCGCCTCCCATCGCCTGCGAGAGCATAGGCTCGATGTCCTGCCAGATCTCGCGCCAGACCCGCGACACCGGTTTGCCGAGTGCCCACGGGTGTTTGCCGCCGATGATGGATTTGTAGGGATCGTTATAAAGGTAGACCAATTCCCGGCCCCAACCGATCCAGATCGGTTGGCGCGAGGTGAGCATAATACCGACCGCAGTGCGCAGGCTTTTGGGCCACACGTCCGGAGGTCCGAGCGAGGTGTTGTGCCAATCGTAGGCCCGGATGCGCCGGGCCAAATCGCTATTGCCAGGGATCGGCCGCTCGGAATCAGCGCCGGTGCTCGGAAATACCTCGGCTCGCGCCGCACCCTCGCTCATGGCCACGCCCTGCCGCCAGAACTGCCCAGCCTAAATTTAGCGCTCGACCGTCGCTAAACCGTCTACAACAGAAGGGTGGGGCAAAAGTTCCATTTCGCCGCTATTAGCACTGCGTTAACGGCACAAAGTGGTGTGGAAGAGGGTAATGCCTCGCGACGGTCACCGGCGCGGTTCGGCGTGGCCGATCACGCGAACGATCGCCGGAAAACGCCCGCGCAGGCGACCTTCTACCAAATCGACCAAGGCGTGCGCCGCGCGGACGGATAGGGCGGGATCGACCTGGCAATGAAAATTGACGATCTCGCCGTCCGCCGTTTCGCGAACGCGGACGTCGTGCGTCTCGCCAAGCCCGGTGATTTCAGTCGCAAGCTCGCTCAGCGCTTCGCCAATCTCGGCGATGCGCGCGGGTGCAGCATCGCGGCCGGCAAGCATGACGGCGGGTAAGGGTTCGATATGGGTCTCGACCTCCACCTTCGGGCCGAGTTCTTCGCGGATCGAATCTTCAAGCTGGCTGGCGACGTCGTGGGCGTTCGAAAGTGTCAACGTGCCTTCGACTTCAAGGTCGACCGAAACGGACAAATTTTCGGCGAGCGCCTGCACCGCGACGTGATGGACCGCCAGGCCGCTGTTGCGCGCAATCAGCATCACCCGCTCCCGCACCGTTTCGTCGTCGAGCGCTCGCGGCTCGGTGATAACTGTCACCTCGGCCGCGGTTAGCTCAGCGCTTATCTCGCGAACCAAACGCTCCTTGATGGCCGCGACACGATCAAGCGGCAGCGTGCGGCTGACGCCGACCGAGAGTTCGATAAACAAGACAGCGCCTGCCGGCCGTGCCCGAACGCGTTCAATCGCAACGACGCCTGGCACGCGACGGGCAATCGCCGCCACGCGCTCGCTTACGCCGGCGGGGGCAGTGTCGGTCAGGGTATCGATGGTGCGCCGCCCGAGCCGCCAGCCGGCGATGCAAATGAAAACGGCGACAATCAATGCCGCCGCAGCGTCGGCGCGAGAATAGCCCAGCGCCACGCCGCCAAGTCCGACCAACACTGCAACCGACGACCACAGATCGGAACGGAAGTGCAGGGCGTCCGCTTCGAGCGCCTGGCTTGACGTCGCGGCGGCGACGCGGGCGAGCGTGCGGGCGCGGAAAAAATCGACGAGAATAGACACCAGGACGATTGCAAAAGCGGCGGGCGTCGCCTCGACCGCAAAGGAATGATCGCCGAGCAAGCGCTGCGCGGCCTCAAAGATCACCACCGCGGCGAGAACGAACAGAAAGGCCGCTTCGGCGAGCGCGCTCACGCTCTCGATTTTGCCGTGTCCATACTGGTGTTCCGCATCCGCCGGCTTGCCGGATACGCGCACGGCGAAATAGGTCAAAACCGTCGCGGCGAGGTCGATGAACGAGTGACCCGCTTCCGAAAGGATAGCGAGCGATCCGGTCAAAAGCCCGATGATCGCCTTGGCGATCGTGAGGCCAGCCGAGGCGGCAATCGAACCGGCCGCGACGCGTTCCTTCTCATTCATGAGCGGCACCGCATAGGCGCGGGATGATGACGTCGGCTGTCAGGCCCCTTTGCGGGTCGTGTAGTCGAAAATATCACGCAAATAAACCGGGTCGTTTAATCTTGCGGGCGGGTTCTCGCGAATTGTGCAAAACTATCTAGGCATGCGCATTCACGATCCGGTTGTCTCGGAGTTGAGTAGCGCGCTTGCGGCTGTGCGGGAAGGGGATCTCGATGCCGCAGGCGCGATTGCGCAGCGCCTGGTGCAGCTTCATCCGGACGACCCGGCCGTCCTTCAACTCCTTGCCGAAGTTGCGCTGCGGCGCGGAGACGCGGAGCAAGCCAAGCGCTCTGCCGCGGAAAGTTTGGCGCGGCGGCCGGACCACGTGCCCACTCTTCTCCTTGCCGGCCGTGCCGCTCGCGCGGCCCAGAATCTTCCCGAAGCCGCAGGCTTCCTCCGGCGCGCCACCTCGCTTGCGCCAGACCGAGCCGATGCCGCGTTTCTTGCCTGCGCCACTCTACTGGAGCTCGGCGATCCCGCGGCGGGCGCGCTGCTGACCCGGCTGCTCGACTCGTTTCCCGACGATTCCGCCGGATGGAGCCTGCTCGGCAGCGCTCTGCAGCGCGCCGGGAAAATGGAAGCCGCGCTTGCCGCCTTTACGCGCGTCGCTCGCGCCAGCCCGTCGTTTGCGCCGCATTTGCGCTGCGGCGAGCTTCTGGAATCGCTCGGCCGCTTTGGCGACGCGCTCGACGCTTACCGCGCAGCGATGCAAATGGCGCCGGAAAATGGCGAGGGCTGGCTCAAAATCGGTCTCTGCCTGCGGCGTTTCGGTGAAATCAAAAGTGCCCGCACCGCACTTGAGCAAGCGGTCAAGCTTAGCCCGGCGAGCAGCGAAGCGTGGTTTGCATTGGGCTTAGTCCGGCAAGATCAGCGCGAGCACACGGTTGCGGCAGACGCTTATCGGCGCGCCCTGGACATTCGGCCGGAACTCGCCGAGGCAGCAGTCAATCTCGGCATTTGCTACCAGGTGATGGGAGACTTGCCGGAAGCCAAAGCGCTCTATCGGCGGGCGCTGGAACTACGGCCAGACTCGTTCGGCCGCATCGCTCAAGCGCTGTCGGCAGCGCCGGTAGGCGAAGTTTGGCTCGATGTTGCCGCGTTGCGCGGCTCACTCACGAGCTGATGATCGTCTGCGGCGCGCGCGAAAGCGCCGCCGATAGACGCCCGGCTTGGCGAGGAGCGCGGCGCCGGTTTCGTCATAGCGCCGCTGAGCGGACGCTGTCAGCGGTTCGCAGGTAAGCTCAAGGGTTTCGCGCGAAACCGGGAAGCACTGCGCCACAGGCGTGCCAGCCGAAAGAACGCCGTCGTAGTGGGGATCGATCCATATCGCAGGAAACAGAATGCCCACGTCACTGAAACGGTCAGAATCGACCATTCCTGTGAGCAAGCGAAACGGCAGGTCGGCGCGATTAACCGGATGGGTGGCGAAAAGGGAATAGCCGCTCTCGAGTTCGATCGTCCAAAAACTGTTGAACTTGATGACGGCGCGGCCGGCGTCATGGAACGGTGTCCCGGTTACCTGCGCCGGCACGTGAAAGCTTAGCGGCGAGCGCGGATGCGCCTCGACCGACAGCGGCGGCAGGTCCCAGTCCCAGGAAAACCGGCCATCGCGTACCGTGACGTCGCACGGCAGCGGAATGAAAAAACCATGCGCCATCGCATCCACGAACGGGGGGCATTGTTTGACTGTTCGGATGTCCTGGCCATGCAACTCCGAGAAAGCCGACGCCGGCATGGCGCGCAGCCACGCGGGCAGTGCAGCGCGGGCGGCGACCGGCCGCGGCAGGCGGTCGTAGAGCGCCGGATCGCAGCGAAAGACAACGCGCATGGCGCTCCCGGGGTCAGATGCCGCGGTAAAGTCCGAAATTGAATGCGATCGAAATGCGCAGACCGTTGCCGCGATACGGCCGCACCGCGTGCAGCAGGAATGACGGAAATAGAAACATCAGGCCGGGCCGTGGCCGAATAGTCTCGGCACTCCCGGCCGAGAGACCGTCTTCGCCGCCAAACTTGAGCGCAGGCGCGTGCATCATCGGCGCCGGGCCCCGTGGATCGAACATTTCAAATTCTCCGCCGAGCGATGGATCGTCGGCGCAGCCGCCGTCGGCGACGTAGTAAGTCCCCGACCAGAACGAGCCGGGATGGTAGTGACACGCGTTGGAATCACCCGGCCCGCTGACATTGGCCCATGCCTCGGTGGTCCATTCCGGACGGACCGAGCGGCCCTCACGGTCGCTCGTCAGCTTGGTCGCGAGATCGCGGCCGAAGGTGAGAACTTCTTCGGCTCGTTTTCCTCCCCAGGCGGCGAGGTCGCGCGTCGAATGCCAGCCGCCCATGTTGGAAGCACCAATAGAGGGATTTTCCGCGCGGCGGTGCAAAATGACTTCTGCCAACTCGGCGTTGCGAGCCTCCGCATCGGGCAGGACGACTGCGGCCACCGGCGTCGCAAACAGTCCCTTCACTTCGATATCGATGCGCGACATTGCGTTTCCCCGCCGCGCGCTTATTGGGCCGCAACTTGCGAGCGCTGTTGTCCCATGAAGCTTTCAACCGCGGAAACCTGAGCCGGCGAAAGCCGAAGTCCGAATTTCGATCGCCGCCAAATAACATCGGCGGCATCCTCTGCCCATTCCTCCCGCATCAAATAGAGAACCTCCGCTTCCGTCAGGCCATTGCCGAAGTCAGCGCCGAGCGAAGCCCAGCTTGTCGCTCCGTCAAGAACCATTCGTGTTCTGGTGCCGTAAGCCCGGGTCATGCGTCTGGCGTGATGCACGCCAAGCCAGCCATACTCGCGGCTGATCTCGTTGACCAGCGCTTCAAAGCCCTGCACCGGAAAGTCGCCACCCGGCAGCGGGAACCGGCCGGTCCAGTCAGCATTATTTCGCGCCTTGGCCGGCAGGTGTCTCTCCAGCTTGGCGAGCGCATGCTGCGCCAGCCGGCGGTAGGTAGTGATCTTGCCCCCGAATATCGACAGCATCGGCGCTCCGGCTTCGTCGAGATCAAGCACGTAGTCACGGGTGGCCGCTTGGGCTTCGCTCGCGCCGTCATCGTAGAGCGGCCGTACCCCCGAATAGGTCCACACCACCCGCGCCGGCGTGATCGTCGTGCTGAAATACCGGTTCACCGCCTGGCACAGATACTCGATATCCTCGGGCGACGTCGTCACCGCACCGGGGTCGCCGACGTAATCGCTTTCAGTGGTGCCGATGAGCGTGAAGTCGCCTTCATACGGGATGGCGAAGATGATCCGCTTGTCCGGATTCTGGAAGATGTAACATCGGTCGTGTTCATAGAGCTTGGGAACGACGATATGCGATCCTTGAACCAGGCGGATGCTGGCCGGCACGTTTCGCCGCTGCGTTATCGCGAGCACGTCGCCAACCCACGGCCCGGCGGCGTTGACCAGAATCCTCGCGCGCACCGTCTGTGACTGCGTGCCGTTGCCGCGCTCAAGCGTCGTCAGATGCCAGATATCGCCGGCTCGCTCCGCGGCGACCGCCTTGGTGCGCGGCCGCACGGTCGCGCCGCGATCGGCCGCATCGCGCGCGTTAAGGACGACGAGGCGAGCGTCGTCGACCCAGCAATCCGAATACTCGAAGCCAAGCGAATAGCGCCCGGGCTTGAGCGGACGGCCCGCAACGCTCTTCGGCAGATCAAGTGTCTTCGTCGGCGGCAGCAGCTTGCGTCCGCCGAGGTGGTCGTAAAGAAACAGTCCGAGGCGAAGGAGCCACGCCGGCCTAAGGCCCTCGTGGTAGGGCAAGACAAAACGCAGCGGCCAGATGATGTGAGGCGCGATCCGCCACAGCACTTCACGCTCGGCCAGCGCTTCATGCACCAGCCGAAATTCCAGATATTCGAGGTAGCGCAGCCCGCCATGAATAAGCTTGGTGGCCGCCGACGAGGTGCCGCTGGCGAGATCGGCTTGCTCGCAAAGATATACGGATAAACCGCGCCCGGCGGCGTCCCGGGCAATGCCACAGCCGTTTATGCCCCCGCCGATGATTGCGACATCGTAGGTGCCGCCCTCCACGTGCCCACCCCAGTTGATATTCGTTTTATGTTCGGTAGCAGCGTAAATGAATATCAATTAGCGCACAAGCGTCGCTTGATTGCATCTCAAACGAAACAAGAGCGCAGAAGTCTGCCTGCTTCGGTTGTCGTTGAAGGGGCCAAATACATGGTTTAACGACGCCAGAAGGGCTCGGCGGCTCACGCGCTCATGGCCGGAACGATGTCCGGAGCGGCGTTGTCCACGACGGCTTCGATGACCTTCACGCCGTGACCGGCACAGACATCTCGCAGCTTTGTCGAGGACAACTTGTCGGTGACGAAAGCATCGACTTCGGACATGTGGCCGATGCGTACCGGAGCGGCGCGTTCAAGCTTGGTGCGGTCGCAGACGAGGAGAACCCGCCGAGCGTTGTCGATAATGGCGCGGGATACCGCCACCTCGCGCGGATCGAAATCGAGTAACGCGCCGTCTTCATCAAGCGCAGAAGCGCCGATCACGGCCATGTCCACCTTGAACTGCCGGATAAGTTCGACGGCCGAGCTGCCAATAACAGCCCCATCGGCGCGGCGCACCACGCCGCCGGCGAGAATGACCTCGATGTTCGGATGGTGGTAAAGCGCCGTCGCCACGTTGAGGTTGTTGGTGACGATAAGCAGATTCTGGTGATTTTTTAGTGCGTTGGCGACTTCTTCCGTGGTTGTCCCAATGTTGATGAAGAGCGAGCATTCGTTGGGTATGAGCGCAGCGGCGGCGACGCCGATCGCGCGCTTTTCGGTCGCCGCGATAAACCGGCGGGCCTCGTAGGCGAGGTTCTCGACGGAAGAGGCGATCACGGCGCCGCCATGAGTCCGCGATAGAACACGCAGATCGCACAGCTCATTGAGATCACGGCGAATGGTCTGCGGAGTGACTTCGAAGCGAACGGCCAGGTCCTCCACCGTCACCTTGCCGATGGAACGCGCCAGCGCGACGATGGTGTTCTGCCGGTCGTTGAGTTGTTGCATAGGCGCCGCTCGTGCCCTGGATTTCCTGTTTGCTTTTTCGTTTTGACCGTTTATGGTTCATATTTAGTTCGATTGCAAACGAGTTCGCTAAACGAGCGAACGCAAAAGGGGGGGAGCCGCGGGTGTCTTGCAGACGCTGTCCAATCGGCTGGCGCAAGGAGTGGCGCGGGCTTCCTCCTCCTGTCCCGCGCCCGGCGACGATGATTGGCTTTCGCGGCAGCGCCCGCGCGCTCCCTCCTTCTCAACCTCACGCTTTGGCTGAAACGACATTCCCGTAGCGGCGAGCGCATGAGTATCAGTCTCGAGAACGTCACGGTGGTTTCGATGGGGGAGGACGTCGTCACCGATGTCTCGCTCACGGTCGAGCGTGGAAGCATAAATGTGCTGCTCGGTCCGACACTCGCGGGCAAGACGACGCTGATGCGATTGATGGCCGGTCTCGACCAGCCGACCGCCGGACGCATCCTGGTCGACGGCAAAGATGCGACCGGTGTTCCGGTTCGCCGGCGCTCGGTGGCGATGGTCTATCAGCAGTTCATGAATTACCCGTCGCTGACCGTTTATGAAAACATCGCCTCGCCGCTGCGCGTTGCCAGGCTCGATGCCGGCGAGATCGAGCGGCGGGTACGGCGTGCTGCGGATGTGCTCGGTCTGGAATCGCTGCTGGACCGGCTTCCAAACCAGTTATCCGGAGGGCAGCAACAGCGCACCGCGATCGCGCGCGCGATTGTAAAGAACGCGGAGCTTGTGCTGCTCGACGAGCCGCTGGCCAATCTCGATTATAAACTGCGCGAGGAACTGCGCGAGGAACTACCGTCGATCCTGCGGCAAGCCGGGTCGATCCTGGTTTACGCCACCACCGAGCCGCTCGAGGCGCTGTTGCTCGGCGGGCTGACGGCGACGCTCTCGCAGGGACGTCTGGTTCAGTTCGGGCCAACGCCGAAAGTCTATCACGTGCCGAGCAGTCTCGATTCCGCGCGCGTTTTTTCCGACCCGCCGCTCAACGAACTTACCGTCATCAAGCAGGACAGCTCGCTTCGTCTCGGCCAGGACCTCGTCGTCCCGGCCGTTGGCGTTACCGCGTCGATTCCTAACGGCGTCTACAGGCTCGGTTTCCGCGGTGATTTGGCGCGCATCGGCACGGCGTGGCCCGCATCCGTCAGTCTTGCCGCCACTGTGTCGCTTGCCGAGATCAGCGGCTCGGAAACCTTCGTCCACGTCGAAACCGGGCTCGGCACCTTCGTGTGCGTGGAGCGCGGCGTGAGTATGCGGCAACCCGGGCAATCGGTGATGTTGCACGTCGACGCGGACCGCGTGTTCGTTTTTGACGACACCGGCTCGCCGGTTGCGATCGAGCCGAGCGCGTGACGGGAGCGGATCGTGGCCCGCATCACGCTCGACGGCATCGCCCACAGCTACCCGCGCTCAGCAACAATGGCGTTGCAGCCGCTCAATCATGTCTGGGAGCAGGGCCGCGCCTACGCGCTGCTCGGGCCTTCCGGCTGCGGCAAGACCACGCTGCTTAATATCATTTCCGGTCTCATTTCCCCGTCTCAGGGCCGGGTGCTGTTCGACGGCAAGGATGTGACGCTACTGCCGACCGAGCAGCGCAACATCGCCCAGGTTTTCCAGTTTCCGGTGATCTACGACACCATGACCGTCGGCGAGAACCTGGCGTTCCCGTTGAAGAACCGGCGTATGGAGCGATCCGCAATCAGGGCGCGGGTGGCCGAGATCGCCGAGCTGCTCGATCTGACCGGCGATCTGCCGCGCCGCGCGCGAGCGCTGACGGTCGAAGCCAAGCAAAAAGTTTCGCTCGGGCGCGGGCTCGTGCGCGCCGACGTGGCGGCGATGCTGTTCGACGAGCCGCTGACCGTCATTGATCCCGCGCTCAAATGGCATCTGCGCTCGAAGCTGAAGGCGGTGCACCGCGCGCTCGACCTTCTCATGATCTATGTAACCCACGATCAGGTTGAGGCGCTGACTTTCGCCGACGAAGTCGTGGTGATGAAGGACGGCCGTGTCCTCCAGGTCGCTTCACCGGCGCAGCTCTTTGAGCGGCCGGAACACACGTTCGTTGGTTATTTCATCGGCTCGCCCGGCATGAACCTGATGGCCGCCAAGGTGTCCGACCACGTGGCGCACGTGTCCGGACAGGACATCGAATTGGGCGCACGCTACCCGAAAATCAAAAACGGCGATGCAGTCATCGGGTTTCGGCCGGATTTTGCTTCGCTCTCGCCCGAAGGCGGCATTCCCGTGCAGGTGCGGCGCATTGAGGATCTGGGGCGCCGGCGCCTGGCTCGGGTCGCACTCGGCCCGCACGAGATTTTTGCCAACGTGCCCGAAGGCGTTTCGATCGGCGGCGGGCAGGCAGGGCTCACCATCCAGCAGGACCGCCTGTTTGTTTACGTCGACGACGAACTCGTTCTTGGGGATCGTCGATAAATGGACAAGCCGCTCAACAATCGCGCGTGGTTCATGGTCGCGCCGGTGTTTGTGCTGGTGTTGTTTTCGGCCCTGCTGCCGATGATGACCGTCGTTAATTATTCGGTGCAGGATTCACTCGGGCAGAATCAGTTCTTCTGGAACGGCGATGCCTGGTTTCGCGACCTGCTCAATCCATCGACCGAAATCGGCGCGCGGTTTTCCGATGCGCTGCTGCGAAATTTGAGCTTCTCGCTGGTCACGCTGGCAATCGAGGTGCCGCTCGGCATCGCTGTCGCGCTTTGCCTGCCGCGCGGCGGCTGGACCGTCGGACCGCTGCTGGTGATTATCGCGCTGCCGATGCTCATTCCCTGGAATGTCATCGGCACGATGTGGCAGATTTTCTCGCGCGCCGACATCGGGTTGTTCGGCGCCGCGCTCACCGGGCTAGGCCTTCACTACAATGTCACCCAAAATGCGATATCGGCGTGGTGCACCATCGTCGTCATCGATGTCTGGCACTGGACGCCGCTTATCGTTCTCCTGACATATGCCGGCTTGCGCGCCATTCCCGATGCCTATTACCAGGCGGCGCGGATCGATGCGGCGAGCCGTTGGGCGACGTTCGTCAACATAGAACTGCCGAAGCTGCAGAAGGTGTTGGTGATCGCCATCCTGCTGCGCTTCATGCAGACCTTCATGATTTACACCGAACCGTTCGTCGTCACCGGCGGCGGGCCCGGCAGCGCGACAACGTTCTTGTCGATCGATCTGGTGAAGATCGCGCTTGGCCAGGTCGATCTTGGTCCTGCCGCGGCAGTGTCGCTGGTCTACAACCTGATCACGCTGACCATCTGCTGGATCTTCTTCACCATCATGACGCAACTGGACCGCCGGAGATACGCCTGATGGCCGCCGAGGTCCTGTCAACCGCCAGTTTGGCCGAGGTGCAAAGTCCGGCGCGCCCGCGCCGCGCATTCCGGCTGTCCAATTTGCTGCCGCGCATCGGCTTCGCGATCTATCTCTTGGCGCTCATGCTGCCGATCTACTGGCTGATTAACATGAGCCTGCGCAGCAACGAGGAGATCACGTCCTCGCTGGCGTTTTTTCCGCATCACCCATCACTCGAGAAGTATTTCTTCATTTTCAACGATCCGACCTGGGTGCATGCGTTTATGGTCTCGCTCACCTATGTCGCGATCAACACCGTCATTTCGGTGAGCGTCGCCTTGCCTGCCGCCTACGCGTTCAATCGCTATCATTTCATCGGCGACAAATATTTGTTCTTTTGGCTCCTGTCGAACCTGATGGCGCCGGCGGCGGTGTACGCCATGCCGTTTTTCAATCTCTACTATGCCATCGGTCTGTTCGACACGATTTGGGCCGTCGCATTGGCCCATTGCCTGTTCAACGTCCCGGTCGCGGTGTGGATTCTCGAAGGTTTCGTGGCGGGCGTGCCGCGCGAGATCGACGAGATGGCGGCGATCGACGGCTATTCGTTCCCGCGCTTCTTTATCCGCATCTTCATCCCGCTGATCGCCAATGGCGTCGGCGTCACCGCGTTCTTCTGCTTCATGTTCTCGTGGGTCGAACAACTGTTGGCGACGACGCTTACCGCCACCGACGCGCTGCCGTTCGCGGCGGTGATGTCGCGCAGCTATTCGGTCGCTGGAATGGATTGGTCGCTGCTTGCGGCGGCTGGCGTGCTGACCATGATCCCCGGCGCGCTGGTCATCTGGTTCGTGCGCAATCACATCGCCAAGGGCTTCGCCCTCGGCCGCGTTTGAGAGGAAACCGCCATGCTGGCGTGGATGGCCTGGACCTGGCAGACCGCGATATTCTTCGGGTTCATCGGGCTCGCGCTCATCATCCTTACGCTGCTCGCGATCTTTCGCCCGCAGCCGCCGCGTCAGGGCATTCTCGGCTTCCCGACGCAGCGCGGCGATCGGTTCTTCGTGTCGCTGATCGGCGCCGCTTTCATCTTCATTCTGTGGATGCGCTTCGACGGCGGCGCCTTGTATTACCCGCTCGCTCTGTCGGTGTTGTTTGGGGCGGCGATGTTCAAGTTTGCGTGAAAAAAGAATTACCCTCGTGCATGCCGCGCGAGGGATGGTGGTGGAGGGAACGATCATGGACGTTAAACGACGTGACGTATTGAAGGGAGCGGCGGCGGCTACTGCGGCGGCGGCCGTAGCGGCTCCAGCGCTGCTGACGCCGACGCCGTCTTATGCTCAGCAGCTCGACGCGGCGAAGAAGTGGGTGGATTCTGAATTCCAGCCTTCGACGTTGACCAAAGACCAGCAGATGGCCGAGATGGAGTGGTTCATCAAGGCCGCCCAACCCTTCAAAGGCGCGAAGGTGAGCTGCGCATCCGAAATTCTCGGCATTCACGAATACGAATCGAAGACCTTGACCAAGGCCTTTGCCGAAATCACCGGCATTCAGGTCAATCACGAAATGATGGATGAGGGGCTGATTGTCGACAAGATCGAAGTCGAGATTCAGTCCGGGCGTCCGATTTACGATTTCTGGATGAACGATTCCGATTTCATCGGAACGCATCCGCGCTACAACGACATCGTCGGCGGTTCGCTGACAGATTTCATGGCCGGTGAAGGCAAGGAAATCACCAATCCGAATCTCGATCTCAACGATTTCATCGGCCTTTCCTTTGCTACGTTCACCGACGGCAAGCTCTACCAACTACCCGATCAGCAGTTCGCGAACCTCTATTGGTTCCGCTACGACTGGTTCACCCGTCCCGACATCAAGGCCGGCTTCAAAAAGCAGTTCGGCTATGAGCTCGGCGTTCCGGTCAACTGGTCGGCTTACGAGGACATCGCCGAGTACTTCACCAATACGGTGAAAGAGGTCGACGGCCAGCGGGTCTACGGCCACATGGACTACGGCAAGAAAGACCCGTCACTCGGCTGGCGGTTTACCGACGCATGGCTGTCGATGGCCGGCAACGGCGATCGCGGTCTGCCTAACGGCCGTCCGGTCGACGAATGGGGCATTCGCGCCGAGGATGGCATTCCACGCGGGTCGTCGGTCACGCGCGGCGGCGATGCCAACGGTCCGGCGGCGGTCTACGCACTGGCCAAGTTCGTCGAGTGGCTCAAGAAGTACGCGCCGCCGGAAGCGGCCGGCATGGACTTCCTCGAGGCCGGGGCGGTCCCGGGGCAGGGCAAGATCGCGCAGCAGATTTTCTGGTACAGCGCATTCACCGCCGCGCTTTCAAAGCCCGACCTGCCGGTCATGAATAAGGACGGCACGCCCAAATGGCGCATGGCCCCAAGCCCGCATGGCGCCTATTGGAAAGAAGGCATGAAGCTTGGCTATCAAGACCAAGGCTGCTGGACTTACCTGAAATATGCGCCGATGGATCACGTGAAAGCCGGCTGGCTCTATGGCCAATTCTGCGTGTCGAAAACGGTATCGCTGAAGAAGGCTGTCACCTTCCTTCACGTGATCCGTGAAAGCGATATCCAGTCCGAAGCCATGACCAAGCTTGCGCCGACCGTCGGCGGGTGGGTCGAGTTCTATCGCGGCCCCGCGCGCAAACTCTGGACGCCGACCGGCGTCAACGTGCCGGAATACGGCAAGCTCGCGCAGGTGTGGTGGCAGAACGTCTCGCGGGCGATCTCGGGCGAGCAGACGCCGCAACAAGCAATGGACGGATTGGCCCGTGACCAGGACGCCATCATGGCCCGGCTCGAAAAGTCAGGCGTGCAAGGCAAGCTCGGTCCGAAGCTGAACGAGGAAAAAACTGCCGAATACTGGTACGAAAAATCCGAGAAGGACGGCAACGTCGCCCCGCAACGCAAGTTGGCGAACGAGAAGCCGCAAGGGGTGACCGTCGACTACGACGAGCTGATCAAGTCCTGGAAAGTGCCGCAAAAGGGCTGATGAGAACGACGATCGGAGCTGGGCCGGTGACGGCTCAGCTTCTCGCCGGCGCGATGGAGCCAGCATATCTGCGTGGTTGCAGACGTGCCCAAGATTGCAAACAGTGGGCGTCCCGACCGGACGCCCACAATCGTTTTGCGGCGATGACGGTCTTGCTCCGCCGCCGGCTCCGGTGAGAGGATTTCTTTAATGCGATACATCCTCGCCATCGATCAGGGCACCACGTCGACACGCAGCATTGTGTTCGGGCCGGACGCGGCGCCCATCGCTACCGCGCAGAAAGAATTCAGGCAGATTTATCCGCATCCCGGTTGGGTCGAGCACGACCCGCACGACATTTGGGACACGACACTCTCGACGATGCGGGAAGTGCTTTCCCAGGCCAGCCTGACCGCGGCGGATATCGCGGCGATCGGCATCACCAACCAGCGCGAGACCACACTCGTCTGGAACCGGCACACCGGTGAGGCGATTGGCAACGCGATTGTTTGGCAGGACCGCAGGACTGCTGGTTTCTGCGCGAAGCTCGAAGCGGAAGGTCGCGGCGAGATGGTGAGCGAGCGCACCGGTCTCCTGCTCGATTCATATTTCTCGGCAACCAAAATTCGCTGGATGCTCGACAATATCCCCGGTGCGCGTGAGAGCGCCGAGCGCGGCGAGCTCGCATTCGGCACGGTGGACACGTATTTGCTGTGGCGGTTGACTAAGGGCAAAGTCCACGCGACCGACGCGACCAACGCGTCGCGCACGCTCCTGTTTAACATCGGCACCGGCAAATGGGACGACGATTTGCTGCGATTGTTCGAAGTGCCAGCGTCGCTTTTGCCGGAGGTGCGCGACACCGCGGGCGAACTCGGCGTTACCGCCGCCGAACATCTGGGCGTGGCCATCCCGATTCTCTCCATGGTCGGCGACCAGCAAGCGGCGCTGGTCGGGCAGGCCTGTCTCGAACCGGGCATGGTGAAAGCGACCTACGGCACCGGCGGTTTCGTGCTGCTCAATACCGGCGCCTCGCTGGTGCGTTCGCGGCACCGGCTGGTGACGACCATCGCGTATCAATGGGCCGGCACGCGTCACTACGCCCTCGAAGGCTCGATCTTCGTGGTCGGTGCGGCGGTCAAGTGGCTGCGCGATGCGCTCGGCATCATCGCCTCGTCGGCCGAGGCTGGAGAACTGGCCGCGGAAGCCGATCTCGAGCAGCCGGTTTATTTCGTCCCGGCTTTTGCCGGGCTTGGCGCCCCTTACTGGAACAGCAACGCGCGCGGCACCGTCACCGGCATTACGCTTGGCACCACGCGCAAGGAGTTGGCGCGCGCCGTACTTGAAAGCGTCGGCTACCAGACTCGCGATCTCCTCGGCGCAATGTATTCGGACGCGGCGGGCGCCGGCGGCACGACCGCGAAGCATGTCATTCGGGTCGATGGCGGACTCTCCGCCAGCGACTGGAGCATGCAGTTTCTTGCCGACATTCTCGGCGTGCAGGTCGATCGTCCGACGGTGCGCGAGACGACCGCGCTCGGTGTAGCGCTGCTCGCGGGCTGGCGGGCCGGCCTCTATCCAGGACCCGACCGATTTTCGCGGACTTGGCGGCTTGAGCGGAGTTTTAAACCTGGCATGCCGGAAGACGTCCGCGAGCAACGTTACCGCGGTTGGCAGGATGCTGTGGCGCGCGCACTGCTCGCGCCGGCGAAGTGAAGCGGACGACACCTGCCAACTTAGCAACTCTCATTTCTTCTTCTCGCTGAGTGCCGGTAGAAGAAGTTTCAGAAGCGCCTGATCAGAGAAAGGATTCTGACCCGAGATCAATTCGCGATCTTGCAGCACGTAGCTCCCCCATGGAGCGACCACACTGACGTCACCGCCCGCGGTACGCAGGGCGTCGTCCGGGTAAAAGAGAACCTTGCCGCCGATTTCAAGCGGCTCCCGCTGCTGCTCTTCCGCCGTCGAAAAGATGGTCATCTT
>DASXDP010000100.1:0-2918 GCA_036490575.1 Xanthobacteraceae bacterium
CGTCTGAGACATTGCGCCCAGGAAACCCACGCCAGGCTGGGAATCGTCGCCCGGCTCGCTGTCTTCCAGCCCGGGGACGGGGATCGGAGTAAAACTCGAGTCGAAGAATAGAGGCTCCGCCGCGTTCTGCGCAAGGATGCCGTTCGCTTCCGTGGGAAGTGTCGCCACGAAAACTGGCGGCGCCCCGGTCGCGGTCAATGGGGTCTTCGCGTTCACTGCTGCGGCGGCAGATACGTTGTTGTCTTGCTGGAGCTGGCCGAGCCCGGCCCACTGTTGAGGCGACACCGGCGGCTGCTGTTTAACTGCGGCCTTTAGTAGGGCTGTTAGGCTCTGGGGCGGCTGGGCGCTTGCGAGGATGCTCCACACGCTGGTTGGCGCGCTGAGCTGGTAGACCGCCGCGCCCTCCGGCACGCTGTACCCGCCGAACGCCAAGCCGTACATTACTCGCGCCACTGTGCTCTCGTAGCCTTCGCCCTCGCCCGGCTCATCCGGGTCGGTCAGCGAATGCGCCTCGGCCTCGCCGACGTCCGGGTAAGCCCCGTTCCAGCCAGTAAACTCCATCGCAAAGTACATGGAGGCGGTAGTCCCGGTGCCGACGCCATACAGGTTCAACGATCCGTTCGCCTGCGCCGCGGCGGCCGCCACGGCGAAATAATCGGCGAACCCCTCGTTCATCGCGCCCTGGAGCCCTTGTGCCCTGTCGAGCTTGCCACCAGCTTCCGTCTCCGCGCCGATCATGGACTCGTCCCAGGCGTGGTGTGTCGGCGGGAGGTAGTTGAAGAAACCCGCAGCCGCCGCCATGTAATGTCCGAATTCGTGGGCAACTTCCTCGTAGTCGTAGCCACTGGATTGCGGAACATAAATGGTTGCGGAGGTGAGCTTCCCATTGGTGGCATTCGGTCGCGTTCTGATATGGCCACTCGCTGGGTACTGGGCTGTAACGCCGACGAAGTTGCCACCCGCCGCTTGATTTATAAGCGTGTCGCCGTACAACGCCCCAATCGTCAGCCCGTCAAAGACCGACAGCGCAGCGACATTGGCGTTATCGGCGAACGTAATTTGCTGCGGCGGGAGCTGGACAGTGCCGTCAGGCACGATCGCAGCACCAGTTGGAACGACGTTGAATGCGTAAACCGAGCCGTTGTTATTCGGGTTCACCACCTTGTACTCGCCGACCTTTTGGTTCGGGTCCGAGTCTGTGGAGACCACGAACACGACTTTCGAATTAGGGGTGATGCCATTGGTGTCGAAGGTGATGCTGCCGTCGTTGCCGGTGTAAACCGGGGCGGTCGAATACTGCGGCGGATTGCTCAGCGGCACGAGATGCGCAAGGATGACGGGCGTGCCAGTCGCCACGTCTTCAACCTGAACGCTTGCGTCTCGAACCGGCGCGTACGTACCGGCGTGTGATTGGTCGACCGTCGGGTACTGGAACACCGCCTTGAGAGTGGTGTCCAACATGCGGCGGGGCTCAAGGAGCTCGAACGAATGTCGCCGGCGGCGATCGTTCATGTTCTGGCTGGTCGAACGCAGCCGGCGGCTTCCGTTAGTTGCCATCGAAGTTTCCCTTTCATGATCAACGGAACACGGATACGATAGGAGATGTCGCTAGTATGCCGGAGCGGGTGACCAAATGCGGCCGATCTGTGCATGGCTTCGAAAAGCTACCCGCTTCCGCCTTTGGACTGGGATGCTGGCGGTGGCGCTGCTCGGCGTCGCGCTTTTGCCCGCCGGCCAGCGCATCGCGGAAAATCGGCATGCCCGCGCGGTCATGTGCGTGTTCGGGCCGGCGCTGAAGTGCCGGACATCGCCCCACCCGCCGTGGATTGCACGGCTGCTTCCCGGGTTTCTGTCCCGCGACCTTTGGCCGCGAGTTGTCGACGACGCGGCGGCTATTAACTCCAACGGCCGGCCGCGACAATTTAGTGACAACGACCTCAAGGAAATATATATCTTCCGCCATTTGGAGGAACTGAGCGTCACCGATTGCCCAATTACCGACAGGGGCCTGGCGTACGTGGTGCGGCTCCGCGAGCTTAAGACGCTTGGCCTTGCCGGCACAAAGGTCACGGACGAGGGCCTGCGCGCCATCGCCGGGATGCAAAGTATCGAGATGCTTGTGCTGTCGAGAACCGCGGTCACCGACGACGGCCTTCGATATATCGCGAACATGCCGAACCTGCGTTCGCTTAGCCTTCGGCGAACGGGAATCACAGACCGCGCTGCAACCATCCTTGGCAGCATGCCGGCCCTCAAGGGACTGGTCGTCACGGATACCGGCCTCACCGTAGCCGGAGCGGCGGCACTTCGCAAACTCATGCCCCACGCGTCCATTTCGGCAGACGTTTTGAAGGGGACGGGAGTCGAATAGCCGGCCCGCGGGAGGAAGAAAGGAAGAAACAGAGGAAGAAACAGGGACAGGTCCAAGGAAGAAACAGAAGGAAGAAACAGGGGAAGAAACAGGGACAGGTCCAGTTCTTCCGGACGCCCGCAGAATGACCCAAGGCGCTGCGGCGACGCGGCCCGATCCTCCAGCCTGCGTTCACGGCAACGAGCGCTGCCGATCGCGGCAAAAACCGCCATCCCCCGGCGATACGGCGCGCGGCGCCGCCGATTCGTTCCTGCCCGTGCATCGTGCCGCCCCGCCGAGTCTTTCGGCTGTGGTGAATTGTGCAAGCGTTTCGTGCGATCTGCAATTCAACCGAAGTGAGTCGGGCTCAATCTACCGAGCCAATGATCGGTTGCAAGGAAATTCCCCTCCGGTTTTCGGAATTGCTGCGCGCCACACGGGGGGCGTTGCGATTCGCGTGCTAGCTCCGTGAGCATCGGTACGGCGGTCCTACCACGATGGTGTAAATACACTAACATTGCACACCATCATCACGCCGCTAGCGCATAATGAGTCGCAAGCGAGCTCA
>DASXDP010000101.1:0-9082 GCA_036490575.1 Xanthobacteraceae bacterium
GCCTTTACCAAACAGGGCGGGGCCAAGGTAGTGGCCAGCTACGCCGCAAGCTCGGCGCTGATGAAACAGATCGAGCAAGGCGCGCCGGCGGATGTCTATGTGTCGGCCGACATCGACTGGATGGATTACGGCGCCAAACGCGGTCTCATCAAGAACGATACGCGATTTGATTTACTCGGCAACAGGC
Organism: Xanthobacteraceae bacterium; assembly: GCA_036490575.1. Classification (GTDB taxonomy): domain Bacteria; phylum Pseudomonadota; class Alphaproteobacteria; order Rhizobiales; family Xanthobacteraceae; genus BOG-931. Next base: position 188 of record DASXDP010000101.1, read on the forward strand.
TGGTGCTCATTGCACCGAAGGACTCCACGATCGGCAACATGAACATCGGTCCGGGTTTCAATCTTGCCGCTCTCGCCGGCAGTGGCCGCATCGCGGTCGGCGACGTGCGGGCGGTGCCCGCGGGCCTCTACGCCAAAGCCGCGCTGGAAAAGCTCGGTGCATGGACGGCGGTCGAGCCTAAACTCGCAATGGCCGAAAGCGTGCGCGCCGCTCTTGTCCTTGTCTCGCGCGGCGAGGCGCCGCTTGGGATCGTCTACGAGACCGATGCCAAGATCGAGCCAGCCGTGAAAATAGTCGGCGTGTTTCCGGACGACTCTCACCCTCCGATCGTCTACCCGGTTGCGCTGACAAAAAATGCGAAACCGGACGCGGCGCCTTATCTGGCGTTCCTGCGTACGCAGGTGGCAAAAGCAATCTTCGAGCGCTACGGCTTTAACGTCCTGGCAAAGCCCGCGAACTAAAAATCGATTGCCGTGTTTGGCCTCTCCCCCGCCGAATGGATTGCCGTCGAGCTATCGCTTCGCATCGCGATCGTGGCCACCGTCGTAGCGCTGCCGTTCGGTATCGCCATCGGCTGGGTGCTGGCGCGCAAGGAATTTTGGGGCAAGACCCTGCTCGACGGCATTGTCTACTTGCCGCTGGTATTGCCGCCGGTCGTCACCGGTTATCTGTTGCTCATATCGTTCGGCCGCCGGGGTCCGATCGGCGCCTTCCTGGCCGACTATCTTGGCATTGTCTTTTCGTTTCGTTGGACCGGCGCAGCGCTATCATGCGGCATCATGGGTTTTCCACTCATGGTCCGGCCGATCAGGCTCGCGCTTGAAGCCATCGACCGGCGGCTGGAGGACGCCGGCGCTACGCTCGGCGCCAGTCCGCTGCGGGTGTTCCTGACAATTACCTTCCCGCTGGCTTTGCCCGGCATCATTGCCGGCGCGGTGCTGTGCTTCGCGCGCGCCCTCGGGGAATTCGGCGCCACCATCACCTTTGTCTCCAATATCCCGGGCGAAACGCAGACGATTTCGGCTGCGATCTACTCGCTTCTGCAAGTGCCGGACGGAGAAGCAGCTGCGGGACGACTTGTCATTATCGCCGTTGTCATCGCCCTCGCCGCGTTGATTGCCTCCGAATGGTTTGCCCGCCGCGCCGGCATGCGCTTTCAGGGGGAATGAACCGTGCTCGACGTGAACGTCGAGAAAACGCTCGGCACATTTTCGGTCACCGCGCGCTTTGAGGCATCGGCCGGCGTGACTGCGCTTTTCGGGCCTTCAGGCGCGGGCAAGACGACCGTTGTCAACATGATCGCGGGCCTGCTCACGCCGGATAGGGGCTCGATCAGGCTCGACAAAATGGTGATGTTTGACGCCGACGCGAAAATAAACCTACCGCCGTATCGCCGCGGCATCGGTTATGTCTTCCAGGAAGGGCGGCTGTTCCCGCATCTGAGCGTGCGTCAAAACCTCGACTACGGGCGCCGGATGAGCGGCCAGCCGCACGATACCGACGAATTCGCCCGCATTGTCGCTCTCCTCGACATCGGCCCGCTGCTCGATCGCCGTCCGCGGCTCCTATCCGGCGGCGAGCGCCAGCGCGTTGCCATCGGCCGCGCGCTGCTCACGCGCCCGCGGCTTTTGCTGCTCGACGAGCCTTTGGCCTCACTCGATGTGGGACACAAACGCGAGATACTGCCTCACCTCATCCGCCTTCGCGACGAAGCAAAAGTGCCAATGGTCTACGTCAGTCACATCGCCGCTGAGCTGCGCCTAATCGCTACCAAAGTCGCGCGGCTCGAAGCCGGCCGCGTGACGGCGGTCGGAGACCTTGATCTCCTTAAAGACGTCGACGCTTTTGCCTAAGCCCGGCCGAGCTTTGCGTTTTGCGAAGCGAGCCTTGCTATTCCGGATACTGTGCGCGCCGCCCGCCAGCCGTTAATGTGAGCGGCGATCCTCGCAGACCGGGCTTGAATGGAACTCACGTCTTCGTTGCCGCAACGGCATTCAACCGCGCTTGGAGTCGCGTGCGGCGCCGGTGCAGCGCTTTTTTGGGCCGTCGGTTTTGTCGCCGCCCGGCAAGGCGTGGATGTCGGTATGTCGCCGCTTATCATCGCGGTGCATCGCTTTCTCTGGCCGGGATTGGTGCTGCTGCCGCTCGCCGCGCGCGATGGCTTTGGCGATATCCGGCGATTGGGTTGGCTGCGGGCGGGCGCGCTGACACTGTTCGGCGGATTGCCGCTGGCGGTCTTGAGCTATGCCGGATTCCTTCTGGTCCCCTTGGCCCACGGCGGCGTTATTCAGCCCTCCTGTGCATCGCTTGGCGGACTGCTGCTGGCATCGTTCGTGCTGCGCGAGCCGTTGCCGGCCCGGCGCATCGCCGGCGCTCTGGCGATGGTTGTCGGCCTCATCATCATCGGTACCGAAGCGCTGCGCACAATCGGCACCCACGGATTGATCGGCGATCTCATGTACGTGGCCGCCGGATGCTCGTTCGCGACGTTCGGCATGCTGCTCCGGCGCTGGCGTCTCGAACCAATGCCGGCTGTCGCCGTAACCGGGATTCTCTCGCTGCTTGGACTGCCGATTCTGCTGATTGGAATCGGTAACCCCGCCGACGCAGGTTTTGCCGAGAATCTTTTGCAAGCAATCGTGCAAGGCGTGTTCGCCGGCGCTGGCGCGATCTATTTGTTCACCCGCGCCGTCGTGCTTCTCGGCGCGTCACGCGCGGCGGTGTTTCCGGCGCTGGTGCCGCCTTTCACGTTGCTGACCGGCTATTTGGCGCTGGGCATTGTGCCGAGCGCTTATCAGCTCGCGGGGTTGGCAGTTGTCCTCGTCGGCTTCCGGCTGACGCAACAGGGCTAAGGCGGACTACGCCGCCTTGCGGCTCGCGAGAAACTCGCCGATGCGCTCCAGCGCGCGCAAAATGTTTTGTGTCGAATTGGCGTACGACACCCGCATGTAGCCTTCGCCGAGCACTCCGAAGTCCGGGCCGCCAATCAGCGCGATGCCGGCGTCTTCGAGAAGCGCCGAGGCCAGCGGCTTTGCCTTCCAGCCCGTGCGCTTGACGTTGGGAAACGCGTAGAACGCGCCCTTCGGCGTTGCACACGACATGCCCGGCAGGCGGTTAAGTCCGTCAACCATGACCCGCCGCCGCCGATCGAATTCTGCGACCATCTCACTGACTGCATCCTGTGGCCCCGTCAGCGCCGCGAGCCCGGCATATTGCGCAGCCGCGTTGACGCAGGAATGCAAATTCACCGCGAGCTTGCGCGCCTGATCGTAAAGCTTCCCCGGCCACACCGCGTAGCCCAGCCGCCAGCCGGTCATTGCGTAAGTTTTGGACCAGCCGTTCAGCAAAATCAGCCGATCGCGAATCGAAGGATATCCCAGCAAACAAACGTGCGTTTCGCCGTCGTAGAGCATGTGGTCGTAGATTTCGTCCGACATGATCGCGACATCAGGATGCCGTTCCAGACCGACGACGAGTTTATCGACTTCCCGTTTTGGGGTTACGCCGCCGGTCGGATTTGCCGGTGAGTTGACGATGATCAACCGCGTCTGCGGTGTGATCAGCGAAAGCGTTTCGTCGGCGGAGAACGCGAAGTTGTTCTCTTCGCGGATTGGAATCGGCACCGGGCGCGCGCCGGTGAATTCGATCATTGAGCGGTAAATGGGAAAGCCCGGATCGGGATAAAGAATATCGGCGCCGGGTTCGCCGAACATCAGGATCGACATGAACATGGTCGGCTTGCCGCCGGGAAAAATCATCACTGAATCCGGCGAAACGCTCACCTTAAACCGCTTGTGAAGGTCGGCGGCCACCGCTTCGCGCAGCGGCAGAATGCCGACTGCGGGCGTGTAGCCGTGATGGCCCTCGCGCAAAGCCTTGATCGCCGCCTCGACAATGAAATCCGGCGTGCGGAAGTCCGGTTGGCCGATCCCGAGGTTGATGATGTCCCGGCCTTGCGCCGCAAGTTCTGTTGCGCGCGCCAGCACGGCAAAAGCATTCTCTTCGCCGATGCGGTCGAAAGCGGAAATAGTCTTGAGCATAAGGGCACTTGAACCTAATTGCCGGGGAAAGGCAAACGCCCGCAAGCCTCGATGCGGCGCGACCAGAGTCGGCGGGACCGGCGAATGATTGAAATCGTTGATGCGAAAAATTTCTGGTCGGGAGAATCCTTTAGCCTTCGCGAAACGTCTCAGCGATACAGCCCGCGAAAGGATGTGCCATGTCAAAAAAACTAGTGCGATACCGCGTCAAACCGGAAAAAAGTGAGGAAAATCAGCGTCTCGTCGAGGGCGTATTTCGCGAGCTTCACGCGAAGTCGCCCGCGGACGTGCAGTATTTGGTGATCAAGCTGAGCGATGGGACCTTTCTGCATTTATTCGAAGACGGATCACGAACGATTCCTACTCTCGATGCCTTCACCGCATTTCGCGACGGCGGCGAAGCCCGACGGCTTGACGAGCCGCAGCAGCTGGAAGCTATCGTCATCGGCAATTATCGTACGCTAATTGAAGCTTAAGTCCGAACGGTATGGATTTATCCCGGGCAACTACGGCGATAGCGGCTGAGCAAGCCGGTCAGGACGCATTCGACAACGCACTCGCAAGACTGCGGCCGAAGCTCCATCGCTATTGCGCGCGCATGATCGGCTCCGCCGTTGACGCCGAAGACGTTGTCCAGGAGGCCCTGTTGAAGGCCATCGAGGCATTTCAAGCGCCGGCGGCGATCGCCAACGTGGAGGCTTGGCTGTTTCGCATCGCCCACAACACGGCCTTGGATTTTCTGCGGCGGCAATCACGGCAGCAAACCCTGAGTGCCGATGAGGACATAACGATGATTGCCGACCCAATCGACGAGGTCCATCAACGGCAAGCGGCGGCCGCCGGGTTGTATACATTCATGCGCCTGTCAGTATCGGAGCGCAGCGGCGTCATCCTGATGGATGTTCTTGGGTATTCGCTCGAGGAAATCCGCGATATCACCGGCAGTAGCGTGCCAGCGCTGAAGGCAGCATTGCATCGCGGTCGTAAGCGCTTGCGAATGGCCGCGGCAGAGCCAGACAACCGTCCGCCGCCGATACTGAGCCCGGAAGAGCGGGCGCAACTCTCGGCTTATATGGAGCGATTCAACTCACGTGACTTCGATGCGATCCGCGAGATGCTAGCGGAGGACGTGCGGCTCGATCTCGTAAACAAGACGCGTATGGAAGGATCCAAGGAGGTCGGCCGATACTTCAGCAACTACTCAAGTGTGTGCGATTGGCATCTCCAACTCGGTTTTGTCGACCGCCGGCCGGCCCTTCTGGTGCGCGATCGAGACGATTCGGCGAGACGGCCCATGTATTTCATTCTCTTGTCGTGGACGGGCGGCCGGGTCGCTACGATTCGCGATTTCCGTTATGCCCGCTATGTCACGGAAGCTGCTGAAATCGTTCAGTGACCGCCTGAAACCCTGCTTATGCAGGTCACCACTTCCGGCAAGCCGCGAACACGATTACCATCTGTGGCGAATCGGACTTATCCGGGAAACGCGGTTCACCGGGCATGATAAACCAATTGATGCGGACGCGATCCATTCGGCTTCGCGCGGCAAGCTTTCGTGCACGGGCGACAGGGCGGGTCGCGTACGTCACCCTTGTGGCACTTGCGACCACCCTGACAGCGCTGAGTGCGGCACCGCTTGCCAACCCCGGACCCCGCCAGGCTCGTCCCGCACCCACCACCGAGGCCGCTGCCCCGCGTGAGGCAGGCGAGCCGATCATGGCCATCGTATCGATCAAGGGCCAGCAGGTAACGTTTTACGACGCCGATGGCTGGATCCTGCGCGCGCCTGTGTCGACCGGGACAACAGGGCGCGAGACGCCGGCCGGCGTCTTCGCCGTGGTGGAGAAGGACAAGGACCATCATTCGAGCCTTTATGATGATGCCTGGATGCCGAACATGCAGCGCATCACCTGGAGCGGCGTCGCGCTCCATGGCGGACCCCTGCCGGGCTATGCGGCCTCGCACGGCTGCATCCGCATGCCCTACGACTTCGCCGAAAAGCTCTTCGACAAGACCCGGATCGGCATGCGTGTGATCATTTCTCCCGCCAATACCGAGCCGGTCGAATTTTCCGATCCGTCTCTGTTCGTGCCGAAGCAAGAGGCGATCGACGCGGCGCCGGCGCGGGCCGACGCACTTGCCGGCGCGGCGGAAGAAGCGACCAAGGCCGCGGCTGCCGCCAAGACCGCTCTCGCGACTGCAAAGCGCGAAGCGGCGGCAGCGCCCATCGCCGTGCGCAAGCTTGCATACCTCAAGAGCCGCGCCGAGGCCGAGCTTGCCTATGCCAACAGGGCGCTCTCGGCTGCCAGGGCGAACGAAGCCCGGGCGGAAGACATAAAGGAGAGGGCAACCGCCAAAGTGGCGGAGCTGGGCACGCAACCCCTACCCCCCACCGGTCGCGCCGATGCCGAGCTCGCCTATGCCGAGCGCGCGCTCGAGGCGGCCAAGACGAGCGAAGCCAAGACCGAGGACGCGGAGCAGAAGGCCGCCGCCAAGGCGGAGGAGTTGCGGACGCAACTCGAGGCCGCCAAGGCCGAGCAAAAGACCAACCAGGATGCCATCGCCGACGCCGTGGCACTTGTCAAAACAACGCAGGCCAAACAAATCGAGGCCGCCAAAGCCGCTAAGGATGCGAAGCTCGCCCTCGAACCGGTTTCGATCTTCATCAGCCGCGCGACGCGGAAACTTTACGTACGGCGCAACACCCATAAACAGGAGCCGGACGGGGGCGACAGGTTCGATACGACCATCGAAGTCCCGGTTACCATCGACGAACCCGGCAAGCCGATCGGCACCCACATCTTCACGGCGGTTGCGCGCACCAAAGACGGCTTGCGCTGGACCGCAGTCACCATCGATAACGGCGACAACGCCAAAGACGCGCTGGACCGCATTACCTTCCCGCAGGAAGTACTCGATCGCATCGCGCCGACCACATTGCCGCGGTCCTCGATCATCATCTCGGACGAGCCGCCTAACCGCGAGACCAATTATCGCACCGAGTTCGTGGTGGTACTGAACAACCAGCCACAGGGCGGCCTCGCGATGCGTAAGCCTCCGGCCGATACCGAGCCCGGGCTCGGCAACGGCTGGGACAACGGTTTCTTCAGCTTCAACCGGTGGCGTGACTGGAACTCTCAAAACGGCGCTGCGCCACAGCGCCGCGGCCAGTCCTACTATCCGGGTCAACCGGGCTCTTGGTGAAGGCTCGCCGAAGCGCTTCCTGACGCGACGCTAGAATTCGTGACAGGGTGGGGTGTCGCGCCGCACCGAAATCGGCCTATTTAACGCCTACCCAGGAGCCTTTGGAGCCAAGCCATGACCAAGGGGAACGGCTCGCAGCGTTCGCCCCGTCTGCGCTCGCAATTGTGGTTCGATAATCCCGACAATCCGGGAATGACCGCGCTTTACCTTGAACGCTACCTCAATTACGGACTCACTCGTGCTGAACTGACCAGCGGCAAGCCGATCATCGGCATCGCGCAAACCGGCTCCGACCTGAGCCCCTGCAACCGGCATCATCTGGAACTTGCCAAGCGCGTGCGCGAAGGCATTCGCGACGGCGGCGGCATCGCGTTTGAGTTCCCGATGCACCCCATTCAGGAAACCGGCAAGCGCCCAACGGCCGCACTCGATCGCAACCTCGCCTATCTCGGACTGGTCGAAGTGCTGTTCGGCTATCCGCTTGATGGCGTGGTGCTGACCACCGGCTGTGACAAGACAGTGCCGGCGGCGCTGATGGCGGCGGCGACCGTCAACACCCCGGCAATTGTCCTTTCCGGCGGACCGATGCTTGACGGCTACTACAACGGCAAGCTTGCCGGCTCCGGCACCGTGCTATGGCAGGCCCGCGAGGACATTGCCGCCGGCAAGATCGACTACAAACAATTTCTCGACATCGTCGCGTCCTCCGCGCCCTCAGTCGGCCACTGCAACACCATGGGAACGGCATCTACCATGAACGCATTGGCTGAAGCACTCGGCATGTCGCTTCCGGGCTGCGGCGCAATCCCCGCGCCTTATCGCGAACGTGGGCAAATTGCCTATGAGACCGGCGTGCGCGCGGTCGAGATTGTGCGCGAGGATTTAAAACCTTCGGACATTCTCACCCGTGCCGCCTTCGAAAACGCGATCGTCGCCTGCTCGGCAATCGGCGGGTCGACCAACGCACCCATCCATCTGAACGCGATCGCGCGCCACATCGGCGTCGAACTGTCGATCGACGACTGGGAGCGGGTCGGTCATGACGTGCCGCTGCTCGTTAACATGCAGCCGGCCGGAGAATTTTTGGGCGAAGACTATTATCGCGCCGGCGGTCTGCCGGCGGTGTTGAACGAACTGCTCGCCGCCAACCGCATTCACGGCGACGCGCTCACCATCAACGGCAAAACCATTGCCGACAACGTGGCGCGGGCCGAAGCAACCAATCGCGCCGTCATTCGGCCTTACAGCGATCCGCTGAAAGCGCAGGCGGGATTCAAAGTGCTGCGCGGAAATTTGTTCGACTCCGCGATTATGAAGACGAGCGTGATTTCGGAAGATTTTCGCAACCGTTACCTGAGCCGTCCCGGCGATCTCAACGCCTTCGAAGGCCGCGCTGTCGTTTTCGATGGCCCCGAGGACTATCATCACCGCATTGACGATCCGTCGCTCAAGATCGACGAAGACACAATCTTGTTCCTTCGCGGGGCGGGACCGATCGGCTATCCGGGCTCAGCCGAAGTCGTCAACATGCAGCCGCCCGCGGCGCTGATCAAACGCGGAATAACGTCGCTGCCGTGCATCGGCGACGGCCGTCAGTCGGGAACGTCGGGCTCGCCGTCGATCCTCAATGCTTCGCCTGAAGCCGCAGATG
>DASXDP010000102.1:0-3293 GCA_036490575.1 Xanthobacteraceae bacterium
CCGATAAAAACTAAAACTCGGTTGCTCAGAATCAAACGGTTTATCCATGTGCTCGCGCCAGCCATAATGACCAATGCAGTTCCGGCTGTTGGCACAAGCGCCCACCAGCCCGGAAAGAGCGGTCCGGGACTGAATCGAAAAGCTGCCGCTCCTAAGAGTGCAAGGCCCAGGCCGGTGGTCGCATTACGCACCAAGCCGCAACGAATCGAAAAATGCGACGTCCAGAACAACTCCGCATAGGCAAGGCCGCTCCCGATCATGAGCTCCCAGAAGCGCGAGTAAGGAAGATAGAAAGCGGCCGCCGAATAATGATGAGCGACCAACATGACGTTGGTTACAAAAGACGGAACGCCAATTAGCACAATGATCGCTAGTAGGTTAATGCGCTTCAGCCACGCAACAAAGATGATGAAGGGAAACAGCAGATAGAATTGCTCCTCGACACCCAATGACCATAGGTGCAGGAGAGGCTTCTCGGCGGCTGCTTTGTCAAAATATCCTGTCTCGCTCCAAAACAAGACGTTCGACAGATAGGTCGCACCAGCGGCAATCTCCTTCCCTAAGTTCTGAAAATCCGAAGGAATGAGGGCGAACCACCCGGCCAGCCAAACCACGGCCAGCACAACAAGAAGTGCTGGAAAGAGTCTTTTGATTCGTCGTGTGTAGAAGCTGGCGAAACTGAAGGTTCCGTCGGCGAGGCCGCCGAAAATGATCCTCGATATTAAATACCCCGAGATGACAAAGAAAACGTCGACGCCGATAAAACCACCTGGGACTTGTGTGGGAAAGGCATGGAAGCCAATCACGGCGGCAATCGCGATACCACGCAGACCGTCCACATCTGGACGACACCCGGCATCGCTCGCAGGCATTCACCCCGGCTCCCGGACGATTCAAACCGCGCAGCCGCCGCAACTGCATGATTGCTTTGTCATGTCCGAGGTGGATGGTCAATATTCGCAACTACAAATTACAGTAACAGTGCATTTAATTCTTCGCCCCGCGGCAGCTTTTCGTCTCCACCGGACTTGACCCGATGGTCCATGCTGACTGGCGGACTGCATAACGGCGCCGGTTGGATCGCCAGGTTGAGTCGGCACGAGGATGGGCGTGACGGCACGCTATAGACGTGTCGTATTGTAATGTGAGCCGGCTGGACCATCCACCCAACACGCTGAACACAATCGGGATTGCAGGAAATCCAGGCGTTACGGCCCGCGCCGTGAGTGTTTCGTGCAGGGCGCATGCATGGAGGTGAACATGGTGCGACGACTGGCAATGAGCGCGACCTGATCCCAATCGCAGCGGCTGCGTTGCCGGGCTTGGCTCAAGCGCAGCAGCTGGCAAACCCGAAAGTCGATTCGGCGGTAGCAACAGCTGCGGGTGGGCTGGTCGAGCGCGGTGCCACCGGAACTCTGCGCGCACTCGCCGGACTCGCCGAGAAGGGCAAGAAGGCGGCTTAGCAAATTATCTTTGAGCACGGGAAAGCGGACGTGTGGCGCTGCACCTGTGCTAGCTTCAAGCGCGAGGCCGGAAGTGAGAAGAGCAATTCGGTTCGCGCTGGTGAGGGCAATGACCTCGCCCTATTTTGCTGACTTATCGTACCGGTGGCGGCGGTGTGCTTCGGCGAGCGCGGCGAGAAAGGCGGAGCTGATTCCGAGTTTCGCCAGGTCGTGCCTGTGAATAGTTTCCGCAGGGCCGCAAGCTTTGACGACATGCGGAAAATCCGCTTGCTGTATGCTGAGGCCGTCGGTCTTAGCGTCGGGCCACAGCATCAAGCCTGTGCCGACACCTGAGGGGTTTGCCAGCACTTGGGCACAATCCTTGTTCTTCAGATCAGCGGTGCTGGACGTACAACTTCCACAGCGCACTCGACGACACTGTGATCGGCTGGGAATCGCCGCCGCCGGGACTGGGACCGGCCGCGTCGATGAACCCGGCCGGGAAGAACCGCTTCCAATTGATCGGCGCGCCGGTCCGCAAGTCGAAGACCAGCGCTATCTGATCGGTGTCGGGGTAGGGTCCGCCGCAATAGAAGTCATCATGAGCGAGCAGACTGAGGTAGCGCGGACCGCGCATAGTCGCGAAGATACTGCGGCTCCAATCGGTATTCGGTTCGCTCTGGTCAACACAGCCGACTCCCTGTTCGGCCGCTGTCAGCGCCCGGTTTATCCGTGCCACGGCACTTCGGCTTGCGCCGGCAACGAGATGCGGGAAGGCAGCGACGCTTTTTGCAAGCGGAGGGGCCTGTTTCAACCGCACCGGTTCGTCAGCCCGCGCCGCTGCGTACCCCGGCGCGGTCGCGAGGAGAATCGCGATCGCCAGCATTCTGCTAAGTTGAGACGACATTCCACGGCCTCCCGAGTTTTGTTCGATAGGTAGCAGGCTGATGAGGTGACTTGGTCCGAGGATCCCATGCTCCAAGAATCCCGCGCGCTCGTCCAAAGGGCCGTAAGTGCGAACTGGCTCCGCCCATAAAATTCCCATTAACGCATTGAATTTAATAACTTTTTCGTGAACTCGCGTTTACGCGGCGCGCTCTTGTGCAGCGCACAATCCGCAGTATGTGAAACGCCTCGAAAGAGTCGACTACAAAGGATCGCACAATGAAATCGAAAAGCCCGAAGTTGCTTTTGATCGCTCTGGCGAGCGCTCTCGGCATCGCCGCGATGTTCACGAGTCCCGCCTCCGCGCAGTACCGCCAACCGACGCGTCATGAGCGAATGTCGCAGGCGCCCACCTACGGGCAGCAGCAAAATCCGGATATTCCGCATTATGGCGATGCGCCGTACGACCAGCGCGACGATTGGTGAGGCCGGCTTGATACACGTATCGGCGTAATTCGCCGATGCGCAACGAGGGCGGAATAGCAAAGCCTATTCCGCCCTCTTAATTGCGGTTTCCGTCGCGCATCGAGCGGAACGTGATCGAATAACGCGACGTGAGCTGGCCGATCAAGCTATAAAGCACTTTCGCCACGTCCGCGAACATAAGACTCTTTGCAAGCTGCGCCGTTAGGAGGTTACGCCCTTCCTTTCGCCTGCGGACCGGCAGCCCGCGCGATGGCATTGGCGAGATACTCGGGCGACTGCGCGCCGGTGACGATGACGCCGCCGCCGAAAATAAAGCAGGGCACCCCGTCGATACCGGCCTCCTTGGCGCTGTTGGCCTCGCCTTCGACGCGGTCGACATCGGCGTCGCTCGCTAACAGGCGGCGCACCAGATCGCCATCCATGCCGCAATCGACCGCGGCCTGGATCAGCACCTTAGGGTCGCTGAGATCGCCGCCTTCG
>DASXDP010000103.1:0-9146 GCA_036490575.1 Xanthobacteraceae bacterium
CACCTTCGCCTTGAAAGCCGGTGTGTGGTTCCGGCGTGGTCTTCTGTTCATAGTCGCTCCTGATTCGCAGGCAACAGCGTGCCTGCCGTCAGGCAGAAACTCCACCTATCGTCCTGTGCAGATTTCCGGGGCCGGCTCTACATTGCTTCAGCCGATTATGCGACACCGTTATCCTGCAACCAGATTAAGACGCCGCGAACCATTGCGCTTCGATCGACCGGAGCGCCCGATGTGCTAGCCGGTCTAGGTGGTTGAGTCCTGATCTGCGTAGTAAGATCAACGTTACGATCCACCAAATGAAAAGACTGTGGCGCTGCGCAAGTGATTTCGAGCGTGCTGTGAGTTGTCGAGACGTTGACGGTATTGGCGTGCGACGAAACATTAATGCTTTCGGCCGGTCGATAACTGCCAATGTGGGCCACCAAGTCGCGAGAAACGTCAGAGGCTATTTGGCTGCATTCGCTGGCGCTATCCATGCCGGCTCGCTCTTGCCGCGCAATCTCTGCCGCCATTTTCCTGAGCTCTTCCTCGAAAATATTCATTGCGAACCCCAGTTGCCTGCCCGCGTACACTCGTAGTCATGTCGGGCCTTTGCATGGACAGCGGCGATCAACCCAAGGCCGGCGCGCCGCCGATGTTGAAATGATCGCCACCTCTCGGCCGTTCGAACAAAATTAGGATGGCCAGTCACGTAATAGTTCCAAACAAGCATCGAAAACATCGCTTTCGCAAACATCCGCGATAGTCTTGTGAATGGAAAGTTTCTTCGTAGGCGCGTCCTTGGACATCACGAGAATCACAGTCTGTCGATTTGGGCAGCTTGGCTTAGCGCAGGCGAACTCGCTGACCGACACGACCGATTCTTCAGTAAGCGGGAGGTTTTCGCGTGTCCAGAGCTTAATCGCTGCGGCCTTCTCGGGAAGACCGGTACTTCTTTGTTGATTGAAGGGGTTGACGGTGGAGCTCATGCGACTTTCCTCCGTTTACAGCGACCTCTTCGGCGAGGTATCAGGACAGCAAAGAACTCTTTTTAGGCTGAACTGGCGGCCCTCGCAAATACCGATTTGATTTCCCCTAACAGCCTCTAGTTCCGGGCGTTTGCGGCTCTGATTTCTTCGGCGGTCGGAGCGTGCCCTAAGCCATAAGTCCGGGCGATTGCAGGGCTTCCCGCGGTGGCGAACTCGGAGCGGACCTTCGCATATTCCTTAAGGACGGCATTGTATATTGCGTCGAGATTCCGCGTGTCGACCGTCGTGGTGCAGATGGGCCAGCTTTCGCTTGCGGCTTCGACGTCCGCAGTGTGCTCCGGATCGCCGGACGCCGATCCCATCACGGTCAGCCACAGTCGGGAATTGATTGTGTAGACGCCGACGCTAGCGATCAGCGCGCCGAGGATTGCGGACGCTGTCAACGTGCGGATCATTCTCGCTCGCCCATCTTGGCGATGGCCAGGCAGTACCCGGCAGCGCCTCCCCTGCATGCCTTACGCGGCGGCGCTCGACCGGCGCGCGCAGTCATCTTGTTCGTTGTGGCCAGATTTGGCAAGGCCGTGCCGACGTGGCCGAAATCAGTTCCGGACCGGCGCGACGCCAAGGGACGGGTTCGAGCGCAGGGGCCCTACAACGCGAGGGTTTTTGGCGGCCGCACTGGTCGAATGGTTGACGTCGCAAAGCGGCTTCTCTGCATCGGCGACCTTAACTTTTGATCGCGTTGCACTTCTCCGCGAATTCTCATTCGACATGCCCGATCAAATCGCTGCAAAGCTTCAATCGGCTTGGGAAGCCAGCCATTCATCGTCGGCTGTCGTGATGACAGCTTTGGCGCCGGGATACGCGGCGAGAATTCTTGCCGCTCGTTCGCGTCCAGCGACATAGATCGACGTCGCTAGCCCGTTGGCGATCATCGCACGTGGAGCGGTGACCGCTATGGCGCTCATCTTGTCGGCTGATAGCCCGGTGCGTGGATCGAAAATATGATTATAGCGCCCTGTCTCCTCAAATGGGGTACCGTAGCCACCCGACACGGCGAGGCCGATATCCTCAAGGTCGAGCATTCGGCCGTAATGAGCCGGATCCCTTGGATCGCGCAGGCCGATACGCCACGGCCTGCCGTCGGGATTGTCGCCGATTAGTCTGATCTCTCCGAGGTCGGCATATACGTGTGTGAATCCCTGCTCGCCCAGCATGTCGGCGATGCGGTCGGCGACAAAACCCTGGCCGATCGAATTCAACGTGACGCCCATGCCCGGACGCCCGAGTGCTATTCGACGCGGGCCGATGTCCACCAGACGATAGTCGACCAGCCGCTCCACCACCCGGCGCGCCGCGGAGTCGATATCGAGTGACTTGTCGGTGCCGGTCCAGAAATGCGCCGCATAAAGGTTCCAGAGCGGCTGCACGGTGACGTCGAAGGCCCCGTCGCTGAGCTCGCTGAATCGACGACCTGAGGTTAGCTGGTCGCGCAACTCCCATGATGGATTGTCGAGGTAGCCGTCGCGATTGAGGCGCGACATCTCGCTGTCGTGACGAAACAGGCTGAAAATGCTGTTGAGGCGATCGACTTCCGTGCGCACCTCACGGATCGTTCGGCCGGCGACGGCAGGGTCGTCGTGCCAGAGCGCGAGTTCCGAAAGCGCGCCCATGACTTCGAGCTGCCAATCATAAAGCTTGCCCTGTGGCGCGAAAGCGCGGACTCCGCCGGCCAACGCCGGAACGGTCGCTGCGACCGCGGCGATTTTCAGGAATCCCCGTCGCGACGGCAGCGCCTTGCCGCGGATTGCGCCTAACATCATTTTCGTCGGCGAGATGCTCATGGGCATTCAAATTCCCCCGCGGATTACATCCTGTCAGCGGCGGCGACAGCGCCGACCGGCGCCGGTATCGAGCGGCCGCCCGGTCTGCCCGCAGTCCTACGGATGGCGGCAAGAGGCGGACAACGGTGATCGTCGAAATATTCGACCTGGCAGTCGAGGCATTGGAAACATTCGGCCGTCTTGATTTTGCCAGTCACCGAAATCGCCTTTACCGGACAGGAATTCTCGCAGAGATGGCAGCGGTTGCCACATTCGGGGCGCCGCTTGAGCAGATCGACGAGATGGAATCGGCCGGCAAGCGCCAGCACGCCGCCAAGCGGACAGAGAAAGCGGCAATAGGCACGCTCGGTGAAGAGGCCAATCATAAGCAGCGCGCATGCGTAAAAGACATAAGGCCAGGCGCGGGTGAAATGCGACGTTATGGCGGTGTTGAAAGGTTCCAACTCCGCGACGCGCGATCCCATATCGGCCGAGAGCGCGGCGAGGCCGAGGACGAGCGCTGCCGCAACATACTTTACAAGCCACAAATACTTCTGCACCGATTCGGGCGGATTCCATTGTGGCAGACCGATGAAGCGCGAAAGCTGCGCAAGCAATTCCTGCAGGGCGCCGAAGGGGCAGAGCCAGCCGCAAAATACACCGCGGCCCAGCAGAACGAGCGAGATCGCCATGTATATGACTATCATCACCATCAGCGGTTCGGCGAGATAAAAGCTGAAGTCAAAATGACGAAATGGGGCCTCCATGTAGTTGATGACATGCAAGATGGAGAACTGGCCGCCGGCGATCCAGCCTTCCCAGACCAGCACAAAGAGCAGGAACGAATTGCGGATGATCCGATGGGCACGTCGCGACTGCGCAAGTTTCGTTTGAAAGGCGAGGATCAGAGTCAAAAGCGCGAGCAGCGCCGCCTCGATGATGACATTCGTTCGAGAGTCGCTCCAGGCCTCGATCCAGGCTGGTGCCGGCGGTGCCGGCGGCATCAATATATGTGAGGCAGGAAGTTGGTAATTGACGGGGAAGGCGAGCGAAATGGGCGAGCCGGCCGCCGTCCGACCGTTCACCAGCAGTTCGAGCCGCCATGGTTTCAGCGGATCGAACCGAGCATCCGCTGGGAGCGTGAAAACTGCCGCATGGTCGAGGGCCCTTATGCCGTCGTGGCCGCCGGTGCTGATCCCCTGGTATCGGCTGCTGGTGAATTGGTACGCCTGGTCACCTTGGACGACGCGAAGGCGATCAAACCGGGCTTTGCCAGCAAAATCACCAACAAAATCATAAGGGCCGCTCGAGGCGACAAAGATCTTCCAGGGGGCAAAGATCATGCTTTTGCCGCGCGGTCCGAAATAATCCACGTAGTCGCTGCCGAGGACATTCTTGCCGATGGAAGCCGGCGTCGCGAGGCCGGTATAAATATCAATATACGTGTTACTTGGATCGGAGAGTGGAACATCAAGCTTCCCGCCCGCGACATTGGCTTTGCTGAGCGCTTTGGCGACGTCGTTGTCGGTGATGACCATATGGACGATCGAGCGCTCGGCGAGCAGATCGGCCCATGACATCTGGGTGAAGCCGTCGACGTCGACCGCAGGCGGCAAATCCTTCGCCTTGGCCAGGCCGCGACCGATTAAGACAAGTTGTGCAGAATCGAAAACCGAGTCTCGCATCCACATCGCGCTCATTGTGGCTTCCGCGACATAGTCGGGCGATAGCGCGCCGGGATTTTTACCTTGCGACGCCAGTCCAGCCATTCGCGCGAGAAATGTATCGAGCTGCGCTGTCGCCGTCGGGTCGTCATAGACATGCGGCTCGCGCTCGAACACGACTTTGGCGCCGGTGATGTGACCGGTGAGATCCACGCCCGCGATCACATCGAATGGAATGCCGGAAAAGCTGGGCCCTTCGACGACGTCCAGGGTGGAGAACACATAGCCGGCGATCTTGCCATCGCGATAGACGGGGATGGCGGGTGGTTTGCCCGCCTCCGGCCCAAGCTTTTCGGCAGCCGGCCAGACGACGGCCATGACATCGGGTGTCAGACGATCCGAGAGACGTCCGGCTTGGGCGTCTGCTTGTGAAGCGCCTAGGAGTATAAAGAGGAGCAGAAGCAAAGAAGCTATCGCCAAGATTTGGCGGGCGGCAAAGGTGACGGCTCCGCTCGTTCCCGGGAGAGACGGGCATGCGACGGACGGAAGCGCTGCACGGGGTCCGGAAGATGCGCTTTGAGTGTTTGCTGGAGCACGAGCGGGGCGTGTTGACGCTCCATGCAAGGCGCGTATGCTATCGTTTACGATCGTTCGCATTAAGAAATCTCATGGGTCGATTCCAGGGAGGAACCGATGGATTCGAAACCAAGTAGCCGCCGGGAGCTCCTAAAGGGTAGCGCGTTGGCAGTGGGAGCGGTAGCCGCCGGCGCCTCAGTCAGCAAGACCGCGTTGGCCCAAACGCCGGCACCGGCACCGGCACCGGTACTCCCATCCTACGCGGTGAACGAAGCGCCCGAGATTCCGGTCAGCCCCGACGTGGTCGCCTACGGTGTGCGCTCTCATTACGTGAAGTCGGTCCGCATACAGGAAGACGGTCGTCCCCCAGGGACGACAGCCCGCTACGAAGCCTTCGGGTTGACGTTGCACATACAAACGCCGTTGCAGGATTCTATCGGAACGATCCAGGCATCGTCGCTGCACTATTGTGCGACGACCAAGGGCTCCTTCGTCCCGGACATCGATCCTGCGCAGCACACTCTTTTGGTTGACGGTTTGGTGGACCGGCCCCGGATTTTTACCATGGCGGACTTGAGGCGTTTCCCGTCAGTCAGCAGGTTCCATTTCGTCGAGTGTATTGCAAACAGCGCCAATGCGACGCACAAAAACGTGCAGCAATCGCATGGTACGTGCAGTAACGCCGAATGGACTGGGGTCCTTCTTTCGACCCTGTTCAAGGAGTGCGGCCTGCAGGACAAAGCGACATGGTACGTCGCTGAAGGCGCCGAGGAAGTGAAGGGCGCATCGACCCTGCCCATCAACGAAGCGATGGAAGACGTCATCGTCGCCTACGGCATGAACGGCGAGCCCTTGCGTCCGCAGCAAGGGTTTCCGGTGCGCCTCATTACCCCCGGCTTCGAGGGTATCTTCAACACCAAGTGGCTGCGACATATCAAGGCGGTCGACCAATATCAGCTCAATATGAACGACTTTGGGCATCTACGCCGGGAAGAGACTACCGCTGCGCTCGGTTACACGTGGGGACCCAAGTCGATCATCACGTTCCCCTCCGGTTCACAGAAACTGCCCGAACACGGATGGTACGAGATCAATGGGCTGGCCTGGTCCGGCAAGGGCGCCGTTCGTAAAGTGGAGGTATCCACCGACGGCGGACAGACGTGGAACGAGGCCGAGCTCAAGGGAACTCCGCTTCGCAAGGCGCACACCCGGTTCGGCTATATGTGGAACTGGGATGGTGGCGAGCACGTGATTATGTCGCGCACCACCGACGACACCGGGTCCATCCAACCGACTCGAGAGCAAATGGCCAAGGCTTTGGGCATGACTGACACTCCAAACTGGAGGCCGCCCGGGACAAACAACACCATTATGCCGTGGAAGATCGCCAGCGATGGGAGCGTGACTAATGGGCTCGCTTAGGATCGTCCCGATTTTGCTGCTCCTGGCAAGCCCCGCGCTCGCGCAGACATATGGCATCGGGAAGGTTCCGACCGCAGCACAACTCGCTCAGGGCATCACGATCAGCCCAACCGGAGCGGGACTTCCTCGGGGCCACGGCACCGCCGCGGAAGGCGCAAAGCTCTTTGTCGAGAAGAACTGCGTCGCCTGTCACGGTCCTGCCGGCGCAGGAGGGGTGACGGCGGCACCCAATTTGGTAGGGAATAAAGGCACAGGACCAGACGATGACGTCTGGAAACGGGTGAACGGCGGCGAAGCGCCAGGCTCCTTACCCATTCTGGCGCCGGATGCGACGATCGTCTGGGATTTCATCAATCGCGGCATGCCCCTCGGGAACGAGGGTACTCTCAAGCCCGATGAGGTCTATGCGCTGACAGCCTACCTGTTCGCCCTCGACAAGATAATCCCGGAGGACAAGGTTCTCGACCAGGATAATCTGGCGCAGATCAAGATGCCGATCGGCACTGAATGGGTCCGAGTGCCTGATTGGAAGCCCGGCGCGCCAAGGATGACAGGTTACCCCTACTAGCGCAGCTTATTCGACGGGGTTCCCTGACGAGTAAGGCGCGGAACATTGCGCCTTACGTGGAAGTGGGTTCGTTCGACATTCGGCGACGATTTTGCCGAGCCTCGCATGCAGCATCATCTCGCACACCGCATCGTCTTGGCATCTTGGTCTTCGGAACACGGAGTTCGTCACTCGATTGCCGCGTAGATGTGAGCGTGTTTGGGGAGGACGGCTAAATGAAAATGAAACTTCCCGGAATTGTGCTTGCGCTCGTCTGTTGCGGTGCAAGCGCAACGAAAGCCGACTGGAAATATACAAAATGGGGCATGACCCCTCAACAGGTGGTCAGCGCTTCGAAGAACCTGGCGAGAGAAGATTCCGATCTCCGCCCGGATAGCGACGGCAATGTGAGCAAACTGCTCGCGCCATACCAAAGCGGAATATTCCCCTTTGAGGCTCAGTTTGGGTTCGACGCGGCCGACAGGCTTTCATCCGTAACGCTTGTCTTGAATGATAACTCCGCGAGTATGGACATGGGCGCCGATATGAAGATGAATCACGGAGGATGCCAAGATCTTGATTTGAGCGTAAACGCCGAGTATGGCCCGCCACAAGGCGGCGGCACGGCCGACATGCTCTATAGCGTCGAGACTTGGCAGGATCAGAAAAACCAAAATAATGTAAAGTACACCGTGCTCTATGGGACGGGTTGCTATGTTCAATATAGCGCCATCAAGCCGCCTGGAGCACACTAAGGCTTGCCGTCGGAGCCGCGCACTCGGGCGACGCCGACGTAATCGTTCGGCCGGCAGCTTACAGGGAAAGACAGGCGCGATCGTTTCCCGCGGAGAGTGGAAGGAAATGACGCCAGCCGTCATAGGAGTCATCGCTGTCTTCCCGGACCGCGAGGTAGATCTCGGCGTCGTGGCGGAGGACGAGAGGATTCTCATCCACGTGGTGGCGGGTCCAGGAACCGGGAGGCGCGATGCGGTGAAGCTGAAGGCGGGTGATCGCCGGATCGTCTGATGTCCGGCCCGAACGCGGGCACCATCGCATCGATTTGGGCGGCGCCCCAATTCGGCAGTGTCTTAGCTTTATGTGGTGGTCCTTGGCGGGCCTCTCGTTTTCAGTCATTCGCTCCTATATGCTTCGTGGAAAGCAGTGGGGCCTTATGATCGCGGTTGAATTTTACAAAATGGCAATTGGCGGCGGCGTCGGACGCTTGCTAGAGCGCCGCCGGTTAGTTGAATTCGCTGACCGGCAGGAATTCGAGCTTTGGGCTCAAACGGCACTCGCCCTTCGACGCAATGATCCAGATGTTTGGGAATGGCCCGAAGCCGTCCGCGTCTGCGATGCTGGGGGTCATGAACTATATGTCTGGACGTTGTGGGACCAAACCCAGGCAGGGAAGCCGGTCGTCTGATGCCGCTGAGGGTCTAAAGGCGAGAAGCGCCCTTCGTGAAACAGCACAAAAGCTGAAAGGCATTTTGCCTGCGATGGCTGTGGGTGGAAGTTCCGTTTGATTATTGTTCGATTCCGCAAAGGAGCCTACCTTCGTTTTACGCTCTCGAAGCCGCCTTCTACCTGCGCACCAGGGAGATACTAAAAAGATGAAGAACATCATCCTCGCCTCGATTGCCGCCGTCCTCCTCGCCGATCCCGTTGCCGCGCAGAACGCGAACCGCAATGCCAATACCGGCGCCGATGCGGCCAGTGGCTTCACAGCGAAAAATGTCAATCCCATCCGCCCATTCGGCTCGATCAACACCTACAATGTCGGCGTTGATCCGGCGCGGATTTCCGCTTGGGCGAAAACACTGAGCGCCGACGAGAAGCAGGAAATGGTGGGCCGCTGTTCCGTGATCATCCAGAATCAACAGAACTATTATTCGGAAACGACCAATTTCTGCCAGAAGTTCGCCATCGCGATAGCGGAAAACATCGGCGGGAACGGCAACGCCGGTCGGTGAACGAGAGCGCCGAGCGGATCGCCGGTTCGGCGACTGGCTTTCGCAGAAACTGGGTCAGCCGTTTATCGTTGAAAACCGCGGCGGCGCAGGCGGAACGGTAGGTGCGCACACGGCGGCGCGGGCGCCGGCCGACGGCTATACCCTCCTGGTTTCTGGCTCCGCAGACGCCGTTACCG
>DASXDP010000104.1:0-59803 GCA_036490575.1 Xanthobacteraceae bacterium
GCTCCGCTTCGTCGCTTCGTGGCTAGCAAAACTCGGGTGCAGATGATGCGCCGCGAGAACGACTTTTGTTACCCGTCATCCTGAGGTGCGAGCCATCAGCGCGTTTACGCGCGTCTTCGACGCGCTATGGCGAGCCAACCAAGTCGGCTGTTACCGACTTTGCTTTGTAACGTCGAAATCGGAACGAAGTCCGATTTCGCTAGGACGACGGCCTGGGCACTTTGAGCTGCATCCTTCGAGGGCCGCCATAGTGTGTCGAAGACGCGCGTAAACGCGCGGATGGCGGCCACCTCAGGATGACGAGCCAGTGATGCGCCGCGAGAACGGATTTGCTTTCCCCCTCCCCTGGAGGGGGAGGGTCGCGAGCGAACGCGAGCGGGGTGGGGTGACAGAATATAAAAAGTTCACCCCCTCCCGACCGCTTCGCGGTCGACCTCCCCCCTCCAGGGGGAGGTGAAAGATGTAATCTGCCGCGCCGCGTGTCATTGCCGGCGCTTCTTCTTCGCGTTTCCTTGAGGAGCAAAACCCTGCTGCCAACGCACGCGAAGCGTACTAGATACAGCCCATGCAGTGGACCGACGAAGGCATTGTGCTCGGCGTGCGGCGCCATGGCGAAACCAGCGTCATTCTTGAATTGATGACCAAGGAGCGCGGCCGGCACCTCGGGCTTGTTCGCGGCGGCGCGGGAAAAAGGCTTCGCGGCGTGCTGCAACCGGGCAACTCGCTGCGCGCGACCTGGCGGGCGCGGCTCGACGACCATCTCGGCAACTACGCGGTCGAGGCGGTAAACCTGCGTGCCGCGGGATACTTGAACGCCGCGCACGCCGTTCACGGCGTCACCCATCTTGCCGCCTTGTGCCGCCTGCTGGCGGAGCGTGAGCCGCATGTGCGCATGCATGGCGAGCTGTCGTTGATTCTCGATGCGCTCGAGGATGCCGCCGCGGTCGCGCCGATGATCGCCCGGTTCGAACTCGGCTTTCTGGCCGAACTCGGGTTTGGGCTCGACCTGTCGTCGTGCGCGGCGACCGGCACGGCCGATGATCTGATCTACGTCTCGCCCCGGTCGGGCCGGGCGGTGTCCGCCGCCGCCGGTGCGGCCTATCACGACAAGCTGCTGAAGCTTCCGGGGTTTTTGAGTAACGCCGCCGCGCCGGCGTCGGCCGACGAACTAGCCGATGCCTTTGCGCTGACCGGCTTCTTTCTCGAACGCTATGCCTTCGCCCCGCGCGGCCTGCCGGTTCCCGACGCCCGCGCCCGCTTTGTCTCAGCCATTCTTGTTCGCAACCGCTAACGGCGGTACTCCTCCCGGCTATGAATAAAAAACTGATTCCCCCGGACCCGGGCAACGTGCAGGAGATTGCGCTGCGGGAAGCGCTGGAAGAGCGCTACCTTGCTTACGCGCTTTCCACCATCATGCACCGCGCGCTGCCGGATGCCCGCGACGGGCTCAAGCCGGTGCATCGCCGCATTCTTTACGGCATGCGGCTCCTTCGCCTCGATCCGGGCGCGGCATTCAAGAAGTCGGCGAAGATCGTCGGCGACGTCATGGGCAACTTTCACCCCCATGGCGATCAGGCGATCTACGACGCGCTGGTGCGGCTCGCCCAGGATTTTGCCTCGCGCTACCCGCTGGTCGACGGCCAAGGCAATTTCGGCAACGTCGACGGCGATAACGCCGCCGCCTACCGCTACACCGAAGCGCGGCTTACCGAGGCCGCGCGCCTGCTGCTCGACGGCATCGACGATGATGCGGTGGATTTTCGCGCCAGTTACGACGGCGTCATGCAGGAGCCGGCGGTGTTGCCGGCGGCTTATCCTAATTTGCTCGCCAATGGCGCGCAGGGCATCGCGGTCGGCATGGCGACCGCCATTCCGCCGCACAACATCGCCGAACTGTGCGACGCAGCGCTTTATCTCATCGACACGCCGAATGCCCGCAGCCGCACGCTCCTGAAATTCGTCCCCGGACCCGACTTTCCGACCGGCGGCGTGATTGTCGATACGCCCGAGACCATCGCGGAAGCCTACGCCACCGGGCGCGGATCGTTTCGGCTCCGGGCGCGCTGGACCACCGAAGACAGTGGCCGCGGCACCTACCTCGTCGTGGTCACCGAAATCCCCTGGCAAGTGCAAAAGATGCGGCTGGTGGAGCGCATCGCCGAACTGATCAACGAGAAGAAGTTGCCGCTGCTCGCCGACATGCGCGACGAATCGGCCGAAGACGTTCGGCTGGTCTTTGAGCCGCGTTCCCGCAACGTCGATCCGGCGCTGCTGATGGAGAGTTTGTTCAAGCTCACCGAGCTGGAAAGCCGGGTGCCGCTGAACATGAACGTGCTGGTCGGCGGCCGCGTGCCCAAGGTCATCGGGCTTGCCGAGGGCTTAAGCGAATGGCTCGGGCACCGGCGCGACGTGCTGCTGCGCCGTTCGCGCTATCGGCTGAGCCAGATCGAGCACCGGCTGGAAGTGCTCGGCGGTTACCTCGTCGCTTATCTCAACCTCGACAAGGTCATCAAAATCATCCGCACCGAGGACGAGCCGAAGCCGGTGCTGATGAAGACGTTCAAGCTCTCGGATGTTCAGGCGGAAGCCATCCTGAACATGCGGCTGCGCAATTTGCGCAAGCTCGAGGAAATCGAGATCCGTGAGGAAGACAAGAAGCTCCGCGCGGAAAAGAAGTCGATCGAGGATTTGCTGCGTTCCGAGAAGTCGCAGTGGAAGACCATTGCCGGCGAAATCCGCGAGGTGCGCGAGAAGTTCGGGCCGAAGACGCCGCTCGGCAAGCGGCGCACCACTTTCGCCGAGGCGCCGACGCACGACGAGGCGGCGATCGAGGAGGCCCTGGTCGAACGCGAGCCGGTCACGATCGTCGTGTCCGAGAAGGGATGGATCCGGGCGCTCCGGGGTCAAGTCGCCGATCTGTCGAGCCTCGCGTTCAAGGCCGACGACGCGCTCAAGCTCGCGTTCTTCGCTGAGACCACGTCAAAGCTCTTGGTCTTCGCCACCAACGGGCGCTGCTACACCATCGAGGCGGCGAAGCTGCCGGGCGGGCGCGGCCATGGTGAACCCATTCGTCTGTTCATCGAGCTCGAACAGGAGGGCGATATCGTCTCCGTGTTCCGTCACGAGGGCGGCCGCAAATTCCTCGCCGCCAGCAAGCAGGGCAGGGGCTTCATTGTTGCCGAGGACGAGTGCGTGGCGAATACGAGAAAGGGCAAGCAAATCCTCAACGTCAAGCCGCCCGACGAAGGCCGCGCCATTGCAGTCGCCGACGGCGAACTGGTCGCGGCCATCGGCGAGAACCGCAAGATGGTGGTGTTTCCGTTGGATCAGGTGCCGGAGATGGCGCGCGGGCGCGGCGTGCGGCTGCAGCGCCACAAGGACGGCGGCCTCTCCGACATTAAAGTCTTTGAAGCGGAGAAGGGCCTGAGCTGGACGGATTCGGCCGGCCGCGTGTTCACGCTGACCTTGAAGGAGCTTGCCGACTGGCGCGGTAATCGCGCCGACGCCGGCCGGCTCGCGCCCAAGGGCTTTCCGAAAACCAACAAGTTCGGTGGTCCGCCCGGCCGCACGTCGTCCAACGGCAAAAACGGCAGCGAGTCGTAGCGTTAGGTAGCGCTTCTGCTCAGTCAGGAAGTGCCGGGCGGAACGTCAACGCGCGACCCAGCCCTCAAGGCCGGGTTTCGCCGCCGCATAGCGCTGGAGCACCAGCGGATCGTGGCCGGGAACAATGTGATGGGGTGTGGTGGCAAGCTTCTTTAAGGTCTCGTAGCCCTCAAGGACCTCGGCGACGTTGTAGGTGACCGGAAAAACCCGGCCTTGCTCGAAGTGGGCATAAAGATGCGCGGCATCGGCGGCGAGCACGATGTAACCGCGACTGGTTTTGACCCGCACTGATTGTAACCCCATCGCGTGGCCGCCGATGTGGTGAACGGTCACGCCGGGCGAAATCTCGTCCTCGCCATCGTGGAAGGTGACGCGACCGCTGAACACTTTTCGCACCATGGCCACGACATCGTCGGCTTCAAACGGCACGCGCAACGCGGCGTGGCACATGCAGCGTCCGGTCGCGTACGCCATCTCGCGGTCTTGCAAATGGTAGTGCGCGTTCGGGAACAGGTCGTAGTTGCCGCAATGATCGTAGTGCAGATGACTGACAATGACGGTCTTCACAGACTCTGGCGCTACGCCCACGGCCTCAAGACCTTCGCGCAGCGGCTTGGTGATTTCACGCTGCCGTTGCTTGGCGGTCGGCGCATCAAAGCCGGTGTCGACAACGATTGTGCCCGACGGCCCTTTGATCGCCCAGACGAAGTAATCGAGGGGCTGGAGCACGTCGTGGGGATCGCCGCCGATGAAGTTCTCCGCCGAGCGCCGCGCGTGATGCGCATAGCGGATGGCGAAAACTTCGTGCACATCCTCGCTCATAGCGGCGTCCAATCTTGTGAGCGGACCGGCAAAGGCTTATTCGGGATTTCTGCCGCCGCTGAAATCTGCCGGCGTTCTATTCGGCGCGTGCCCAGCCGTCCGGCGTTAGCCGCTCCTGCGGCAGGAAGCGGCCCTTGTAATCCATTTTGCGCGAACCGCGCACCCAATAGCCGAGATAAACGTAGGAGAGCCCCATCTGCCGCGCGCGGGCGATGTGGTCGAGCACCATGAGAGTACCGAGTGAGCGCGGCGCCTCGTCCGGCTCGAAAAACGAATAGACCATGGACAGGCCGTCAGCGAGGACGTCGGTGAGCGCGACGGCAATGAGACCGCCGCCCGGCGTTCCGGCCCTTCGATACTCGATGATGCGGGTTTCGATGTGGCTGTCCTCGACCATCATGGCGTAGTCGAGCACCGTCATGTCCGCCATGCCGCCGTCGCGGTGACGCGAATCGAGGTAGCCGCGGAATATGGCGTACTGCTCGGACGTCGGCACCGCCGGCTTCATCTCGGCGACGATATCGGCGTTGCGCCCGGCAATCCGCCGCATGCTGCGCGTGGGCCGAAATTCTGCGGCAACCACGCGAACCGATACGCAGCTGCGGCAGCCCTCGCACGCCGGCCGGTAAGCGATCGACTGGCTGCGGCGAAACCCGCCCTGGGTGAGTATGTTGTTCAGTTCGCCGGCTCGCTCGCCGACGAGGTGCGTAAACACCTTTCGCTCTTCCTTGCCGCCGAGGTATGGGCAAGGAGAAGGCGCGGTGAGATAGAACTGGGGCGTATCGCGCGAGTGTTGAGTCACGGGGCGGTTCGCCTCTTTATTGCCTCTTCCATTCCAGCCCTGGGGGCGCGACAGCCCGGCCAACCTCTAATTTGCCCGAGAATACGTACGCGTCAAAGACCTAATCCGCCTGAGTCTCAACGTGATTTCAACATTGTAACGCCGGCCAAAATGGGGAAAAAGGCCATTATGGTGACGCTCGCGGACATCGAGGCGGCCCGCCGTACGATGGCGGGACACGTCCTGCGCACACCGATATTGCCGGCGCCGCCGTTGTCGGCGCTGACCGGCGCCGAAGTGTTCGTGAAGTACGAAAACCTGCAGGTAACCAATTCGTTCAAGGAGCGCGGCGCCTGCGTGAAGCTTGCCGCGCTCACGTCCGAAGAACGGCGCCGGGGCGTGATTGCGATGTCGGCCGGCAATCACGCCCAGGCCGTCGCTTATCACGCCCGGCGTCTCGCCATCCCGGCAACCATTGTGATGCCGGTGACGGCGCCGTTCGTCAAAATCAAAGCGACCGAAGCGCTGGGCGCCACCGTCATCCTCGAAGGCGAGAGCGTCTCCGATGCGCAGGCGCGCGCGGAGGCGGTAGCCGATGAGAAGAATCTCGTCTGGGTCCATCCCTACGACGATCCGCACGTCATCGCCGGTCAGGGCACGGTCGCGCTGGAAATGCTCGAAGAGGTGCCCGATCTCGATACGTTGATTGTGCCGATTGGCGGTGGCGGCCTCATCGCTGGCTGCGCCATCGCCGCGCTCGCCAAGAAACCCTCCATCACCGTCGTGGGAGCGGAGTCCGCGCTCTATCCGTCAGTCTGGAATGCGATACGGGGCGAGAACAGACCGTGCGGCGGCGCCACACTGGCCGAAGGCATCGCGGTGAAGAAGGTGGGCAAGCTTACGCTGCCGGTTATCCGCAAGCTGGTGAGCGATATCGTGTTGGTCGACGAGCACCAGATCGAGCGCGCGGTGAATGCGTTTCTCACTCTGCAAAAGACCATGGCTGAGGGCGCCGGGGCCGCGGGCCTCGCCGCCATGCTGGCCAAGCCGGATCAGTTCCGCGGACGAAAGGTCGGCTTGATCCTGTGCGGGGGGAATATCGATCCGCGTATCCTTGCGTCGATCATGGTGCGCGAACTGGAGCGGGCCGAGCGCATAGTCTCGTTCCGGCTCACCATCCCGGACCGGCCAGGTATTTTAGGACAAATCGCGACGCGGCTCGGTGAATTCGGCGCCAACATTCTCAGTGTCGATCACCATCGGCTGTTTCTCGATGTTCCGGCAAAGGGCGCCAAGCTCGACGTGACCATGGAGACACGCGACGCCGCGCATGCCGCCGAAATCTTTCAGGCGCTCGCGGCCGACGGCTATCAGCCGGTGCAGATGCCGAGCGGATCCGCGCGCGACTGATCGCGCGCTACTGGTGAAACATGTTTTGCAGAAAATCCAACGGGGTGGAGTTGGTCGTTTCCGGAGCTGCCACCGGTCCCGCGGCGTCGGGCCGCGGACGTGGCACAGGTACCGCGCCCTGGGCGATCCGCGTCATGCTGGCATCGCCCAGTCCGCGCGGCCGATGTCGTGGCAATGGAATTTTGCCGGTCAACGGCGGGGCAGGGGGCATTGCGTCAGCTTGCTGATCCGCGATGGCGGGCGGCGGAGATGCTTCGGCCGTCATGGTGTTTGTCGCAACCGATGGCGCAACCGGTGCGGCGCTGCCTGGAGAAGATGCCGCATTCGCAACATTCATCGGCATTGCGGCAGTGCTTAAAGCTTGCGACGGCAACGGCATCGAAGAGGCGGGCGGAATACTAGAGACGGTGGACGGCGCGGATGTGCTGCCATCGGACGGCAGATCGGCGAGCATCGACCCCTTGGGCGAAAGCGCGTCGGAGCTGGTTGGCGTCGCGTCCGTTGTCGAGGCGGTGATGTCGGCAACCTTGGCCGGTGCTTCGGAGTTCGGCACACTTGCCGTAGCCGTCGCGGGGGCCGCGGTTGGCGCAGGTGCAGTTGAAGCAATCTGGCGCAACGCGGGGACTCTTGGCGGGCCGACATAAGCCCGCACGAAGGTGGTGATCATCCACAAAACGACCGGCGTTGCCGCGAGTACGGCCAAGAGGATAATGACCCGCCTCAGCAGCGGCACAAATCGCTGAAATCGATTGTCGTCGTCATGCATGACAGTCGCCTCGTTACCCCGTCGCAGGTGAGAATCTCAGGCGCCACGCGCCTTCAATTGCTCCGCAATGCGGGCCGCGAAGTAGGTCAGCACACCGTCGGCGCCGGCACGCTTGAAAGCAATCAGGCTTTCCAGCATGGCCTTGTCCCCGTCGAGCCAGCCGTTCTGCGCGGCTGCCATAATCATCGCATACTCTCCGGAGACTTGGTAGGCAAAGGTGGGCATACCGAAATTTGCTTTAACCCGTTGTAATATATCGAGATATGGCATTCCAGGCTTAACCATGATCATATCGGCGCCTTCGGCGATATCGAGTTCGACCTCGCGCAAAGCCTCCTCGGCATTTCCCGGGTCCATCTGATAGGTCCGCTTGTCGCCGACCAGCGTCGCGTTCGATCCGATTGCGTCGCGGAACGGTCCATAGAACGCGGAGGCATATTTTGCCGCGTAGGCCATGATCTGGACTTCATCGAAGCCCGTGGCATCGAGGCCCTTTCGGATGGCGCCGACACGTCCGTCCATCATGTCCGACGGGGCGATGATGTCGCAGCCGGCTTCAGCCTGGATCAGCGCCTGACGCACGAGGACAGCAACCGTCTCGTCGTTGAGAATAACGCCATTGCGGATGAGGCCATCGTGCCCGTGGCTGGTGTAAGGATCGAGCGCGACGTCGCAAAGCACGCCGATTTGCGGCACCTCCTGCTTGATGGCGCGCACCGCGCGGCAGACCAGATTATCCGCGTTGAGCGCTTCAGAACCGTGCTCGTCGCGCTTGTCGTGATCGGTGTACGGAAAGAGGGCAAGGCACGGGATCGCGAGTTCGGCGGCGTGCTCCGCGGCTCGAACGGCTTCATCGATGGAGAGCCGCTCGACGCCGGGCATGGACGCGACGGATGCGCGCACTCGTTTGCCCTCAACAATGAACAGCGGCCAGATGAGATCGTCAGCAGTAAGCACATGCTCTCGCACCAAGCGCCGCGCCCATTCGGCGCGGCGGTTACGGCGTGGCCGAACGGCCAGATCAAGCCGCTCGGCCGGCGCGTCGCCGCGCGTCGGAACCGAACGGACCCGTTCCAGCGGCCGGCCTAATTTAATTGCCATGATAAGCTCCGATACCGGGTTCTTTTAGCTGTTCCGCCCGTCACTCGCCACGGGCAAAAAGAAACTAGTGTCCCGATTCCGAAGTTCGCATCATGGTGCGGCACCCTCGTTCGCGAACTTCGGGATCGAAAGGACACTAGCGAATATAGTTTTAGCGTGGCTTTTGGTTCAGAAGTCCGCTTGACGCGTTGGCGGCAAGAATGACGCGGACTTCTGAACCGCCACACTAGGATTGACTTTGGCTCAGCGCGAGTGCTCAAAGCCGCTCTGCCATGAGCGATCGAGTACAGCGCCAGCCCACGCGGCCAACCGACTTGCTTGAGCCGGTCCAGGTGGGCCAGCCGCGAAACGTAGCCGGCACCTGGTCTACTCGGCTTGTTTTGTTCATGAGAATTATGGCCGTCCTGTCTCTGGTCAAGGGTGTCTATCACTGGGGGCAGATTTGCGGGATCGGCGTTGCGGGCGGCGACTTCCAGGCGCGAACGGTCGCCTGGCAATCGGCGACCGTGTTCTTCGCCGTCATCGATCTTGTCGCTGCGGTCGGGTTATGGCTCGCGGCCGCTTGGGGCGCGGTGGTGTGGCTGACCGCCGTTGTGTCCATGGCGGTGGTGGAGGTCTTCTTCCCGCAGGTTTATGGCGGCAGTATTTTCATCGTGCTGGGCGAAGTCACATTACTCGGGCTTTACATGTGGCTCGCGGTGCTGGCGGCGCGCGAGCGGCCGGCGTGATTTGCGCGAATGCAAACGATCTCGGCCTATATCCTGGCGTTCAACGAAGCGGCGAAGATCAAAGCGGCGATCGAGACCGTGTTATGGGCCGACGAAATCATTGTCGTCGATTCCCAAAGCACCGATGGCACACCCGATATCGCCGCGGCGCTTGGCGCGCGCGTCGTCCAGGTGCCATTTGCGGGCTTCGGCGATTTGCGTAACCGGGCGATCGAGGCCTGCCGCAGCGAGTGGGTCTTCAGCCTCGACGCCGACGAACGTTGCACGGCCGCGGTGCGCGACGAGATTTTAAGTTTGCTTGCCGCCACGCCGCAGCACGAGGTTTATCAGGTGCCGCGGCGTAATTACTTCATGGGCCGGCGTATCAAAGGTTCCGGCTGGTATCCGAATTTCCGCCAGCCACAGCTCTTTCGTAAAGGCAGCCTGCGCTACACCCTCGAACCGGTGCACGAAGGCTACGAAATCTTCGGCGGGGCAACGCTCGGCACGCTGCGGAACGCCATCTGGCAGCTTCCGTTCCGCAACCTCGAAGAAGTCGTCAGCAAGATGAACCGTTATTCGTCGCTGGGCGCGCCGAAGCTTGCGCACAAACGCGTGTCGATGGCGAGCGCGTTTGGACACGCGTTCTGGGCGTTCTGGAAGCATTATCTTTTCAAGCGCGGATTTATCGACGGCTGGGCCGGGTTCGTCATCGCCTTCGCGTATTTTGAAGTGACGTTCTACCGCTACGCCAAACGCTATGAAGCCTTGCAGGATTGGCAGCCGCCGCCGAGCGGTCCGCTACGGCGCGACGCCGGCTGACTTTTTCCGCGCCGTTGCGGCTCCGATGTTTTCCGGCTGTCCGCGCATGACGGCTTCGACCCGCTCGACTACCGCAGTCGCAGACACCTCGGTCATGCAGCGGTGTTCGTTGGGACACCGGCTGAGTTGCCGCAGATAGCACGGCGAGCATGCAAGATTTGCCTGCAGGACCGCATCGGTGCGGCGATAGGGGCCGATCCAGATCGGATCGGTCGGGCCAAATATGCTCACGACCGGCCGATCGAGCGCGACGGCAAGATGCATCGGGCCGGAATCGTTGGTCACGCAGATGGCCGCGCGGCGAATGAGCGCTGCGAGCTCGGTCAACGTGGTTTCGCCGGCGAGATTAATAACGCCGGGCTCGAGTTTCGCGACTTCGGCACAGACGGCGCGTTCGCGCGCCGCGCCGGCGAGCACGACCGCAAAGCCTTTTTGCAGGAAATGGTGCGCCACCTCGGCAAAGCCGGCGCGGCGCCATTGTTTGGTTTCCCAGATGGTGCCCGGCGCCAGCACCGCGAACTTCTTGCCGGCGGCGCCGTAATAGTCGAGCAGCGCCTCGATCCGGTTATTTGCTTCGGCGGAAATCGGAAATGAAAAGTCCGCGGCGCCGCCGTCGAGTCCGAGCAGCGGCCCGACATTGACGTAGCGGTCGACCGCATGGAGATCGAGGGTAGGGACCGGGATGTGATGTGTGTA
Organism: Xanthobacteraceae bacterium; assembly: GCA_036490575.1. GTDB lineage: Bacteria > Pseudomonadota > Alphaproteobacteria > Rhizobiales > Xanthobacteraceae > BOG-931. Next base: position 10,709 of record DASXDP010000104.1, read on the forward strand.
GGCGAGCCAGCTTCCCTCACGCGCGCCCTGCCAGGCGTGCTTGCGGGTTTCCTCCGGGAATTTTCGCGGCGAGGCGTCCCACACGCTTTTTCGCGGCCGGTCAAAGCCGATCCGTACCGGCGCGCCGGTCGCCAGCGCGAAGATCGCGGTGCGGAATTGCCCGTGCATATCGACAACGAGGTCGTAGCGGGTCCTGCGAAGCTTGGCGGCCAGGCGCAACGGCCGCCACGGCGCCGACCAGTCGTCGCGGGCAAACTCGACGACGTTGCTGATAGCCGGGTGCTGCCGGAGAAGCTCGCCGATCGCCGGTGTCACCAGCCAATCCAGTTGCGCTTCCGGATAGCGGCGGCGCAATTTGTTCAGGACCGGCATGGTGTGGATGACGTCGCCGACGGCCGACAGTTTGATCAGCAGAATCTTGCTGAACTCCCGGTCGCGCAAATCGGCCGGAGGCGTGATCAAAAACGAACTCCTACGCGCGACCCGGCAGGATGCTTTGCAGAACGCGCTTGAAAGAAGCCGAGGCATGGTGGCGCAGCATGGCGATCTGCCGGTTGCCTTGTGAGGTCAGCCAGTTGAATTGAATGACGCGCCGCTCGCCAACGAACGGCTGGTGGCCGTGCCATGAATTGTCGCTGCGCTTGAAGGCGAGCAGGGTGCCGGCGACCGGGGGCACTTCGACAATGACGTCGTCGAGGTTGTCCGCCGAACGAAGGAGCCGCAATCGTCCCGCGGCCTCGCCCCAGGTCTCATTCATGTAGAGGAGAACGGTGATGATCTTGCTTTTCGAGTCGGTGTGAATCCTGCCGTCGCTACTGTCGCAGCGGCCGCGAACCGTGGTGACGGTCGGCCGGCCCGAAAGGCCAATGGCGAACTTTTGCTCGAAGGCCGTGCGAAACTCCTCGCTTTCGAGCTCGTCCAGAAGTTTCTGGAACGCCGGCCCAAAGCTTACCTCATCGACCGGAAAGCTTCCTGACGAGGAGACTTTCGGGTAATCGGCATTAATCGCGGTCAGCGCCGCCGGGCCGACGAACCCTTCAACAATCAGATAGGGAAACGGCTCCGTTGTCAGAGGCGTTTCGCGAAAAGCATCGAGCCGCAAATATTTTGCCGTATCGAGCATCTTTGACCTTGTCACCGTATGACTTCGGCGGAAGCTAGCATTCTGCCGCGCCCGCGGAAAGTTAGGGAGCACGCGGGGGCAGGACGGCCCATCCGACGTGCACGGTTCCCTCGCCGCGATGGTAGGGAAGTTCGAACGGCGCGCCGGGCTTAACTCCAGGCGCCACCACGGCAAAGGCTTCCGGCATGACATGGGGGTCGCCGTCGGTCCACACCAGAACCGCTCCTTTTGCCTTCAGATCGGAGAGATCGATCCACGGGGCGCGGCGCGGCAGCCCATCGATCAACACCCGCGGCTGGGGATGGTCGCTCGAATAATGCGCTACGTTGCCGCCGTCCCACATCGAAGCGATGACGTAGGATGGTTCGCGGCCGGTCGCGGCGCGGAAGCGCTCGGTAATCTCGGCCGACAAAGTGTCGCCCGGGAAGAATGCCGCGCGATAGCGGTGATCGATGTTCGGCAACACCGTGTAGTCGGCGATGAACGCGCCGACATAGATGAAAGATATGACGGCCCACACGGCGGCAAGCGCCGCGAAGCGGGCGCGCAGGACCGCTTCCGGCACGACGAGACACAATTGCAGGCCGAGGAAGACCCAGAGCGGAAAGCCCCACATCGCCTGCGTCGCGCGTCCGCTAACGGCGGAAAACACAAAGAGTGCCAGTGCCGGACCTAGGGCAAGCAGCAAAATGATGCGGCGGTCGAGCACATCGATTTCCCCGCGCGGCCCCAGCTTCACCCGCGGCAGAAATAGCGGCGCCGCAATCAGCAGCGCCGGGATGACATAGACCGCCTGAGCTCCGAGAAATCCGACAGGATTAAGCAGCCAGTCGGCCAGGCTCGACGCCATGCGCGTCCGCGTCTCGACGTATCCGAACGCTTGGTCGCTGTGCAAAAAGATCCAGAGAAGATTTGGCGCCGCGACAATGAGGGTGACGGCGGCGGCAGTCCAGGGGCCAGGTCCGGCCAGGCGCCGCCGGGCGTTCGGGTCGAACAGCAAGAACAGCGCGAGCGGCGCCGCCAGTATCACCATGAAATATTTTGCCCACCACGCCAGCCCCAGAGCGACCCCGAGCAAAATCCAAAACCGCAGTTGGCCGCTGCGGAGCGCGGCGAAAAAGGCGAAGCCCGCCAGCGCCCATAGCGGCAGCTCGGCGACGTTATGATTGAACTTGGTGGCGCTGGTATTGAAGTAATTCATGCCGTCGATAATCAGCACGGCGGCGAAAGCACCCGGAGCGCCGGTCAATCGACGCGCCGTCAGCCACACGAACACGAACGCGACGATGACCGCGGCTTGCGACAGCGCGTAAAGCGCGTCGTCGGTGCCGAACAGGCGATAGGTGATTTCAGCGAGAAACCACGGCAGCGGCGGCAGCTTGTCGTAGCCCGCCTGCCACTCGCGGCCATAGGTCATCGCCTCGATCACATCGAGCGGCAGATTTTTGTAAAGCAGCGACGGCAGCAGCGTCCAAACGAACGCATGGAGCGCGAGAAAACCGCCGAACGCCGCCAGCGGCCGGCGCTCGATCGCACCGACGAGGCCGGTTCCAGTCACGGAGTCATTTTTCCGGGCGTCCACCGGCACGTTCATGCACGATGCGCCAACAGACTCAAGACCCGGGACCCGCGCGTCGGGAAACGGGGCGGCGAGGGGGCCGGCGCGGCAAATACCTTTTGGCTACCAACTCATTGCTCTTTCGCCCGCAAGCCTTGCTTTTGCAGCCTGCTAAGGTGATTTTGCGCAAGCGAAGGGCCAAGAGGAATCGCGGGGCAGAAGCGATGAAAGACATCGTCGGCAAGCTCGAGGCGCGCCGCGACAACGCGCGCGCCGGCGGCGGCACCCGCCGGGTCGAGGCTCAGCACAAGCGCGGCAAGCTCACCGCCCGCGAGCGGGTCGAACTCCTGATGGACAAGAATTCCTTCGAGGAGTTCGACATGTTCGTCGAGCATCGCTCCGGCGACTTCGGCATGGAAAACTCCAAGATCGCCGGCGATGGCGTCGTCACCGGCTGGGGTACGGTGAACGGCCGCAGCGTCTTTGTGTTCGCCAAGGATTTCACCGTGTTCGGCGGCTCGCTGTCGGAGACCCACGCGCAGAAGATCATGAAGATCCAGGATATGGCGATGCGGGCGCGGGCCCCGATCATCGGCTTGTTCGACGCCGGCGGCGCCCGCATCCAGGAGGGCGTCGCCGCGCTCGGCGGCTACGGCGAGGTGTTCAAGAGAAATGTCATTGCCTCGGGGGTGATCCCGCAGATTTCGGTGATCATGGGTCCGTGCGCCGGCGGCGACGTTTACTCGCCGGCCATGACCGATTTCATCTTCATGGTGCGCGACACGAGCTACATGTTCGTCACCGGGCCCGATGTGGTGAAAACGGTGACCAACGAGATCGTCACTGCGGAGGAACTGGGCGGCGCCTCGGTGCACGCCACCAGATCCTCGATCGCCGACGGCGCTTACGACAACGACGTCGAATGCCTGTTGCAGATGCGCCGCCTGCTCGACTTTCTGCCGGCGAATTTCTCCGCCGGCGTTCCCGAGTGGCCGTCATTGGACGCGGCCGACCGCATCGAGCCGTCGCTCGATTCGCTGGTACCGGATAATCCGAACAAGCCCTACGACATCAAGGAGCTGATCCTCAAAGTGGTGGATGAGGGCGATTTCTTCGAGCTCTCGGAGACGTTCGCGCGCAACATCGTCATCGGCTTCGGCCGGATCGCCGGGCGAACCGTCGGCTTCGTCGCCAATCAACCGATGGTGCTAGCCGGCGTGCTGGACTCAGACGCCAGCCGCAAAGCGGCGCGCTTCGTGCGGTTTTGCGACGCCTTCAACATTTCGATTGTCACGTTTGTCGACGTGCCCGGGTTCCTGCCCGGCACCGCGCAGGAATACGGCGGCCTGATCAAGCACGGTGCGAAACTTCTGTTCGCCTATTCGCAGGCGACGGTGCCATTGGTCACCGTGATCACGCGCAAGGCTTTTGGCGGCGCCTACGATGTGATGGCGTCAAAGCACATCGGCGGCGACGTCAACTACGCCTGGCCGACGGCGCAGATCGCGGTGATGGGCGCGAAAGGCGCGGTCGAGATCATCTTTCGTTCCGACATCGGCGATCCGGACAAGATCGCCGCGCGGACGAAAGAATACGAAGAGCGCTTTCTTTCGCCATTCATCGCCGCCGAGCGCGGCTATATCGACGACGTGATCATGCCGAGCGCCACGCGCCCGCGCATCGCGCGCGCGCTCGCCATGCTGCGGGGGAAAACCGTCGAGATGCCGGGAAGAAAGCACGACAATTTGCCGGTGTGATTAGGCGAGGCTCCGCAAATACGCTCGCGCCGTGTGTACCAAGGCGGGGCGGACGCGATACGGTTAATGCCGGCTAACAAACTCCGTAAACTTTGAAGTTGTGGGCAACCGTTCTGCAAGCCGCCGGCGGTAAACTCCCGGCATGCTGACGGCAGCGAAGCAAAAACCCGATGAAGCGGTAGCGCGCGAAGACGCCCGGCTCGCGGCGCCGCCGAGCGACGAGGCGCAGCGCGAGGCCACCCGGCTGGCTGCGCTCGACCGCTACGACATTCTCGATACGCCGGCCGAGGAAGCTTTCGACCGCATCACCAGGATCGCGCGCAGCGTCTTCGGCACGCCGATTTCCACGGTGACGTTCGTCGATGGACACCGGCAATGGTTCAAATCGCGGCAGGGCGTTGTGGAGCATGAAACCCGCAAGCCCGACTCGTTCTGCAACATCGCGCTGCGGCAGGATGGAGTCCTCGTTGTGCCGGATGCTTTGAACGATCCGCGCTTCGCAGAGACTGGCCTGGTGACCGGTCCGCCGAATATCCGTTTCTATGCCGGAGCGCCGTTGCGGAGCGCGGAAGGACATGGTCTGGGCGCGCTGTGCGTTGTCGACACCAAGCCGCGTGAGTTCACCACCGAGCAGGCTGCCATCCTGCGCGATCTTGCCGGCGTGGTCATGCGTGAAATGGAGGCGCAAAAGCTGAACTCGACCGACAGCCTGACCGGCGCGCTGTCCCGTTCCGGCTTTCGCAACGAAGCGCAGCGCGCCATCGCGCTCGCACTCCGCCATAAGCACACGGCGAGCTGCATTATTTTCGACATCGATCATTTCAAGGCGGTGAACGACGGTCACGGCCACGCCGCCGGCGATCTCGCTCTGGTGCGGTGCGCGCAGACCTGCCGCGAGCGTTTGCGCACCAGTGATATTTTCGGCCGCGTCGGTGGCGAAGAGTTTGCGGTCGTGCTGCCGCACACCGGCGACGCTGACGCCATGAAGGTCGCCGAGATCTTGCGCGAGAGCATCGCCGAGCAAAAAGTACCCACCGCGGCAGCGCTACTCTCGATCACGGCGAGCTTCGGCGTCGCGACGATCGATCGGTCGGTCGCCGATATCGACGAGCTCCTGCGGCGGGCCGACGTTGCGCTCTACATCGCCAAGGAAAACGGCCGCAATCGCTGCGCGCTATGGCAACGCCCCGGAGGGTCGGTAGCGGACGGCGTGATGCGCCGCGTCCTCAAAGCCGGCAAGATCGCGTTCAACACCGGGCGTTCGGTCGTCGACTGCACGGTGCGGGCGCTCTGCGACAGCGGCGCCGAAGTCGAGGTGGTGTCTACCGCCGGCATTCCCGAAAAATTCAAGCTTGTGATTGAGGCCGACGGGATCTCGCGATCCTGCACCGTGGTGCGCCAGATGAATCGGCGCATGGAGGTTGCGTTCGCGGCGTGAAGCCCATTCGCACCGCTATTTCCCGGATGTCTGCCACCATTGCGCCTGCCGGATAGCCGCCGTTCGGCCTGCGCTATCGACCTGAACGCCATCACCCGCTAGCGTCTTGGCAGCCAGAGCAGGCCGCCGGGAAGCTTGAAATGCCACGTACGCTGGAAGACGCCGTCACGTTCGTGGCGCCTGCACTTTTTGTCTTGCTATGGGCCACCGGATTCATCGGCGCCAAGCTTGGGCTGCCCTACGCGGAACCGCTGACCTTCCTCACACTGCGCATGGTCGGCGCCATCATGTTGCTCGGCATCATTTTGCTGGTGGCGCGCCCGCAGTGGCCTGGCACTACCGGTATCCTCGATAGCTGCGTCACCGGCGTGTTCATGCACGTATTTTATCTCGGCGGAGTGTATATCGCGATCAGGCAAGGATTGTCCGCCGGCCTGTCCGCGTTGATCGTCGGCCTGCAACCGCTGCTGACCTCGACGGTCGCCAATCGTTTGCTCGGCGAGGCGGTCATGCCGCGGCAATGGGCCGGGCTGGTGTTGGGCATGCTCGGTATTTTTCTGGTTGTGCAGGATCGCGTCAGCACCGCCGCTGCTACGCCGCTCGCGTGGGCGGCGGCGGGGGTGGCGCTGGTCAGCATCACGTTCGGCACGGTCTATCAGAAGCGGTTCGGCGGCGGTATCGACTGGCGGCCTGGCATGTTCATTCAATACGTCAGTGCCGGCGTTTTCTTTACGCTCGGTTCCATGGTGTTCGAGACGCGCGTCGTGGAATGGACGCCGGATCTTATCTTCGCGCTCGCGTGGCTGGTTTTTGTGCTGTCGTTCGGTGCCATCTGGCTTCTTTATTTTCTGATCCGCCACGCCGCTGCGACCCGGGTCGTGGCGCTGTTCTATTTAACCCCCCCGGTGACGGCGCTGATGGCGTGGGGCTTGTTCAACGAGCGGCTGGCGCCGCTCGCGCTCGCCGGAATGGCGGTCTGCGTCGTCAGCGTGGCGCTGGTGAGCTGGCGGCCAGCCGCCGCCTAAGTCCCGAAAATTACAAGAAATTAACCTTGGGAAAAATCACGAAAACGCCACGATCCCGGCTTGCGTTCGGCTCAAACAGGCGTTTGAATTTCAATTGAGCGTTTGAATCGGGGATGAGAAAGGGACCAACGTGTACACCTCGGAAACACGCGAGCTGATCCGACGCGGCGTCGAGCCGATCAAGGGCCGCCTTTGCCCGAACTGCGGCCGGCCGATGCATCTGTGGCGCAACTCTCCCGGATACGCCGAGCCCGCTTACGGCGTTTTGCCGGATTTGCGGCGCTACTGGTGCGGCGAGTGCGGCGTTGCGGTGACTGACGAAAACTGAAGATCAAAATTGAGGCCGGTTGTTGAAGGTTGTCCCGGCCTTCAGCCCCAAGCGCATGGCCCCCTCCCGCGCTTGGGGCTTCTTCTTTGCAGAAGATGAGCGGCTTACCGCCAGCCACCGCCGCCGTTTACGTACACGGTGTCCGCCGTCATGAACTCGCAGGCATCCGAGCAGAGAAACAACACGAGTTCCCCGACTTCCTCTGGTTTGCCGAAGCGGCCCATCGGTATGTCGGCGAGGAATCGCTGGATGAGTTCGTCCGAGGATTGCGCCGCTTCCTGGAATGGCGTGTTGATGGGGCCGGGCGAGATCGAGAGCGCGCGGATACCGGAAGCGGCGAATTCGCGCGCCACGCCAAGCGTCATCGACACGACCGCGCCCTTGGCGGCGGCGTAATGGATAGACGAGCCGGGAGCGCCGCGGCGGTGCGCCATGCTCGCCATGTTGACGATGACGCCGGATTTGTTGGACACAAAATGCGGCAGCAACGCTTGCATGGCGTAAAATGTGCCGCCGACGTTCAGCGCGAAGGTTTTCTCCATCAGCGCATCGTCGATTTCCAGAAATTTCGCCCGGCGAATGGCAGCCCCCGGCCGAGTTGAAAAGAAAGTGGACATGGCCGAACGCGGCAAGCGAGCGCTCCGCCATCTCATTGACTTCGCTCCGACGGGTGACATCGACTTCGAGGGCCAGTGCCCCGCTACCTTTGCGCTTGACTTCTGCCGCCACCTCGCGGGCGCCCTTCTCGTTGAGGTCCGCGCAAACGACATTGGCGCCCTCGCGCGCGAAAATCAGCGCTGTCGCGCGGCCGATGCCGCTCGCGGCGCCGGTGATGAGGATGGTTTTTCCGGCAAAATAGTCTGGAGTTTTCGGCATGGTGATGCCTTTCGCTCAAGGCCGCGATTGTGCACCGGCACACCTCTCCCGCAAGGGCCGCAGTGGGACTAAGATGGACGAACGGGGGCAACAAACGAAGGAGCGATCATGTTCAGGAGATCGATCTTGCTGGCGGTAGCCGGGTTCGCCATTACCGCTCTGGCGGCGGGTGGCGCAGCGCTGGCGCAAAAGCTGCCGACGGCCGTTACTCAAACCCAAGGCCTCAAGCGCATTCCTTTGCAGAAATTCGACGTGCCGCCGGGCGAACGCGAAACGGTGGTCGCCGTCGTGGAGATCGCGGCAAACACCGATGTCGCCCGCCACACCCATCCGGGTCCGGAAACGAATTATATTCTGGAAGGCGATCTGACGCTGAATGTAGAGGGTCAGGCGCCCAAAATACTCAAGGCCGGTGATAGCGCCTATGTTCCGGCGGGCACGCCGCACGCGGCCCGCAGCGGTGCCAACGGCGCCAAGCTGCTTGTTGTTTACATTGTCGAGAAGGGCAAGCCGCTTGCGACCGCGACGCCGTAACTGTCAGCCGCAGCGGATTTCGGCTGCGCGAAGGAATTGAAAATGCCTCAACCGATCGAATACGCGGACGCCGCGCCGGAAGTGCGTGCGGTCTATGACGACATCAAGCGCGCACGCAACGTCAAAGATGTGAATAATTTCTGGAAGTACCTCGCGCACGATCCGGCGACGCTCAAGCGCACGTGGGAGAGCATCAAGGAAATCATGGCGCCGGGCACACTCGATGCGGTGACAAAGGAGATGGTTTACCTGGCGGTGAGCGTGACCAACGGCTGCCCGTATTGCATCGCCAGCCACACCGCGGCGGCGCGCAACGCCGGCATGAGCGACGCGATGTTCGGCGAACTCATGGCCATTGTTGGCATGGCCAATGAATCAAACCGCCTGGCCAACGGCTATCGCGTCCCGATCGATCCGGCGTTCGACAAGTAGCCTAATCGGCTTTTGCCGCCGCTGTCTTGCAAGCAACTGGCGGTGGGGGGAATAAAAAAAGCGGCCCCGGGTACTGCCGGGGCCGCGTTTGAGGTGAGCTCGTTGTTGAGCTGATGCCTCGTTATTGCGCCGGGGTGGCCGGCGAAGTCTGGGCCGGATTGGCAGGAGGAGGAGTAAGGCCCGGAAGGGCCGGATTGGCGGGGGTAGGGGCGGGCGGCGCCGCCATATGTCCCGCTGTCGGCCGGTTTTCGTTCATGGCTGTCCTGGTCGGTCCGTGGCCGGCGCCGAACACGATGGCGATCAGAACGACGATCACTACCGCACCGGCGAGCCAGCCCCAGCCGGAACCATAAGAACGCCCCGCGGGCTCATATTCGCCACCTTGCCACATTGGATCGTTGGGGTTCCGATAGTCAGACATAATATCGACCTCCTACAGTCGCTCGCAGACAACCGCGCCTCTCCCGGGAGGTTCCGGCAGAAACTAGCCACGGAATGGCGGCTCTGCTGTGCCGGCATGGCACAAATCGAAGTCAAATCGATGCGAAGTGTCGGAAATGACGCGCACCTGGATTCAAAAGTGCGTCGTCAGTTGAACGTGTGCGCGAAGCCGCTATGGTGCGGCGGCTTCGCGCGCTCGTAGCTCAGCTGGATAGAGCATCAGACTTCGAATCTGAGGGTCGGGAGTTCGAATCTCTCCGAGCGCGCCACAGTCGCCGGCTTGTCCTTCGCAACCATCGTCTGCGACTTGCGAACCGCATCCTGCGACGCGAACCGCCGACATATCCTGCGACGTACGAACGCCGGCTTATCTGGCGGACAGTTCGATCACAATGTCATCGGACACGAACTCGTCGGCCGCTTCGTCGCCGCGGGCGGCTGCCGGTAGTTGCAGCACGGTGGCGCGCTGCCCAGCGGTGAGCCGGGTGACCAGCACAATTTGGCCGCCGGGGAATTCCAGCGCGTCGTGGTGCACATTAGGGTCGTCCATGTTGATTTGACGACCCGGTGTCCGATACGCGCCCGGCCGAACAAACTGAACGGGCGGTCGTATTGAACGTCGGCGTCGAAAGCGATCTCGGTGCCCTGAAGCAGACAGACGGCGACGCCGGGTTCTCCGGCGGAAGCAAAGCCTCGGGTGATCGATTTGGCAAAGTCGGTTGCGATCAGCGTTTCACCGACCTTGGCCGGCCGGGAAGCGACGAGGTGTAGACTGTAGTCGCACATGGAAAACCTCCCTTCATCCGTATTGGAAAACAGCGCCATCGCGTTGCGTAGGCTGAACACAGGCGGTGACTAAATGTTCCTGCCTGCGGGTTGCGTGGAGGAAGAGCCCACTGACGGCAGCCGTGCACGCTACGCGCCCCGAGAGCCCTGCGCGGCGACGAGCTACAACGGCTCCGGGCTTCGTTCTGATTTTACTTGAATGCTCGCCGCCGGAGCTCGCCAGCGATAGATCCAGTCATAGTGTTTGAGCAGGCCTTTGCCACCGATGGTCCGCATCGCAGTGTCGCGTAACCAACTTACGGGCCGCCCGACATGGTAACGGGCGCCGTTGCTGGCCGACGCAAGCTGGACTTTCCGCGTTCGGCCGCGCCGCGCGGCGCAATATGCTCGCAATGCGCGGGCCGGATCGTCGGGTCGGCGCGCGAGACAATCTGCTACGACGGCGGCGTCTTCGATCGCCATGCCGGCGCCTTGCGCTAGATACGGCAACATTGGATGCGCTGCATCGCCAAGTAACGCCGCTGGACCACGAGCCCATTGCTTCAGCGGGTGCCGCTCGTAAAGCGGCCATTTTTGCCACGCGTCCGGCAGGCGCACGAGCGTGCGCGCGGGCATTGCCCAGCGATCGTCGGTTAGGGACGATAAAAGTTCGGCGCGTGTCGCAAGCTTGCCCCGATCCGCCGGGGCGCCGTCCCGATCCGCGGCGATAACGACGATGTTGATCAACGCTCCGGCTTTCACCGGATAATGAACGACGTGCGCGTCCGGACCGATCCAAAGGTGGACGATGGGCTCGCGAAATTCGGCACGGACATCGCGCGCGGCTATGCTGCCGCGCCAGGCGGCTCGCCCGGTAAAGCGCGGCGGGCTGCGATCGCCGAGTTGCCGGCGCAACGCCGACCAAAGGCCATCGGCACCCAGCACGGCAAAGCCGCGTTCATCGGCGATGCCGGTGGCGGTCAAGGCGGAAACTGTCAGTCCGTTCGGATGAACCACAAAATCCTGGACTTGCCGGTCCAGTTTGATGGTGATGTCGAGTTGGCGTGATGCGGCGCCTGCCAGCGCACCGAGCAGGTCGGCCCGATGGAAGAGCCAGAACGGCGCGCCGTAGCGGTCCTCCGCGAACCTGCCGAACGGCATGCGTACAATTTCCCGGCCGGTCGTGGTGTTCATGACGCGCAGCGCGCTCGGCGCTACGGCCAGCGCGCGCAACGCATCGTCCAATCCGAGGTCGATCAGAGTGCGCGTGGCATTGGGCGAGAGCTGGATTCCGGCGCCGGTTTCCTCAAGCCGTGGTGCCTGTTCCAGTACAGTGACGCGAAAGCCACGCCGCGCCAGCGCCAGTGCCGCGGTCAACCCGCCGATGCCGCCGCCGGCGATAATTACTGTTCGCGAGGCGGTCAGGGTACGTGCTCCCGGCGAAGATCAGGCGCCGGTATCGTCAAGAACGCATGCTTCGGGCCGGGCGGTCCCAGGCTTCAACGCCGGATCGTACCGATAGAGGGTCGAACAATACGGACACACACACTCTGAGTCGGCTCCCATGTCGCAGTAAACATGCGGATGATCGAATGGCGGCATGGCGCCCACACACATGAATTCCCTGGCGCCGATATCGATCACGGCCACCCCAAGGTCATTGTGGAAGTGAGGAACGATTGCGTCGGCCATATCTATACCCTATGCACGCCTGCGCCTTGCCAGGGTTCATACTAGCGACGCCGGGCTCCGAACTCCAGCAAAGCCCACCCTACAACGTTCACCGCCTGGTGCTGTGCCGATGCCGCCGTTATTGGGGCTTAACCAGCGGACACGCCGGATTAGGCGGGCCGAACGCTTGCTCGCCCGAAATGTGCGTGAGGATCTTGTAATAATCCCACGGATATTTCGATTCCTCGGGGGTCTTGACCTGCACTAGCATCAAGTCGTGGACCATAAGATTGTCCTCGCGGAGCCGGCCATTGCGGGCGAATAAATCCTCGATCGGCGTCGAACGCATTTGTGCCACTACTTTGAGCGGATCGTCGGTCCCGGTCGCCTTCACGGCCTCGAGATAGTTCATCACTGAAGAGTAGACGCCTGCCTGCCACATGGTCGGCATTTTGTTGATCTTTTCAAAGAAGCGCTTCGACCACTGCCGGGTCTTGTCGTCCATGTCCCAGTAGAACGATGTGGTGAGCACTAACCCTTGTGCTGCTTTCAGCCCAAGCGCGTTCACGTCGGTAATCAACACCAACAGTCCCGCCATCTGCTGGCCACCTTGGAAGATGCCGAATTCGCCGCCCAGCTTGACGGCGTTGACGTTGTCCGGCGGCCCGCTCGCCAGGCCAATGATCTTGGCCTTGGAGGATTGAGCTTGCAGGACGAAGGACGAAAGGTCCGGCGTCGCAAAGGGGTGGGACACCGAACCAACGACTTTGCCGCCATTCTCGACGATGACGCGGGTCGCGTCGCGCTCAAGGGCGTGGCCGAAGGCGTAATCGGCGGTGAGGAAAAACCACGTGTTGCCGCCGCGGCGCGTGACCTCTTGCGCGGTGCCGACCGCCAGTGCGTGGGTATCGAATACCCATTGCAGCGCGTAGGGCGAGCAGAACTTGCCGTGGAAATCGGCTGTGCCGGTCGAATGAGTGATGAAGAGCTTTTTCTTCTCGTTGGCGACCGCCTGCACCGCCAACCCGACCGCCGAGACCGGGACGTCGAGGATCAGATCGACCTGGTCGCGGTCATACCACTGGCGCGCAATTCCCGCGGCGACATCCGGCTTGATCTGATGATCCGCCGAGATGACTTGGATGGGCTTGCCCAGCACGCTGCCGCCGAAATCGCTGACGGCCATCTCCGCGGCAGCGACCGAGCCCTTGCCGGTGGCGGTTGAGGCCGGCCCGGACAAGTCAGTCAGCACGCCGATTTTCACCACGTGGTCGGAGACCTGTGCCGCGGCGGGGACGCTGGCCATCGCCAGCAGGCCGAGCACGAGAACGCAAATGCGCTGCATCTTTTTTCTCCCGGATGGCCCGGCTGCGCATGAAGCTGCTCCGGGCCGAAGAAGCGTAGCTTTATCCGCGGTCGGCAGCATCATAATTGTGCGCCTGCAAAGCGGATAAGGTAAGGGTTGCGGATGCCCCATTTTTTGCATGACGACGTCGAGATCGCCTTTCGAGACGAAGGCGAAGGCCCGCCGGTCGTTCTCGTCCATGGGTTTGCGTCCAACAAGGACGTGAATTGGGCTTATACCAGTTGGATAACCGCGCTTACTGCGGCGGGTCGGCGCGTTATCGCCCTGGACAACCGTGGCCATGGAGCATCCCGCAAACTCTATGACCCGGCGGCATATCACAGCGCGATCATGGCGGACGACGTGCGGGCGCTGCTCGATCATTTGCAGCTTGCGCATGCGGACGTGCTTGGTTACTCGCTTGGCGCCCGGATCGCCGCGTTCCTGGCGCTCGCACATCCGGGAAGAGTGCGCTCGGCTGTATTCGGGGGGCTAGGGATGGGGCTGGTCGACGGCTTGAATGACACCGACAAGATCGCGCGCGCGCTGGAAGCCCCGACGCTTGCCGATGTATCCGAACCGGGCGGTCACATGTATCGCGCCTTCGCAGAGAAAACACACTCCGACTTGCGGGCGCTGTCGGCGTGCATTCGCGGGGCGCGGCAAACCATGAGTCGCGAGGATGTCGCACGTATCGCGGTTCCAGTTTTGGTCGCTGTCGGCGAAAATGATCAGGTCGCCGGATCGCCCGAAGGACTTGCGGTGCTCATCCCGGGCGCGCAAGCTTTCAGGATTCCGGGGCGTGACCACATGCTTGCCGTAGGGGACCGTAGGTTCAAGGAGGCGGTCTGGAGCTTCCTGGGCGTGGATGCAAAGAGCTGAGGTCGTTCGCTGGCCGAGAATCTCGGTCACAGGCCTATTTTACGCTAAGTCTTTGACCTATAGGCGGTCCGCCGGCCCCTAGTTTTTGTCTTGCGCCGCACCAATATGCTAAAATCCGTCCTCTGGGAGGCCTGAATGGCGGAAATTCAAGCTAAGCCGGTTCTCGACAAGGTCGATCCGGTGTGGGCGCGCATCCGGCGCGAAGCCGAAGAAATTGTGCGCAAGGAGCCCGAGCTCGCGAGCTTTATCTATTCCACGATCTTGCATCGTGACGCCTTGGAAGAGGCCATCATCTATCGGCTGGCACAGCGGCTCGACCATGCCGCGCTTTCTGGTGAACTGATCCGCCAAGCCTATTCGGACGCGCTTCGCGACACGCCGGCGATCAGCGAAATGTTCCGCGCCGATCTCATGGCGACCGCGCACCGCGATCCGGCCACACACCGGCTTGTTGAACCGGTGCTCTACTATAAGGGTTTTCAGGCTATTGCGGCTCACCGGCTGATGCATTGGCTATGGCACAAGGGCCGTCGCGATTTTGCGCTCTATCTGCAGAGCAGGATGTCGGCGGTGTTCCAGTGCGATATCCATCCGGCGGCGAAGATCGGGCGCGGCATATTCGTTGATCACGCGACCGGAGTTGTTGTTGGCGAGACTGCGGAGATCGGCGACGACGTGTCGATGCTGCACGGCGTGACGCTGGGCGGCACCGGCAAGGAATGGGAAGACCGGCATCCAAAGATACGCTACGGCGTTATGATCGGCGCCGGAGCAAAGATCCTCGGTAACATCGAAGTCGGGCATTGCGCCCGCGTCGCCGCCGGATCCGTAGTCATCAAGTCGGTGCCGAACAATGTCACCGTGGCCGGGGTGCCGGCGAGGGTGGTAGGACAGGCCGGTTGCCCGGATCCTGCCCGCACCATGGATCAGATGTTTCCCGAGGACATTTGATCGCCGCTAGTATCGCGTGTTAAAGCGCCGGCGCGGTATTCTCCAGCCTGATTTACTGCTCAGGATTGTCGCTTGCGGCAAAGGCTTCGCCCCATCCAAGGAGATGGCAGTGGACGTTCAAGAAGTTAAAAAGCTCGACGCGTATCTGAAAAAGCTCTTCAACAATCCGCAGATCCGCGTGGTACCCCGCCCGAAAAAGGACGACTCGGCCGAAGTCTACGTCGGGGAGGAATTTATTGGCGTTCTTTTCGTCGACGATGAAGACGAGGACCGCTCGTATAATTTCCAGATGGCGATTTTGGGCACCGACCTGGATCAATAACCTGTCGGCGAACGTTCTTCGTCGTCTTTATTTTCGTTCAGCGCCTTCGGGTTGCTGATGCAGTTGCGCGGTCAGCCGATCGAAACCGGCAACGACGCCGCGCCAATCCTGTAGCCACACGCGCGGAAAGCGCAGTGTCATCTCAGCCGCTTCCAGCAAGCGTTCGTGAATGCACGTCGCAGGTACCGCGCGGGACCCGTCGCGCGTGCAGCGGGCAGAAAAGCGGTCGGCTTCGTCGGCCGAATAGATCAAGTCTTCGCCCTCATAAGGTGTTCCGGAGCGGAACGGCAGGACGGCGAGACCGTCATTGACCGGCGTCGCCTGGCTTTCGAAAAAGCGCGGATAAACGCTGCGCAACCGCTCGGCCGGCGGCAGCACGTTGCCCAGGCCTGCAATAGTCACGAACAAACGATCGCCGCCCTCGCGCGGTGTTTGCGGCGCATTGCCATCGCCTGGGCCAGATACATCCGCGATCGTGATCCTTTCGGTCGGTGGCGGCGTGAGTGATGGCCAAAGGAAAACGAGATCAATCCGCTCGTGTGCCCCTGGCTGCCGCTGAACCGGGGCGCGGATCGTTGCCGGCGGCACATTGAAAAGAACCCCGGCGACGACGATGGGAAGCGAGGGACTATCGGGCGGAGTTGCGGCCGATGGCCATGTCGGCCACAGCACGTAGGCGACGAAGCTCACCGTCAAAAAGAGCATAACAAAGAAAAGCACCAGCGGCATCAGCGGGCTGCGTGCTTTGTGCCGCAGTCTCAGTTCGAACACTGTACGTGCAGTCATCCATTGCCCTGTGGTGTTGCGCCGAATCACGCCGAGTATCGCACGGGCCGAACGGCTTCCGCGTTAACCCTTTCTTAAGCATCCCGTGGCGGCCGGCGGCGGGCTTTGCAATGGCTTTCCTGAGCACCAGGGGGCCTTGCGAATGTTCGACGCGATCCAGGCGACAACGTCGGCCGACTCCATCACATCGCTGTTCGCGCTTGCCATCGGTTTTGCGGTCGCGGGCTTATGCGCATCAGGATACCGGCTTTACGGCACTCACTTTCCAACCTTCCGGCTTTTGCAGATGGGACCGATGCCGGCACGCCTGGCTGCGGTTCCGTTGCTGATTTTCTCGGCGCCATTCCTGATCATGCGCAATACGGTGCGCGGTCGCCGCCTGGAGCAGCGGCGCTTTGACTTCGTCGTGCTCGCGACTGCGCTCGCCGCGTTGTGGAGTTTTATGTCGGGAACTGTGGTCGTCACGGCGCTGCAGGCGTTACTCAGCGCCTAACCAGCCCGAGCACCGAAATTGATCGCCTCGGCTTTCGCTGCCTCCGTCGCCAGGTCTTGCAGCTTTCGCGTCAACCGCGAATGCGATAGGCGTTGAGCCGTCGCCGTATCGTGCGGCAGGGGGCGAGAAGCCGCATGATTTACGAACTCGACGGACAAAAGCCGGATCTGCCGGAGGGCGGCCGCTACTGGGTCGCACCGAGCGCGGCGGTCATCGGCAGAGTACGTTTGAAGACCGATTGCAGCGTTTGGTTCGGTGCGGTACTGCGCGGCGACAACGAATGGATCGAGCTCGGCGATCGCTCGCAGATTCAAGACAACAGCACGCTGCATACCGATTTGGGTTTCCCGATCACCATCGGCCCGGACTGTGTAATCGGCCACAACGTCATTTTGCACGGCTGCAGCATCGGCCCATCTACCTTGATCGGCATGGGGGCGATCGTTCTCAATGGCGCGCAGATCGGTGCCAATAGTCTCGTCGGAGCGGGAGCGCTCATCACCGAGGGCAAATCGTTTCCGGACAGGTCGTTGATTGTCGGCGCGCCGGCGCGCGCCATACGTACGCTTGATGACAAAGCCGCCGCGGCGATCGCGGCCGGCGCCGACTTCTACGTCCAGAACTACAAGCGCTTTGCCAAGGGCATGAAGCCGATCGGCTGAAGGGTCGCAGAGCGGACAGCGGTCCTTACTTCGCCTCGGCAGTTGCCGGCTCTCCGGCGGTGTCCGCTGCGCCGGCGATGCGTACCTTGTCGCCGTTGGCGATGCCGTCCGGCGGGTTTGTAACCACGCGATCTTCCGCGGCTATTCCCGATCCGATCTCGACTTCATTTCCCAGGTCGCGTGAGATTGTAATCTGTTTCAAACGGATACGGTCGTCGCTCCCGACCGTCGCGATTTGCAGTCCGCTCTGATTGAAAATGAGCGCACTCGCAGGAACGTTGAGGGCAATCTCCGGGTGAGGGAGTTCGAACGCGACGTTCGTGAAGTCGCCTGTCATCAGTTCGGAATGTGAATTATCGACAACGAGCTGCATCCGCGTCGTGCCGGAAGCAACATCGACAGACTGGGCGGAAGCTTCGACAGTCGCTGAGAATGTCCGCCCCGGATATTCGGGTACGGAAATCCGAGCCTTGGTGCCGACCGGAATGGCGGGCACGTCGCTCTGCGGCACGTTGACGTAGACGCGCAATTTGCTGATTTCCGACACGACAAACATTGGGGGGCCGCCGCCGGCGCCGGCGTTGATCAGCGCGCCTACGTCTGTCGTGCGTGCCGTCACAAGGCCATCGAACGGAGCAACCAGCCGCTTGTATTGTTCGAGGACGCGCAGGCGATCGAGATTGGCTTGGGCCGCGCGAACCAAACCTTGCTTGTTTGATGCATCCGCTGCCCTTTGATCGAGATCCTGCTGCGAAATGGCTAAAGTCTTGATGAGCGACTGACCGCGCGTGAGCGTCATATCCGACAGCACCGAGTTGGCTTTGGCGCTGGCGAGATTGGCTTCGGCCTGCATGATCTGCTGATCGAGATCGGGCGCGTCGATGACGGCCAGGAGCTGGCCCGCTTTTACGGGCGTGCCGATATCAGCCTCCCACTCCTTCACGTAGCCCGTGACGCGCGCATAGATTTGAGCCTGCGTGTAGGCCTCCAGCCGACCGGGTAGGGTCAGCGTCGTTGTCTTACCTCGGGTGTCGGGCGGCGCCACGGCAACAACCGGCACGGCCTGTTTTTCGGTCCATTCCCGCAACTTGGCGTCGGCAACTTTGCGCGTCGTGATGCCGACGACGACAATGACGAGGGCGGCGATCGCGAGAGAAACGCCGGCGATATAGAGGCCGCGGCGAGAAAGGCTGGGCGGAGAGGCGTCAGGCGGCATGCGGCTCTCCGGTTGCCGGCACGCCGAGGGAGCTCCGACGCTGGTGAATGATGCTGAACACGACCGGTACAAATACTAGAGTTGCGACCGTAGCGAAACACAGTCCGCCGACTACGGCGCGGCCTAGCGGGGCGTTCTCCTCGCCGCCTTCACCGAGTCCGAGGGCCATCGGCAGCATGCCGATGATCATGGCGAGCGCCGTCATAACCACCGGCCGTAAGCGGACAAACCCCGCCTCGAGTGCCGCGGCCACTGCATCGCCATGGTCTTCGAGCCGCTCCTTGGCAAAACTGATGACCAGGACGCTGTTTGCAGTCGCCACACCCATGCACATGATGGCCCCGGTAAGTGCAGGGACTGACAGCGTCGTACCGGTAGCGAAGAGCATCCACACAATGCCGGCGAGGGCGGCCGGCAGCGCCGTGATGATGACGAACGGATCGGCCCATGACTGAAAGTTGACGACGATCACGAAGTAGATGAGCACGATTGCGGCGGCCAGGCCGAAGATCAGGCCGGCGAACGAGTCTGTCATGGTTTTGACTTGACCCAGCATCGCAACCTGTGCGGTTTTTGGAGCGTCCTTAGCCGTTTCGTTCAGGATCTTCTGCACGTCAGCCGCGATGGCGCCGAGATCGCGGCCTTGAGTAGTCGCGTAAATCTGGACGACCGGCATAATATTGTATTGCGAATACACCGCTGGCGTCGCTGATCGTTTGATGTCGGCGATGCCGCCCAACGTCTGCGGTGCTGCTCCCGGCGCGGTGATCGGCAGGTTGCGCAGCGCGTCGAGCGAATCGATTTGGTATTCCGGCGTCTGCAGCACAATCGAGTAATTCACGCCGTTATCGGGATTGAGCCAGAAGGTCGGCTGCACCTGGCTCGACCCGGCAAGATTCACCACCATGCTATTGGTGACGTCCCGTTCGGTAATGCCGACGTATTGAGCGCGCGTACGGTCCACATTGACGTCGAAACTCGGTGCGTTGAGCGACTGCTGGATGCGCGCATCCACCAGGCCGGGAACGTGACGTAGGCGGCGCAGCAAGTCCTGCGCATAGGCGAAATTTTCCGCGAGGTGCGGGCCGCGGATTTGCACCTCAAGTGGCGCCGGCGCCCCGAAATTCAGGATCTGACTGATAATGTCGGCTGGCAGGAAAGAAAAAGTGGTGCCGGGAAAGTGTGCCGGCAACTCCTCGCGAAGCGAGCGGACGTATTCCCGCGTCGGCCTGTGGTCTTCGGCCAGCTTGATCTGGATCTCGCCGTCCTCCGCGCCGATTGTGCCGGTGTTGTTATAGGTCTTGTTGATGCTGCTTATTGGAAAACCGACGTTGTCGACCAGTTCCGCGATCTCGTGCTCGGGAACGACCTGGCGGATGACCTTCTCGACCTCGGCAAACAACCGCGCGTTTTCCTCGACGCGTGTGCCGACGCGCGCACGCACATGCAACAAGATTTGGCCGCCGTCCACCTCGGGGAAGAAGTCGCGCCCGATGAACGGAGTTAGAGCAAACGTGCCGACGATGAAGGCGAGGAAGCAGGTCACGAATATTCCGCGATGGCGCATCGCCATTCTTAAAAACTCGCGATAGCCGACCCGGCTTCGCTCGAAGCCGCGCTCAAACCCGCGTTGCAGGCGGACCAAAGGGTTGCGCGAGGGAAGTAGCCTTGCCGCCGCGCCAGGCGCGTCGGTGTGCAGTTCGTGTGGTCGCAGCATGTATTTCGCCATGGTCGGGACGAGCGTGCGCGAAAGAATGAACGACCAGACCATGGCCGAGATGACCGCTTCGGCCAGCGGCACGAACAAAAAGCGTGGCACACCGGTGAGGAAAAACATCGGCACGAACACGATGCAGATGCACAGCAGCGATACAAAGGCCGGAATTACGATCTGCTCGGCGCCATCGAGGATGGCGGTTTCGACTTCCTTGCCCTGCTCAAGGTGCCAATTGATATTTTCGATCGTCACGGTCGCCTCGTCGACCAGGATGCCGACGGCCAACGCCAGGCCGCCGAGCGTCATGATATTAAGCGTCTGACCCAGCGCCCACAGTGTGGCGATCGAACCGAGGATCGAAAGCGGAATCGAAGTGGCGATGATCAGCGTCGACCGGAAACTGCCGAGGAAGAGCAGGATCATCAGGCTGGTCAGTGCCGCGGCAATAACGCCTTCGCGCACCACGCCGGCAATGGCTGCCTTGACGAAGAAGGATTGATCGGCGATCTGCGCGATCTTCAGCGTCTTGGGGAGGGTACGCTGCAGGTTCGGCAGCGCTTTCTTGATGCCGTCGATGACCGCTAGCGTCGAGACGCCGCCGTTCTTGAGAACCATCATCAGCACCGACCGATTGCCGTCGACGTGGACGATGTTCTGCTGCGGCGGATTGCCATCGCGCACCTGGGCGACGTCGTGCACGTAGACCATCGCGCCATTAACCGCCTTGATCGGCAAATCGCCGAGCTGGCTGATGACGGACGGAGAATTGTTGAGGTTGATCGCGTATTCGAAGCCGCCGATTTTTTCGGTGCCGACCGGTGTAATCAGATTCTGAATGGCGAGTGCGTTAGCGACGTCTTGCGCCGAGAGACCGCGCGACTGCAGCGCCGTCGGGTCGAGATCGATCTGCACTTGCCGGAATTTGCCGCCGTAGGGGTAGGGGATCGCCGCGCCGGGAACGGTGACCAAGCCGACACGCAGGAAGTTGATGGCGATGTCGTTGAGTTGCTGCTCGCTCAAGCCCTGGCCAGACAGGCCGAGCTGGATGATGGGAACGGTCGAAGCATCGTAGTTGAGAATAAGCGGTGGCGTTGCGCCGGCCGGCATGTTCCGCAACAGCGTCTGCGCGATTGCAGTGACCTGAGAGTTTGCGGTGCGGATATCGGCGCCGGGCTGAAAAAAGACTTTGACGATGCCGGTGCCCGTATAGGAATTGGCCTCGATGTGCTCGATGTCGTTGACCGTCGTGGTCAACGCGCGCTCGAACTGAGTGACCATTCGTCCGGCCATCAGCTCGGGGGGCAGCCCGGTGTAGTTCCAGATTGTCGCGATAACCGGAATTCGGATTTCCGGAAAGATGTCGACCGGCGTTCGCCAGGCTGCGAGCGGCCCGATGATGAGGAGAAGAAGAGCCAGGACGACAAAGGTATAGGGGCGCCGCAATGCGATGCGGACAATGGCGGTCATTCGACACGGCTCCCCAACACGCCCCCATCGCAGCTCGCGTGGAAGCTAAAAGTCGTCACCCCGGCTGTTCGCGCTGTGCGGCGCAACATAACGAAATCGCCAGATCAGACAACTCACAAAGCGTTTAGCGACGCTGTGCCGGACAGACCTATGCGCAAATACAATTCAGCTATGCGTTGGGGAATCGGAGGGTTTCCAAAAAAAGGTGCGGCCGGCTCCTGGGGGAGAGCCGGCCGCGCGAACCCGGTCTGGGGACGGGGAGGGGTGGGGACGTGACCGGGCTCGCAAACTCCTTGTGTCTCGTTCAGCGCGAGGTCGCAGTCGCCGGCGCCGCGCGCGGTTCGCCGAGCGAGACCCACAGGTTGGGGTCGGCCTGCGACTGCCGCTTGACGAAACGGTAACCGGTGTCCGACCAGGGCAGTATTTGATCGTTCTGATTATCGAGGATGTATTCGCCCTTATCGAACTTGACCGTCAGCACGGCGTGTCCGTCGCCGTGCTTGTCGCGAACGACGGTGATCAGCAGTGCTTCGCGCGGCCAGCCGGCCTGGATGAGCATGCGCCGTTTGGCCAACACATAGTCCTCGCAGTCGCCGTAACCGTCGTCGGGATAATTCCAGCGCTCGACCACGCCCCAATGCTCCATATCGGTCATCGGCTTGATGTGGTTGTTGACGTGAAGATTGATGCGCTCCAGATCCTTCCAGGCTTGCGGCGAGAAGACCACGTCGCGTGGTTGCGAGGCCTTGGTTTTGCATTCCGGATCATATTCGACGCAGAACTCGACCCAGCCGATTGGAGCTTTGGTCATGTCGCCGACCGAGATAAACAAAGGACGCTCTTCGGCGCGGCCGTTATTCGGCATCGCCAGCAGCGCGAGCGCGATGGAGCTTGCGAGCGCGCAGCGCGCGATAGTTTTCTTGGCACCCCAACTCATGTGACCCCGCTCCCCGTTTCTTGGGATCACATTTCTCACAAAGCTTTTGCGGCGCCGCTAAGTTGAGCGCTTCAATTTGAACTAAAGACACCTAAACAAACGAGAAAATCTCCGCGGCATTCTCGTCAACATCGTCTAAAATTTTAGATATTCAGTTTCGACTAAAATTCGAACGAATGGCCACGAGGAACAACACCAGCGGCGACGAAGGCGTTGCAGTGATCGCTTTTGCGAGTGAGCGTTCTCGTTGCAGTGGGCGCCGATCCACGGCGCCTGATCGCTCACCCGATTCTGGTGACGTCAACGCCTTCACGGCATGGCTTCCCCGCGCGCGCCAACTTGCTGCCGCGCAACACCGCCTGTTAGTCTTTCCCGGCGTTTAGGGAGGATAAACCATCATGTCGTTGGCCAGCTTTGTTCCGCCGCCAAAATTCGAAGACTACAAAGAGCGCTTCAAGGACTTTTACAAGATGTCGCGACGCGACGACGGCGTCATTCTGGTGGAAGCGCACACCAAGGGCGGCCCGATTCAACTCAGCGTCGAGAACCACCGCTCGGTCGGACAAATGTTCAAGACCGTCGGCGCCGATCCGGAAAATGAAATCATGATTTTCACGGGTTCGGGCGATGAGTTCATGATGGATGCCGATCCCGAGGGCTTCAAACTCGAGCAGGACGATCTGGCTTATTGGGCCTATGAGTACGCATACAAGGATGGGCGCATCAACGTCAGCTCGTTGGTCAACGATCTTGAAATTCCGACCATCGGCATCATCAACGGGCCCGGCTTCCACACCGAGATGTGTCTGATGTGCGACATCACCCTGTGCGCCGAAGATGCGATCATCTACGACCTGCACTACGACATCGGCTCAGTGCCGGGCGACGGCATTCATAGCTGCTTTCAGGAATTGCTGGGCGTGAAGCGCGCCGCCTACGCACTGCTCACGGGGCAGGCGATCGATGCCAAGCTCGCGTTAGAGTACGGCATGGTCAACGAGATCCTGCCGCGTTCAAAACTTATCGAGCGCGCCTACAAAATCGCCGATCACATCATGACGCAACCGCGAACGACGCGGCGCATGACGACGCAAATTGTCAGACGCCCATGGCGGCGGCAAATCACCGATAGCCTCGATGGCGGCTTTGCCATCCAGATGTTTGCTCACCTGGCCAAGGACAAGCCAACCCACGGCCGCCGGCACATCGCCGATTGTGTCGCCTATGTCCGCAAGGGCAAGCGCAACAACTTCGATTGACCGCAAGCGCTAACGCCGGCGGCGCGGCTTGAGGGAATTCATAAGGAGATCGCAGAAAACTTGTCGGCGGCTGCAAGGCCGCCGGCCCGCCGCCGCGGTCAGTCGCCGCAGATGTTTTCCTCGATGAAGTCCGGATGCTGCAGCCGCGTAAACTCGACGGCAAATCCGTCTTCGAGGTGACGTACGACGCGGGCTTGCACCTTGCCGATCGTAACCAGCGAACCGATCGGAGGTCGTTGATCGCTCGCCACGCCTGCGCCCGATTGCGACAGATCGATGATGCGGCAACCCACATTCAGCCCATTGGGCATGATCAAGCGGCCCATCG
The DNA here is from genome assembly GCA_036490575.1 of Xanthobacteraceae bacterium. Lineage (GTDB taxonomy): Bacteria > Pseudomonadota > Alphaproteobacteria > Rhizobiales > Xanthobacteraceae > BOG-931. Next base: position 35,022 of record DASXDP010000104.1, read on the forward strand.
GACTGCGGGGTGCGAAACGGCCATGACGCCGGTCCTCAGGCAGGCCGAGGATATGGCGGTTTGCGAGCCAGGTTAATTGCGCGGCGAGCTTGTCGCGTTTGCGCGCCGTCGCGGAAATGGTCATGGCGAAGCCATTCTCAAAGGTGCGCGCGACCTTGCCCTCGAGCCGGCCCAAGTGATCGACGTAGGCAATGACCCGATCGCCCGGCTTGCCGCCAACTGGCGCGATCACCGCCATGCCGCCAGGCGACATGTTGATCACCTGACAGGGAAACTCGCGCCGATCCGGCAGCATGTACCGGCCCAGCAAATCAACTTTGACGCGTTGAAATCTCCGCCGCTCGTCACTGAGCGTGCGCAATTCCGGTTTTTTTTGAGCTACCGCCATGTCGCCGATCTACCGTCACCGACAACAACCCTAGCCGTCCGGCGTTAACGGCTCGTTGATGCTTTTTTTAAGGAAACGGGACGGAGCGCGGGTTGTCCGCATCGGCGGAGGCCGAAACACCGCCGCCATCGTAAATCGTCAGTCCGCGCCGGGTCCGCGGCAACATAAAACGAGAGAGAAAGTGTCGCTCCAGTGCCGGCCCGACGTGGCGGCGGCCGCCCAAAGTGAGCCCGCCTAACGGACTGGCGCCGAGCCATTGCGGCACTTTCAGCGGCGCCAGTACACCTATGGCGCGAGCGAACATCGGCCGGCCAGTGTCGAGTGGGAGCATCAGGAGTTCGAGATCGACAGGATCTCCATCCGCGTTTTGTGCGGTCACCGCAGCAACCGTGCCGATGGTTTCTTCGGCCAGGATCGTTAGCAAGCTCAGTACCAGCGGCCGGCTGGTGATGGTCCACAGGCCAAGGAAGGATTGGCCTTTCATTTCCCGGTTGAACAGGGCGCAAACGCGGGTGCCGGTGAGCCGAAACGGGAATTCCGCGCTACGATTAAGGGCAATGATAAAAGCGTCGCTCAGGACACTGCGGATCGCCCCGGGCTCAATGTCGGCGCGTTCGGGGGCAGGGCGTGTCCCGCGCTTTTCGTCCCAATAGGCGTGGAGCTCACGGCTCGAGGCGTGTTTCATAAACTGCGTCGGCTCCGCTCGTGCCCTGCGCTGAGGCACGCGTGTCCCGGATTGGGACGCGTTTGTAGCGTCAGCGCATCTTGGGGGGTGAGCAGCAGGGCTCATGCCGCTGGCGGTTTCTGTTGGAGGTTCCGCTCGCCGGCCGCAATTAAAGTTAATGAAAGGTTGCTCCTTGGCGGACGCCCAACCCTGCTAGGGTGCATTCACATTCAAGCGCGGCGCGCTCTGGCGTGGGCCGCGCGATACGACGACAGGGGAGGCGAAGGGACGTGACCGGGGCGTGAATTCGGCGCCGGCAAGTCCTGCATAAGCCGCAAAAGGGAGGGCCTCGCGCCCTCCCTTTTTATTCCGTTCGACGTCGCGAATTCACCACGCGCTTGTCGCCGCGAGAGTCGCGGCTTATTTCGACCAGACGCCAGCGGAGTGGATTCGACATTCGCTTCCCGCCAACCCCTAGTCGATGAAGCGAATGTCAGAGCCGCGGCATCCGGTGACACAACGCTCCGAGCCGATTTTCAATGTGCCGCCGGTCGTGCTCGCGACAATAGTCACGCTCTTGCTCGTCCACGCCGTGCGCACGCTGGTGCTGACGGATGCACAGGACGAGTGGGTACTCTTGAGCTTCGCGTTCATCCCGGCCAGGTATGACCCTGCTGCCGAAGACTTGCGCGGGTTGTACGGCGGGTTTGGCGCGGATTTGTGGAGTTTTTTCTCTTACGCATTTCTTCACGCCGACTGGCTGCATATCGGACTTAATCTCGCGTGGCTCCTGCCGTTCGGCACCGCGCTGGCGCGGCGCTTCGGTGCGTGGCGTTATACCGTTTTCATGCTGGTGGTCGCCGCCGCCGGCGCGTTTGCCCATCTGATCACGCACATCGGCGCGATGGTGCCGATGATCGGCGCTTCGGCCGCGATTTCCGGCGCCATGGCGGCGGCGTTGCGGTTTGTTTTTCAAAATGGGGGACCGCTCGGCCTGTGGCGCGGCGAGGCCGATAGCAACGCCTATCGTGTGCCGGCTTCCCCGCTCGCGGTCACATTGCGCGATCCACGATTTCTAATTTTTTTGGGCGTTTGGATCGGACTTAATCTGCTGATTGGTCTGGGCACCGTCTCGATAGGGCAAGAGGGCCAAGAGATTGCCTGGCAAGCTCACATCGGCGGCTTCGTTGCGGGTTTGCTGTTGTTCAATGTATTCGATCCAGTGCGCCCGCAGCAGGTGGTAGAATCGGAGCCCACACGTTAGTGCAACCGCGCCATCCGAATTCGGGGTGCTGTCCAAGTCGCACTTGTGATACACTGAGCGCAGAGTCAGCGCTGGTGTTATGGGCGATCCACGCGAGGCTCGATGCTGCGCTGCAATACGCGCAGGCAGGCGAGGACGGAACGGTAAGCCTTAGGCAGTTCCGCCAATTAATGCGCCCGCCAAAGGGAACTCGGCGCCGACCTAAAACATGACTTACGGCTGCGACCGCGATTGGGTCGTGCCGTAAAGCAAGGGAGGCTACGATGACTGTTGGCATCATTCTCGTGCGCAAGGGCCGTGAAGTCGTCACCATCGATTTGACTGCGACGCTCAAAGAAGCGGCAGTACTCCTGGCCGAAAAGCGCATCGGCGCCGCGCTGATTTTGGGCGCCGATCACCGCATCGCCGGAATCTTATCTGAACGCGACGTGGTGCGGGCATTGGCTGAAGGCGGCGCCGCGGCACTCGATCTACCTGTGAGCCGGACGATGACTCGCAAGGTCGAAACGTGCAGCGAAGGGGAAGCTGTTTCCAGCATTATGGAGCGCATGACCGTCGGCAAGTTTCGCCATATGCCGGTGGTCGACCAAGGGCGGCTGGTTGGCGTCATTTCGATTGGCGACGTCGTCAAGCACCGCGTGCACGAAATGGAGCACGAATCACGCGCGATGCGCGACTACATCCAGACCGCCTAGAAGCAGGCACCTCATTTCGTAAAAAGTCTGCGCCCCCCCGGCTCTGGTTTCGAACTGGAAGCCGGGCTGCCGAGTTTTTATTTCGCGCCCACCGGGTGACACGCTATGATCCTCCGGCAACGGAGGCGATTCATGCGGGGGTTGATCGCTTTTCTGCTGTTGGTGACGTTGGCGGTCTACGCAAGCTCATCGATGGCTGATGGCAAGGTGCGCCTGGCGCAAAGCTCTACGGCGACGAACTGCATGATGGCGTGCAACGCACAGGCGGCGTCTTGCCAGACCGCTTGTCTGCTTCCCGCCAATCAACTCACTCAGCTTCCGAATGCTCTGGCACCGCCCAACAACCTCACTCCGCAGACGAATGCGACCGCGAATACGTTTTGTTTGTCGGCCTGCACCACAACGCAGCTCACCTGCCATACGAACTGCGCGCGCTTATCGCCGTCGCAGTGATTTCGACTGACAAGAAGGGCCGCTCACTCCCGGCCCGGTTAGCCGAGAGCGGCGATCGTCTCGAGAATTGGCTCAAGCGCTTTTTCGGTAGCGGCCTTGCCGGCCGCGATCGCTTCTGCGGCACGATGAAACTCAAGCCAGCCGATGTGCCCGATATGAGGCGTGATGTGCACGTCCGGCGGGTCACCGGCAAGGCGCATACGGGTGAGCCGGTCTTGCATGATGTTGAATGCTTCGATCATCACCGTGGAAAAGCCGGGCCGCGCATCGCCGGCAAAAATTTGACGCTTCAGCGCGCGCTCGGCGCCGAACATGCCGCCCAAACCGAAAAAATTCTTGCGTACAGGCGCCGTCAGCGAATCTGGCGGATCGTCGTTCGTATCAGATCCATGACTTGCAATGGTGGCGCCGCGGGCGAAGCGGTCGGCATCGAGATTGACAGCGATGACCACGCGCGCGCCAAACGCGCGCGCCGCGGTCACCGGCACCGGATTGACCAGTGCGCCGTCCACCAGCCATCGGCCGCCGAGCCGTATTGGCGGAAACAGGCCGGGCAACGCGTAAGAGGCGCGCATGGCGAGCGACAACGAGCCCCGGGTGAGCCAGATTTCGTGGCCAGTGCCGACCTCGGTTGCGATTGCCGCGAAGCGAATCGGCAGATTTTCAATGGCAGTGGAGCCCATCGCCTCGACCAGCCGTTTGGCAAGCCGGCTCCCACCGATAAGTCCGGAACTACCGATCCGTACGTCGAGGTATCCGATGATGCGGCGCACAGTGAGCGAGCGTGACCAGCGTTCCAGCTCTTCCAATTGACTATTGGCGTAACAGCCGCCGACCAACGCGCCGATCGATGTTCCGACGACAATGTCCGGAACGATGCCTTGAGCTGCCAATGCCTGAATGACGCCGATATGGGCAAAACCGCGCGCCGCGCCGCTGCCGAGGACCAGCCCGATCAAAGGTCTGCCTGGCTTGCCTTGAAGTGGTTTGGGTCCGACGTCCGCGATAGTCACTTCGTCCTCTTAACCTCTGGTGCGCAAAGGGCCGCGCGACTGGATGATCCGTCAAGCTGCCGTTAGCAACAACTCGCTTGGCGCATTATGGTGAAACGTTAACAAGGGGGCGCCGATCAGCGCGCCTTCCGGTCCTTTGAACAAGCCACATAGGCATTAAATTGCCGTGATTGGCATAAAGAAAAACGCCATGACGGGTTGGGGCAGGGCCGGTTATTTCGTTGTTTGGGCGGTGATGCTTGCGCTGGCCGGTGCGCCGTCAACACGCGCTTATGCGCAAACCAGCAACCTCGTTTCACCTGATGCACTTGGCCCGGGGTCGGCGGCGCCGGGCAAGTCCTCGCCCGGCTCGGGACTTACGGCTCCCTCCCCGTCAGCTCCGTTCGCGCAGGCCGTGCCCATGGTGCCCGCCGGCCATGTGGCGCTTGCCTTGTCCGCGCGCTACGGCCGCGACGCGCCCGCAATCGCCGGTGGACTTGTCTGGCGCATTTATGCGGCCAAACCGGATGCCGGGGGCATCTACCGTCTGGTCAAGGAAGAGAAGGCGGCTGCGGCGACCTTCGTCTTGCCGCCGGGCAATTATGTTGTTCACGCCAGCCTCGGGCTCGCCAGCGCCGCGAAGGCGGTGCAGTTGCGTTCTGAAACCGTCCGCGAAGTCTTCGACATCCCTGCGGGCGGCATCCGGTTGGAGGGGCGCGTGGGCGATGCGCGCATTCCGCCCGGCCAAATCTCGTTCGAGATTTTCAACGGCAGCCAGTTCGACACCACTGAGCGGCGGCCCATTGCGCAGAATGTTCTAACCGGCGATGTGGTGCTGCTTCCGCAGGGGACCTACTACATCGTCTCCAATTACGGCGACGGCAATTCCGTGGTGCGCTCAGACGTTCGCGTGCAAGCGGCCAAGCTCAACGACGTTTCGGTGAACCACCGAGCCGCCGTTATCACGCTTAAGTTAGTCAACGAACCGGGCTCGGAAGCGCTCGCCAACACCCAATGGACGGTTTTGACGCCGGGTGGCGACGTGATCAAGGAATCCATGGGAGCCTTTCCCCGGGTCGTCCTTGCCGAGGGCGATTATCACGTCATGGCGCGCAACGCCGGAAAAGTGTTTCAGCGCGACTTCAAGGTCATCGCCGGCGTTGACGGCGAGGTGCAGGTCTTGGCCCGTTAGGGCCAGCGCCGCCGCCGGGCCGGGCGGTGCTACGCGTTATGCCGCCTTCTGCAACCGCTTCATGTCCGGCGGCACGGCTTCTTGGGCGAGAGCCACGAGCGCGGCGTCGAGCGGCAGCGTCTGCTGCCGGTCGCTGCCGAGCCGGCGCATCGAAACCGTGCGGTCGGCAGCTTCTTTTTTGCCTAACACCAATAGCACCGGGACTTTCGCGAGCGAGTGCTCGCGGACCTTGTAGTTGATTTTCTCGTTGTGAAGATCGCCCTCGACGCGCAGCCCAAGACGCTGCGCGGCCGCTATTGCCTCGCGCGCATAACTGTCAGCGTCCGAGGTGATGGTAGCAATGACAATTTGCAGCGGCGAGAGCCATAGCGGCAGGTGTCCCGCATAGTGCTCGATCATGATGCCGGTAAAGCGCTCGAGCGAACCGAACATCGCCCGGTGCAGCATGACCGGCGTTACTTTGTCGGAGTGCTCGTCGATGTAGAAGGCGCCGAGTCGTCCGGGCATGTTGAGATCGACTTGCACGGTGCCGCACTGCCAGTCGCGGCCGATGGCATCGCGCAATACGTATTCAAGCTTGGGCCCATAGAAAGCGCCTTCGCCTTTGTTCAGCGTCCACGGCCGCCCCGACGTCTTGAGCGCCTGCATCAGCGCCGCTTCCGCCTTGTCCCATACCGCGTCGTCGCCGATGCGCTTTTCCGGACGGTCGGAGAATTTGATGCGCACGTCGTCGAAACCGAAATCCTCGTAGATCGACAGGATCAGATTGTTGACGGCGAGAACTTCGTCCGCGATTTGCTGCTCGGTGACGAAGATGTGTGCGTCGTCTTGCGTAAAGGCACGCACGCGCATCAAGCCGTGCAGGGCGCCGGAGGGCTCGAACCGGTGCACCTTGCCGAACTCGGCGATCTTGAACGGCAGGTCGCGGTATGATTTCAGCCCGTTCTTGAAAATCTGAATATGACCCGGGCAGTTCATCGGCTTGATCACATAAGTGCGCTCGTCTTCCTTGCGCGGCTCGACCAGGAACATGCCGTCCCGGAATGTCGCCATGTGACCCGACGCGACCCAAAGCGATGAATCGATAAGTTGCGGCGCGTTGACTTCGGCGTAGCCGCCGTCGGTTTGCCGGCGGCGAATATAATTCTCCAGCGTCTGAAACAGCGTCCAGCCTTTCGGGTGCCAGAAGACCGAACCGGGCGCCTCTTCCTGGAAGTGAAACAAATCCATCTCGCGGCCAAGCCGGCGGTGGTCCCGCTTTTCAGCTTCTTCCAGCTGATGCAGATAGGCGTCGAGCTCCTCGCGCTTGGCGAATGCGGTGCCGTAAATGCGCGAGAGCATTTCGCGGTTGGAATCGCCGCGCCAGTACGCGCCCGCGACCTTCTGGAGCTTGAATGCATCGCCGATCTTGCCGGTCGACGTCATGTGCGGACCCCGGCAGAGGTCGAACCAGTCGCCTTGCTTGTAGATCTTTATCTGCTGGTCTTCAGGGATGGCGTCGATCAGCTCGACCTTGAACATCTCGCCCTTGTCGCGAAAAACCTTCTTGGCTTCCTCGCGCGACCAGGCTTCCTTGGTGAAAGGTTTGTCGCGGGCAATGATCTCCCGCATCTTCTTTTCAATGGCTTCGAAGTCCTCGGGCGTGAACGGCTGGTTGCGATAGAAATCGTAGTAGAAGCCGTTCTCGATCACCGGGCCAATGGTGACTTGCGTTCCCGGCCACAGGGTCTGGACCGCTTCAGCGAGCACGTGCGCGGCGTCGTGACGAATGAGCTCAAGCGAGCGAGGGTCGTCGCGGTTGAGAAACTCAATTTTTGCGTCGTGCTCGATCGGATCGGACAGATCGGCAAGCTGGCCGTCGAGGGCCATCGCCACCGTCCGTTTGGCGAGTGACGGCGAGATGCTTTTGGCGATATCGAAGCCGGTTGAGTGGGTTGGATAGTCCCGACGCGCGCCGTCGGGAAAGGTCAGCGCGACCATTCTCAGCTCCTTCTGCTCACTCGCTGCCTACGAATGCAGGTAAGCGTCAATGCCGTTACTTAGCTTATACAAACGCGATGACAAGCTGTGGATTACTTGTTCACCGGCCACAATTACCCGATGTAAACACACGCTTTTTTCGACGTTGTGCCAGATTGGGGCAGCGGCGCCGCAGAATCATCAAATCCGGATCATACCGAAGCCCAAAAGGTTGCCGACCCTTGGAACAAGTCCGCGGTGGGTCACGTATCACAATCAAACGTGAAGCTCGAAACGCGGCGGGGTGGGGTGTCGGTATGGGTGTGGGTCTACAAGCGCGTTGTGTGTGTTGCGTAAGGCGTGGGCCCGCTGCACGGGGTGCACATGGGGGGAGGCTCGCGGCGGCCACTTAGGCCTTATCAGGTATTTTGCGTATGGGTCGCGGTCGCGTTGACCGCAGCCTTTTCCCTTCAAATCGCATCTATCGGCGGTGTCGGCGCGCGGCCGATGCCCGATAAGCCTAACTTAGGCACAATTGGTGAACGTCTGAATGCCAACACGATTGCGATCGTGTCCGGCAATCCGAACGGCACCTACTTGAATATCGCCTACGACTTGTCCGCCGTTCTCGACAACGGCGATGACTTCCGGGTTTTGCCGGTGATCGGCAAGGGTGGCGGGCAGAATATTCGCGACGTCCGCTTCCTAAAGGGCATCGATCTCGGCATTACCCAATCCGTCATTCTCAACGAATTTCGCGAGACCAACGAGATCGGCAATATCGACGACCAGATCGTCTACATCGCGAAACTGTTCAATGAGGAAATGCACGTCGTCGTGCGCGCCGACTCCGGCATCGAGACGGTCGAGCAGCTCGCCGGCAAGAAAGTAAACTTCAGCGATCCCGGCAGCGGCAGTCAGATTTCGACGCGCAATATTTTCAAGCGCCTCGGCATCAAGGCCCAGGAAGTCAACATGGGCCAGGGCGACGCGTTCGAAAAGATCAAATCGGGCGAGATCGCCGCAACCATTCTGATCGCCGGCAAGGCGGCGGGCTCAATGGGCAAGCTCAAGGCGGCCGATGGGTTCCGCTTTGTGCCGGTACCTTTTGCCAAGCAGCTGCAGAACGATTATTTGCCGGCGACGCTCGAGCACGACGATTATCCGAACATGATCGATGCCGGCGCCGGCGTCGGCACCGTCGCGGTCGGCGCGGTGTTGATCGCCTATAACTGGCCGCGTCAATCAGAACGTTACAATCGCATCGCCAAGTTCGTCGACACGTTCTTTCCGCGGCTCGCCGAATTTCAAAAGCCGCCGCGCCATCCGAAATGGCACGAGACCAATCTCGCGGCGGTGGTGCCTGGCTGGACGAGATTTGCAGCGGCGGAAGAGTGGCTCGTTCACAACCGGCCGCAGCAATCGGCAGCGATGGCGCCGTCGCGTGAGCAGTTCGACCAGTTTCTGGCGGCCCAGCGCAGCCTCGGCAGAACCGACAAGGCCGGCGCCAACAACGAGCAGCTGTTTCAGGAGTTCGTGAAGTGGCAGGCGCTAAAGCGCCAATGAGAAAGGCAAGAAATTTTTGTTTGTGACTATCGGAGCTTGAAAGCGCAGGGGAGGCGATCATGAGTTCTCCGGTCAACCAGGCCTCAAAACTCGACGAAGCAATCAAATACGCACCACCTTGGGTACGCGACGATGCGCGGCTGGCCACGCTCGTTCCCGACACGGCAAAAATAGAGTGGCCGCCGCGTAGCCGCAGCCCGCTCGCCGCGGGCCGCGGGTTTAGCGGCGACGTGGCCGCGCGCGAACTGCAACGGCAAGTCCGGCTCGATCCCGAGAAGGTGCCGGAGCCGGTCAAGGTCGGCAATGAGCGGAGCGCAGCGCGGTTGGCGCTGCGCATCTGCGCGGCGGTCGGCGCCGCGGCGATTGCAGCCGGCGCGATCGTAACGGTGCCCTTGCTCCGTTCGGGCGCCAACGCGGAAGTAATCGGCGCTGCAATCATGGCGTTGGTCGTCGGAGGCGGGAAACAGGATCAATTGGCCGTCCCGACGCCGGAGGCGCGCTTGTTGGTGCGCGACGATCGCGGCGAGCCAAACGAAATACTTCCCGTCGGCATCGAGATCGATGGAAACAGCGCGGGCACCAGCGTCGTGCTCTCGGGACTGGCGCCCGACACGCAGCTTTCGGCCGGAAGCGCGCTTGGCGTCAGCGGGTGGCGGCTGGACGCCGACCAGCTCGCAGGATTGGAAATACGCCCGCCGCGAGACTACGTCGGCGTCATGAACGCGATGGTCGATCTGCGGTTACCCGGCGATCGCGTTGCCGAAAGCAAGGGACTGCGCCTCGAATGGGTCGCTCGACCCCAAGTCCCGGTGGCATCGGCTCCGCCGTCCCCAGCGGTACCGGCTGCGACCTTGCCGCTTCCTGCGGTGGCGCCCGCGGCTGTGCCGACCACGGCCAAGCCGCAGGCGCCGGCGGAGCCGCAGACGTCGGCTTTGCATCTCGATCCATCCGAGGTCGCCATTTTACTTAAACGCGGCCAGGACACGCTAAAGAACGGCGATCTCGTTGCGGCGCGGCTCCTGCTGCAACGCGCCGCAGCGGCCGGCAGCGCTGATGGTGCGTTCGCGCTCGCGCAGACCTTCGATCCAGTCGTCGTTGCGCGGCTCGGCGCTGTTGGCGTCGCCGCCGATGCGGCGAAGGCGCGCGAATGGTATCAAAAGGCTGCTCATCTCGGTTCGGGTGTTGCGGCTCAGCAAGTCGCGAACTTCCAGCAAAAAACGGAGTGAACGAATCGGCGGGAGCTGAGGCCGGCGCGGCGGCAATTAGCCGAAGTATCTAGGCGCGTTCTTTGCCGCCGCGCCATTTTCCATAGCGCCAAGGTAGGTACCAGCGAGCCTGCGCCGGTATGGAGTCACAAACAAAATCCAGCCCGGCTGTTCCCCAGGGGTGGCAGCGAAGCAACCGCGCAGCCGTCATCCAGCCACCGGCCCACAGTCCGTATCGGCCGATAGCCTGATCGGCGTAGTCGGAGCAGGTCGGCAAATGGCGGCAGTTGAAGCCGATAAGCGGCGACAAGGTGTATTGATAGACCTTGATCATCCCCCGACCGGCAAGGCGGGGAGCGCGGCTCGACTTCTCGAATAAATCGGCGAGGGCCATTGCGGAGCCGAGCTACTGCGCGGGCGCCGGGGCTTGCGAATGGCTCGCGCGCTTGGCCTCGATTTGGCTGATGGCGTCGACCACGGCGTCGAACGTGAGCAAGGTAGAGGCGTGGCGCGCCTTGTAGTCGCGCACCGGCTCAAGCACCGCGATGTCGGCCCATTTGCCCGCCGCCGGAGGCTGGCCGTTTTCCTTGAGCATCTTGCGCATGTCGTCGCGCAACGCACGCAGTTCGGCGGCAGTGGAGCCAACGACGTTGCGCGCCATAATGGATGAGGAGGCCTGGCCCAATGCACAGGCTTTTACCTCGTGCGCGAAGTCGCTCACTCTTTCGCCGTTCATCTTCAAGTCTACTGTGACCGTCGATCCGCACAATTTGGACACGGCCGTCGAGGATGCGTCGGGCTGGTCGAGCCGTCCAATCCGCGGGATTGTGCCCGCAAGCTCGATGATCCGGCGATTGTAAACATCATTGAGCATGGTCGAGCGCATTCCGAGGCAAGATATCGACTTGCTGCTCAACTATATAAGGTCCATATCGGCCCGATGCGAGAGATTGCGGTGGCCGGCGCCTGCTCCGGCCGTCGACTTGAAACGAAGCTCTGAACATGGCCGAGAATGCTCAATTTGCGCCTCCAGGCGCCCCGGCTGACCTCGAAGAAGGTACGGCGTTCACACCGAAGTTCGGTCCCGACGGACTTATCACTTGCGTCGCAACCGATGCCGCATCTGGATCGGTGCTCATGGTCGCGCACATGAATGCGGACGCGCTGGCGAAGACCATCGCCACCGGCGAGGCATGGTATTTCTCCAGATCGCGCGGCGAGCTTTGGCGCAAAGGCGAAAGCTCCGGCCACGTTCAACGCGTCGTCGAGATGCGCGCCGACTGCGATCAGGACGCCATCTGGATCAAGGTCGAGCAAACCGGAGGCGCCTGTCATACTGGCCGGCACTCATGCTTCTACCGAGCCGTGCCGCTTGGCAAAGCCGGCGAAGCTGTGCTCGAATTTCGCGACGAGCGTCTGTTCGATCCCGGCCAGGTTTATCGTAAGCGCGACTGAGACTGTATGCGGGGCGACTGCCCATCGCCGCGCTGTTTGATCGTGCGTTCTTGATCGCCGACGTAGCACGCTCTGCCTTGCCGACAGCGCGCGCGCTTTGCTAAAACGGCGGCAGCGGTGTTCAGCTGCGATCGGCGCGCGTCGGCGCGCTGCAATCAATATAATTGGGAGGAGAAAATGGCCGATCGGATTCTAACGACGCACGTAGGAAGCCTGCCGCGCACGCCCAAGCTGCTCGAATTGAGCCAGAAGAAGACGCTGGGCGAAAAGTTCGACGAGGCAGCCTTCGACAGTGAACTCAAAAGCGCCGTCGCGGAAGTCGTGCAACATCAGAAGGACGCCGGCGTCGATCTCATCAATGACGGCGAGCTCGGCCACACCGTCGGTTGGGCTTACGACTACGGCGCCTGGTGGTCATACATCATCCCGCGGCTGGCCGGCGTCGAGGTGGTCAACCAGGGCCTGTGGTTCACCAAGCTTTCGGCGCACACGAAGACCCCAATGGCGCCAAAGGACTTCGTTGTCGGCGACTGGGGCGAGCGCCGCGACATGTCCAAATTCGTGGACGCGTATCTCGACCCGCAGTCCGGCTGCGGATTGCCGGTGCAGTTCATGACTGAACACAGTCCGCTGGTCAAAGGTCCGGTCAAATACAAGGGTCAAAAAGTTATCGAGCGCGACATCGCCAACTTCAAGGCCGGGCTGAAGGCCGCCGGGCTGCCGACCGAAGGCGCCTGGATGAACGCGATCGCTCCGGCAAGCTGCGCGCGCATGCCGAACGAGTATTACAAGTCCGAGGAGGAATTGCTGTACGCCTGCGCCGACGCCATGCACGATGAGTACAAGGCGATCATCGACGCCGGACTGACCGTTCAGCTTGACGATCCGGCGATCGGCGAGAATTGGGACCAGCAAAAAAACGAGCCGAGCATCGAAGGCTACCGGCGCTATACCAAAATGCAGATCGACGCGCTCAATCATTCGATCAAGGGACTGCCACCGGACAAAATCCGCTTCCATCTGTGTTGGGGAAGCTGGCACGGCCCGCACACCACCGACATCCCGATGAAGCATCTGGTCGATCTCATGCTGGCGGTGAACTGCGACTATTACTCGTTCGAGGCTGCCAACGCCCGCCACGAGCACGAGTGGAAGATCTGGAAGAACGTGAAGCTGCCTCCGGGCAAGAAGATCCTGCCCGGCGTCGTGACCCATTCGACCAATTTGATCGAAGATCCGGAGCTTGTTGCCGATCGCATCATCCGCTTCGCCGAGGTCGTCGGCCGCGAGAACGTCATCGCGTCGACCGATTGCGGGCTCGGTGGCCGCGTGCATCCTTTGATTGCCTGGGCGAAGCTCAAGGCGTTGTCGGAGGGCGCAGCGCTCGCCACGAAGCACCTGTGGAAGCGCGCCGCGGCTTAAACGCGCGCTAGGCCTTCCGCGTCTCGGCGCGCGCCAGCAATCGTTTGGCGCGCGCGAGATGCGGGCGGTCGACCATGGATCCGCCGACGACGGCGACGCCGGCGTCCGGATTGGCGACGAACGCATCGACGATCGCTTGCGCTTGCGCGATCGCTTCACGCGTTGGCGTGAAGGCTTGATTGATGATCGGTATTTGCGTCGGGTGAATGGCCATTTTGCCCGAGAAGCCGTCGCGACGTGCGGCGCCGCATTCGCGGCGAAACGCTTCGCGATCGCTCTCCCTGAAATCGGTAAACACCGTATCGATTGCCGGCACGCCTGCGCTCGCCGCACCGGCGAGGCAGAGAACCCGAGCCAAACGATAAGGATCAAGCAGCACGCCATCCGAGTTGCGGTTGGTTTCTGCGCCCAGATCGGCCGAAAGGTCCTCCGCCCCCCAGGTCAGCGCGCTGAGCCGCTTGCTTGAGCGCGCATAAGTACCGGCGCAGAACAGAGCGGCGGCGGTTTCTGTGGCAATCGCCATGATCTTGATGTGACCGTCGGTGAGCCCGTTGACGGCTTCGCGCACCGCGAGTTTGGCATCGAGGTTGGCGATCGACCCGCCGCCTTCGGCTTTCGGTAGCATTACGGCGTCGGGTTGCGCGGCCGCGATAACGTCGAGATCGGCGTCGATCAAGCCGGTGTGTAAGCCGTTGATGCGCACGATCAGGTAGGGCCGCCCGACGGCGGCGACGGTTTCTTTGAGAAAAGCCGCCGCGCTTTGCCGCGCGTGGTCCTTTCGGTCGAGTGCGATCGAGTCTTCGAGATCGACGATCAGCGCGTCGGCCTCACTGGTCATTGCCTTGTCGAGCTTCCTCGGGCTATCCGCCGGGACGAACAAAAGTGAGCGCATGGATTTGGCAATGCTCCGCGGTCGATTGCGTCATGGTCGCTTCGCGAAGCGGCTTCCGTCAATGAGAATGATGCTGCATGTCCGGCATGGTCTGCTGGTGCAGACCGGGCGGCGTCACGCCGAGCACGGCGACAATGACGATGATGAGGGCGCCCAGGCCGGCTTCGATAGTGGCGTTGCGGCGGAGCCGGCTGAGCACCTTGCGGCTTTCTGCAGCGCTTCCATCCGGCAAGAGGCGAGGGCTCAAGACTTGCCGATTGACAGCGGCGATGGCGACCATGATGAGAAACAGCGCAACCTTTAGCAGCAGCAAACGGCCGTAGTCCGTCTCGGTGAGCGCGGCAATGCTCCCGGCAAGATAAAGCGTGTTGATCAGGCCGGTTACCAAAAGCACCGCGACGGTGACGAGGCCTACGTTCGAGAAGCGCCAGATGGCCGCGTGTGCCGCCACGGTAGATGCTTCTTCACGCGCGACGGCCGTAAGGAGCAAAGCGAGTGGCAGGAGCATTCCGACCCAGGCCGCGGCGGCGACCAGATGGACGAAATCGGCGGCCGGATGGACAAATCCCTCAAATCCAAGCGCACCTACGGCGTGGCCGGCGAGCGCCAGCGTTCCGGCCAAGCCACCCGCCAGAACCACTGCGACAGCGTCGGATAAAGATCTTCTGCCACGGCGTTGAAAGGACACCGCGAGCACGGCCGCCAGGAGGCCGGCCAGTACCAGTCGCGCCAGCCAATCGTGCCCGAAACCCGTTTGTAGAAGGACGGTCCACACCACCCCTTCGGAAAAAACTTCGGCGAACCCGCTGTCGCTCATTGATTGGGCAACGAAAACGAACCACGCGAAACCGGAAATCACTGCGAGCGCCAGCCCGATCCCGACCACCCAGGCAAACAGGGCGCGCAAAATGGCGGGTGAGCGCGCGCCCGCTTCCGTCTTTGAGAAGGCCGGTTCCGCGATGAAGACGGAAAAGAAAATCGCGCCAGTGGTGACTATGGTGGCGGCGAAATGAACGGCGCGGGCGTAGACCAGCGGATCATCCACGCGAGCCCCCGATCACGCCGTGGGCGCGTCGCGGCTCATTGGCCGCCGACGGTGAAGGAGAAGTTTCCCTCGGTCTTGTGGGTATCGACCGACAGCGCATGCCAGTGCACCTGGTAGCGTCCCGGTCCCGCGGCTTTGATGCCAACGCGCATGGTGTTGCCGCTGATTTGCGCTTTGCCTAGGTCGACCCGCGCGCCTTTGGCATCGGTCACTTGTACCGAGCTGAATGCCGCCTCGAGGCTTTGCGTGAAAGTAAGAGCAACCTCGTGCGGTGCCGTTGCTACGGTGCTGCCGACGAGCGGGCTTGCGTGGTCAAGGAACGCGTGCGCGCGGGCCGCGCTGGTCCCGGCAGCGGCGAGCAGTAACGATAAAACGATGATGCGTGCCTGCATGGCTTACTCCGTTAGAGCGGGGCTTTGCTCGGCGATCCGCCGATCAGTGGCTGTCCAAACGTGTTTGGGAACATGTCGTCGAGGTAAAGATGCAACTGGGCAACAAAGCCGACGCCGGTCCCGCTCGCACGATTGACCGGAATCATAGCCTCGAGGCCGACCTGAAAATAGCTCCCGACCCAGATTGCTCCCGGATTGATGGTGCCGGTCGTTTCGTAGGAGTTTCCGAAGTTGTTGGCGACCGGAGTTGAGAGCTGTGCTTCGGTGATGAAGATCAGGTGGTTGATGAAGTCAGCCAACTGCAGGTCTTTCACCTCCGATTTCAGGTACGGCATGCTGTATTGCAGCGATGCGCCGTATACGACTACCTGCGGGATATAAAATCCTTGCGCCACGTCGTAAGAGTCGGTCGGGATTTGGTATCCGACCTGCCCGGTGACGGCGAACGGTCGCGCCCAGCTCAGCTCATCCGGAAGCGGACCGAACCCCTGGCCGAAATAGTAGGTCGGTGTCAGAACGCTGTAGGGCGTTCCGATCCCGGCATTGGTCGCTCCGGTGTTTCCCCAGTCGACGATCAAGCCGAGCAGCATTGCCGTTTCGTGCGAAGGGTCTTTCAGGAGCTGGTACTGGAAGGTTGTTTCCAAATCGGCGAAACCTGCCAGCGTTGGCGCACCGGGTTGGCGGATTTGCGACCAGCCCTCGCCGATGGCAATGCCGAAATCCTCGGTGATGCGTTTCGAAATCTCGCCTTCGATATCCCATTCAGTTGCCGGCGGAACGTCGCCGCTCTTCGACCAAGAGACCGTCGGCAGCGACATTTCGTCGGCGACGCACGGATCGTCGGTCACCAAGGTTGCGGGGAAGAAGCGCGCGCCGACGAAGCAATGGGCCAGCGCCTGCGATAGCGGCAGCGAGGCAAACAAAACGCACAGTGCGGATGCGCACGAATGCAGGAGAAAACGCGACATGATGAATTTCCGTTGATTGAACAAGCGCAATTTTTTTGATGAAGTGCCGGCCAGCGCTTGCGGCGCTCACTGCTTGTTCATTCGCATCGTGGAGCCAGAGTTCATCATCATGGTGCCGCCGGGCGGCGCCGCGGCAGCGCCGGGGGCGGACGCACCGATGCCGGCAATGGGAAAGTCGACTTTGACCGTTCCCGCCTTCTCGAACTTAAGCGTCGCTTCGACGGTCTTGCCGGGCTCCAGCGGATGCTTGAGCTCCATGAGCATCAGGTGCAGCCCCGAGGGCTTCAGCATGACCGTTTCGCCGGGCGGGATTTCAAGGCCGCTTTCCGCCGGGCGCATCTTCATCACGCCGTTGTCCATGGTCATGCTGTGAATTTGGCAGCCGGCGCTGGCGTCGCTTGCGACGCAACTCAGCCGGTCGGCGGCCGCGCCGTTGTTGGTAACGGTCAAGTAGGCCGCTCCCGCGGCTGCGCCCTTCGGAGTAGCCCGCGCCCACGGCTGTGTGATGTGAATTGAACCGACATCGTAATCGCTCGCATGAGCGCGCACTGCGGTGATTCCCGCGCTGATCAACGTGAGCGCGGCGATGACGGAATGGACAGATGTCTTCCGGGCTAATGTCGTCATTGATTTAACTCCGTGCCGCGTGCCCGCGGAACGCAAGCGTTCCGGTCCGGCCTCGGCGAACTAAGAGGGCAGGAGGGCCGCGAGGCCCGCACTTCAAAAGCCGCCCGGCGGCGGCTCAAAGCGTCACACGCGAGGCGGAGGCCCTCGGGGACTCGGTATTAAATGCTGCGCGACGCGAGGCGGACGGTAATCGCCGAGCGTCCCCGATATGTCGACAACTTCAAAATGCGCGCGATGGACCAGCGCCGGCGGCGACCCGATGACGGCGGCGTTCGCTCCGGCAAAGCAAAAGACGCAGTGAGTGCAAGGGGCATGAGTCGGCGCACCGGCCGGAAGGGCAGGCGCCGCAGCACCCTCGTGCAAGCACAATTCGAATGCCGGTGAAACATCATTGGCCGGGGCGGCAAGCGCAAAACCGCCGAGCGCGATGAGCAGGCTTTGCACGGCAACGGCATAAGCGACGACGATCCCGATCAAGGGCCGCCAGAAGCGCTTGGGGTTTCTGCCGAATCTGCTCATGTACCAAATCTGGTTACAGGCGCCGAAGGCTGAAAACCTATCACCGGATCTCTCCGGCCGAAAGGCCCTTACTCCGCATCACTTCGGCCGCATGCGCATAAAAGCCGAGCGCCGGCATTCGGCGACAAGCTTGTTGTCCTGATTGTACGCTCGATGATGAAGCTCGACGATCCCGGCTTCGGGTCGCGATTTCGATTCGCGCTTGCCGATGATTTCGGTGCTCGCATGCAGGGTGTCGCCTTCAAACACCGGGTGGGGGAATTTCACGTCGCTCATGCCGAGATTAGCGATGGTCGTGCCGACGGTAAGGTCGCTCACCGACATACCGATCATCAATCCAAGCGTGAACAGCGAATTCATCAGCGGCTGGCCCCATTCGGTCTCCTGCTCGCAAAAATGACGGTCGATGTGGAGCGGCTGCGGATTGAGCGTCATGTTCGAGAACAACATGTTGTCCATTTGGGTGACGGTACGCGTGTAGCGGTGCTCGACCACTTCGCCAGGGACAAAATCCTCGAAATAAAGGCCGCCGCGCTTGTGCCGTCGGGCCGCTTGGTTAGTCATTGCCAATCTCCCTGCGTTAAGCGTTCGTTTACCATAAAGATTAATCTCCGCTTACGCGGAAAATGAGCCCGGACCCGCTCTGAACGCAACGGCAGGCTGATCGACCGCGCCATCTTTTCGATTTTTCCACGAGGCCACTCGCGTGGAGGGGTGGCCGGGTTGCGGCAAGGTCGCCGCGGCGCCGGTAATCTTTGCAAAGATTTATGGTGAACGATTTTTTAACAGCCGGCTTTTAGCATCGGCGGCAGTTCAGGCAGCGTGGCGCAAAGCAATGATTGTCCCCCATTTTCTCGACGGGATTCGTTCGACATCCGCAACGCGAAGGGCGGAAGCCACAAGCGGTCTCGCCAGCGCCTACCTTCACTCCGATCTCTCCACCGGAGACGCCAGGGCCATTGAAGGCGCAATGCTCATGTTGCTCGACGATCCTTCGCCGCTGGTGCGGCGGGCTCTCGCCGACGCCTTGGCGGCGAGCCCGAACGCACCTCCGGCCGTCGTCCTGGCGCTGGCCGCCGATCAGCCGCAAATTGCGTCGCTGGTCTTGGCCGCATCGCCGCTGTTCGTGGACGCGGATTTGGTGGATGCCGTGGCAACCGGTGCCGAAGCCGTTCAGGCGGCGATTGCGAGCCGCACCGAACTGCCACGCTCGGTCGCGGGCGCCATTGCCGAAGTGGGCGGCGCGACCGCTTGCCTGGCTCTGGTGCAAAACCCGGAGGCTGAAGTTGCGCCTGTGTCGATCGATCGCATGGTGGCTCGATTCGGCGATGTCGCGGCCGTCCGCGAAGCGCTGCTGGCGCGTTACGATTTGGCTCCGTCCACACGACTCGCGCTGGTCGCCAAGGTGTCGGAGTCGCTGGTCGGCTTCGTCGCGAGACGACGGTGGCTCAACGCCGAGCGCGCCCGCCTCGTCGCCCGGGAGGCATGCGAGAAGGCGACCGTCACGGTTGCGGCGGAGACGCCTACCGTCCAGGTACGGCCGCTCGTTCGCCATTTGCGCGCCAGCGGTCAGCTCACGGCCGGCCTGATCCTGCGCGCTTTCCTGTCGGGCAACGTGACGTTGTTCGAGGAGGCGCTGGCCGAATTAAGCGGAATGCCGACCAAGCGCGTTGGCACGGTCATTCACTACGGCGGCGGGGCGAGCCTGCGCGCGCTGTTTGATCGCGCCGGTCTGCCGCCGTCCACCTATCCGGCATTTAAACAGGCCATAGAGGCCATGCGCGAAGGTGACCTGACGAGCGAGCCGGGCGGGTCGGCCAGGCTGAAGCGCCGGATGATCGAGCGCGTCCTCACCGGCTGCGAGAACGAGACGCTCGACGACCTGGCACCGTTGCTGACCTTGTTACGCCGGTTTGCTACCGAAGCCGCCCGCGAGGAAGCGCGTCAATTGCGCGACGAAATGCTGGACGACATTTTCGAGCCTGAGCTGCAGCCGCAGGCGGCTTAAAGCCAGCGATCAATAGCCGAATTGCTCGCGCAGGATCCGGTCCTCGAGGCTGTGGCCGGGATCGAACAGCATGTACATGGATTTCGAATGGTCCATGCTGATCTCGACCGAACGCACCGAGCGCACCTCGTCGTGATCGGCCACCGCGGCGACCGGCCGCTTGACTGATTCGCGGACCTCGATCGTGACGTTGGCGCGATCCGGCAAAAGCGCACCGCGCCAGCGGCGCGGCCGAAATGGGCTGATCGGAGTTAAAGCGAGCAGCGGCGCCCCGATGGGAATGATCGGACCTTGAACCGAGAGGTTATACGCCGTCGAGCCTGCGGGCGTGGCCAGCAGTATGCCGTCGGCCACAAGCTCGCCAAGCTGCTCCTCGCCGTCGACCAGAATGCGCAGCCGCGCCGCCTGATAACTCTGGCGAAACAGCGAAACCTCGTTGATCGCCCGGTGACGATGCACGCGGCCGCTCGCATCGCGCGCGCGCATGAGCAGCGGATGGATGACGTTGACATGGGCGGCGTTGAGCCGCTCGGTTAGCTTTTGCTCGGAAAACTCATTCATCAGGAAGCCGATCGTGCCGCGATGCATGCCGTAGATCGGCTTGTCCGAATTCATGAACTGCTGCAGCGTGGTCAGCATGAGGCCGTCGCCGCCGAGAGCCACAATGACGTCGGCGCGTTCCGGCGGCACCTCGCCGTAGCGGCGAACGAGGCGGCGGCGCGCGTGCTGCGCCGACGGCGTGTCGCTGGCGACAAAGGCAATGTGCTTGTAGCGTGAAGCGGTACGGCGCTTTGGCATACGATTGGGCGTTTAGGGGCTCGCGGAAAAGTCGCCGACGCGCGGCATTAAGGAGCGTGGAAATGGAACGCGCCGCTTTCGTCTACACAACCTTTCCATCCCTTGTCGAGGCGGAGCGGGTAGGAAGGTCATTGGTCGAACGGCGGCTTTGCGCCTGCGTCAACATATTACCGGGGATGGTATCTTACTATTGGTGGCAAGGCGCCATCGAGCGCGGTGACGAAGTCGTGATGATCATAAAAACCCGCGCGGCGCTGACCGATGCCGTGCGGATAGCGGTGAAGGAGATGCACTCCTACACCACCCCGGCCTTCCTTGTTATTCCGATCGAGAGCGTTGATCCCGATTATGCGGCGTGGATCATGCAGGAGACGGCAAGTACCTCGCAAGCAGATTAGTACGTCACCGTCCCGTCGATGGCGTCCTTGAGCATTTTGTAGGCACGGCAATCGGTGCCGCAGATCAGCCGCACCTTTTCAAGGTCGTCCTTGGCCTTGAGGACATTGCCTTGCTCGGCCTGCCACATGCCGTAGTACGACCAGGTGACGGCATGGTTGGGGTCGGCCGCGAGCGCGCGTTCGTACCAGATTTTTGCGTCGTCATAGCGGCCAAGCTTGCGGCTGGCGTAACCGATCAAGGTAGCGACGTCGGGATGATCGTCGTAGCCGAGCGCGCGCAACGCGGCGATGCCGCCCTCGAAGTCCGCGTTGTCGTAAATCAGCGTGTAGGCGGCGTGATAGCCGCGCAGAAAATCCTCGGCGGAGCTGCTTCTGTCGTTTTTCGGCTTTTTGGTCTGGGTGTTTTGCTTGCCCTGGTTGGCGGGCGGTGAGGGTGGTGGCGAGGGTGCCTCGACACCGGCCGCTGCCGCAAGTTCGGGCGCGACCAGAATGGCCGAAAGGAAGAGCAGCGCAGCAAGCGAACGCGATGGGTTCATGGCCGGATCCTCTCTCTGCGTGGCGGCGGCAATCCTACAACGACGCTTCCGCCTCTGGCACGGCACATCGATGTAGTTCGAGAGAATGTGATCACAAGTTCGGCTGCCATTCGACCGGCACGTGTTCGAAGCCGCCTGCCGTCTTGATGAGGTGGCCGCAAGCCGGGAACGGGAAGTGATAGCCGGTGACCAGCATCCGGTCGGCGGCGGCGCGCTCAAACAGATTTTTCCGTGTTGCGACGGCCTCATCGCCGTCGATGTCGAAGGCCGCCTGCCAATCGGGGTGGCGGGCGAATACCGCGGGATGCTGCGCGGTGTCGCCGAGAACGAGCAGTGACTGATCGCCGGAATAGATGGCGAACACGGTATGACCCGGCGTGTGGCCCGGAGCGGCGAGGGCGACGATGCCGGGCGCGATTTCGGCGCCGGGCGCAAAGCGCGTGACGTTGTTGGCGATGCTGGAGAATATCCGGCGCTGGTTGCGAAAAGCCGCTTTCAAGTCGGACGGTGCCGCGTTCAAATTGGCATCGTCCATCCAGAACTTCCATTCGTCAGCGGCGACCGTGATTTCGGCGTTGGCAAAGACGAGGTCATCGTCTTTGTCCTTGATGCCGTTGATGTGATCGGGGTGAAAATGAGAGATGGCAATGAGGTCGACTGCTTTTGCATCAAAGCCGGCTGCAGCGAGATTCGCGTGAAGCGCGCCGGCCGACGGCGCGATCTGACCGCCGGTGCCGGTGTCGATCAGGACGAGCCGCTTGCCGGTGTTGACGATCAGTGTGGTGAAGGGTGTAGCCAGCTTGTCGGCCGGCATGAACGCGGCCGCAAGCGCGTTTTCCACTTCGGCGAACGGCGCGTTGCGGATGAATTTGTCGGTGATCGGCCGATACCAGATGCCATCATAGATCGCGGTCACCTCGAATGAGCCGATGCGGTAGCGATAGATGCCGGCAACTCCCGCGCTTGCCGGCGGCGCTGCCGCGCCGGCAGGATCGGTGCGGCCCGAGAGCGCGGCGAGCGCCGCGCCGGCCACCAGCGTCCGGCGGGTCAATGTCGCCATGCGTTGTCTCCGTTTCGCCAAAACCCGCCCGCGCGTGCAGCAACGCTAGCCTTTCGATTGCCGGTATAGCGATTTAATTTGCGGCCAATAATAACTTTTGCGTAAGCCGCGAATCTCTCTCCGCGATCCGAGGATGGTTGGCGCTATCAGGATCGGGTAGGGGCGCGCAAATGACGAAGGGCGGCCTAAGCCGCCCTTCTCGCCGGACGAGCCGAGGCTCGCCTTATGCGAATCTTGCGGCGCGCGCAGTTACCACGGCGCGACGCCGTAGAAATACGTCCCGGCGTAGGGGTCCGGTCCCGGTGAGAAGCTCGGCGCTACGTTGTAAACGCCGCGCCAGTAGGCCTGATCGTAATACCCGCCAGGCGCGCCGGAATAGTAAACCCCGGATCCTGGCGCGAAATCATAATATCCCGAACCACGAAACCCCCAACCGTACTGCCCGTTGTTCATGTAATTTCCGGCGTAGGCATCGCCGCTGTTCCAGCCGCGGCCCGCATAGGCGTCGCCATTGTTCCAACCGCGCCTCGCATAGTCACCGTTATTCCAGTCGCGCTGGGCCGCGCGATCGGGTGCTCCATTTCGCGAAATCTGGCCTCGGTTATTTTGGGCCATGTTTCGCGAATATTGATTGGGACCGTTCTGGTAGGTGTCGTTCTGTGCGGCGGCGAATGCCGTACTCGCCAACAGGACGGCGGTTGCCGTCAAAGCTGTGCTTGTTGCCGACATCAATCTTCTCCTTCGCATTTGCTGCATTCCGCGCCAACGATTCTTGCGCGAAGCAGTTCCTAATTTCTCACGGGCATGCGTTCGTTTTTCTGACGGCAATGCGTTTGCTTTGTGTCGCGTTGAGACGGTTTGAGGACAAACAAATTCGAAGTGGAAAATAACTTTCAACAAAATGGTTCTTAAAGGACTCGTTGTGTCGCGTGTTGTTTGTTTGCGAGCGGTTTCTCGCGCCCGACCGGCTCTTAAAAAGTTGCGACGCTGCTGATGCTTGCACCGGCGGCAATGGCGACCCGCGCTACACGCAAGGGTGGCTCGGCAAATCGTCAGCATGAGGTAAGCGCGATTCGAACGCAGATTCGCCTCCGCAAAGCGCGGCCCAGCGGACATGCGGCGGGTGACAACCGAAATCTCGCGCGCGTCAGAATGCAATGATGGGCAACGCAAGAACTCGCGCGAGCCATTCGCGTTGCCGTCTCGCGGCGACAGGGCGCGAGAGACGAACATGGCGTCGAGCAATCGCGTCCAGACGCCGCTTCGCCCGGCGGCCGCTTTGCGCCCGTCAACTTGGGGCGCTGGCATTGATGGTGCCGGGTGCCCGTTTCCCTCTGACCCCCCGATGCACAATCTGGGTTTTGTTCTGCACCTCGGCGCCGCGAAGGCAGCATGATGAAGCTTTGCCTCACGGTGCCCTACAAATGGCTGCTGGTGCGTTTTCAGCGGAGGGAGGTTCTCCTTCTGCGGCACGCCGCCGAGTCACTCGGTGCCAATCCTAGGGGCTTGTCATGCCTAGCAACGAACAGCGGGCATGGCGCGGACTAAGCCCGCAACGGCGGGCAGGGCGTCGAAAACTCACGCGCAGTCGCACCACGTCCGAACAAACTATTCAACGCACCGTCTGCGAGCATCTGCGGCAACGCAGTGCTCGCGGGTTAGTCTGGTTTCACGTCCCAAACGGCGGTCGCCGCAGCCCCATTGAGGCAGCAATCTTCAATGGCCTTGGCGTTCGCCCCGGCGTGTCGGACCTGATCCTGCTCCGCGACGGTCGAGCATTTGCGCTTGAGCTCAAGACAGAGCGCGGGCGGCCAACTGCGGCTCAAATGCAGTTCATCTCCGAGTTTCGCGCGGCGGGCGGTGAGGCGTCGATCGCAACCGGCTTGGACCAGGCCCTGCGTACCCTGGAAACCTGGAAGCTGCTGCGAGGGCGCTCAGCATGAGCGAACAGCAATCAGTCGTCGAACAATGCGAAAGGATTAGACAATGAAGCACCGACACAAATTGGCGCAAGCAAAGCGCCACAAAATGGCATCTCCAGGCAGGCGCTCCGAGGCTGACGAAGCGTTGGACGAGCAAGCGCAGCCGACCTCGAGCCGAGCCAAGAAGCGCGTCAGACATGAGATGGTCGCTGAAGGCAATCGCCCCAGGGTCCGCCTCGACAAGTTTCGTCGCGGCGGTCGCTCGCGGTCGAAGAAATACGATATCGGCGGTGTTGCGCCTCCTGCTGGCGGCGGGGCCAATCTGCCGACAACGCCAAGCCTATCGGATTTTGCGTTTACGG